>JAFMLQ010000039.1 GCA_017852075.1 Flavobacteriaceae bacterium | reverse complement strand
TTGTTTTTGTGAAAAGTATAAAAAAAAAATGGTTTGAAAGCCTTTCGGAAAAATCACTTCACAGCGTTCATCCTCATTACCGTGGTATCTCCGTTGTGAAATGCTCCTTCTGCGAGTGTTATTTTTTCTTCTTTCAACTCGTTAAACTCCAATTCCTCAAAGTCGTTTTTGAGTTTTTCTTCGCTGTACAATTGGGACGGTAATTTGGGCCCTCCTACTGCAGGGTTTATTTTCTGGTAGTTTGGGTGGTTGGTACTAAAGGCCTCTAAAATAATTGTGCCCCCTTTTTTAAGGAGCGAAGAAAGTTTTCGATGGTTTGAGGCTCTTATGGAATCGGGAAAGTGCACATAAATCAATCCAATTACATCAAAAACAGAAGCCGTGAAGCTCAGTTCATCCAAGGATGCAATTTGATAGTTAATCTCAACTTGCTTTTCCTTTGCCAATGCCATGGCTTTACGGTATGCATATTTACTAAAATCGTAAGCGAACACATCCCACCCTAAACTTGCTGCATATACGGCATTTCTCCCTTCTCCCTCTGCAGGAAGAAGAATTTTGCCAGGAGGCAAGAGGTCAATTTGAGTTTTAAAATACTGGTTTGGATTTTTTCCATAAGCATAGTTTTCTGCTTTATATCGCGCATCCCAAAATTCTTTCATGTTATCATTTGAATTAATAGTTGTTCGAAAAAACCACCTATTTTTTGAGTGCGATCCACAAAATGAATTTCCAAGATCCATTGCCTGATTTCTCCTTTTTGATTCGGCGCATTCATATCGAGGTGGTTTTCTGGATGGATGTAATTCGTTTTATCTTCTTGGTCTAGTTTTTCGTGAGGAAAATGGCCGATAAGATGGCCTGCAATAGGCCCTCCGAATTCCCATCCTTTTGCAGATGCCAAATCTTGACAATACTGATAAAGTGTTGCTCCACTGATTTCTTTTTGAGAATGAAAAAAAGAATTTGCTTCCTGCCATGCAGTTTCAATGTCTGAGGCCAGTTTGTGTTTTAAAGGATCCTCTCCTAGCACATAAGTTCTTCCATAGTCTGCCTCCCAATCTTCGAAAATAGGACCAAAATCTAGAAATACGATATCGTCTGTTTTTACCAAAAGGTTTTTTGGGTTTTCATCATAAGGGAATAAGGTGTTTTCTCCTGAGCGAACAATACGTTTGTGCCAATATTTTTTAATACCAAACAGCTCAAAAGCTAAGTTATAAACCAATTGGTTGATTTCCCTTTCTGTTTTTCCAGGACAGATGAGATTGCGGCGTTCTATTTCTCGAAAAAGATGGGCAGCTTTTTGTTCCGCTTCAACAAGCTGTTGTAATGCGTTAGACATGGGTCAAATTTTTATCAAGAAGAGTAAAAAAAAACATTAATCTCAAGGTGTGGATTTAAGAAATCATCAATAGTTTTTCCTTGAAATCTTTGTATTTCTGAATGGTGTCTTCAATTACTTTTTCACGGGCAACTTTATGGGTGTCTTTATACCATTCTTCTGAAAGCGGATGAAATTCCATATCTAAATAATGTTTACTCCACATGGATAAATCGTAAATTATAGGATACAATTCCATGCCGGAGTCGGTAAGATAGTACTGCTTTATTTTTCTATTTTTTGGGTGTATTCGGTGAGAGATTAGATTGTATCTGGACAACTTGTGGATTCGGTCAGAAAGAATATTTGTGGAAATGTTTTCAGGTGCATTTCTAAAATCTGAAAAAGTTGTCCTTTGTAAAAAAAGATCTCTTATGAGAATCAAAGACCAATGGTCTCCGATAATTTCAAGAACAGTACTCACAGGGCAAGAGGACCTTTGGTTTTGAACTACTATTTTAGAAGTATTTTCAACTTTCATAAAATCTTGTATTATTTTTTAAAGAAGCTTTTTTTTCAAAAATTGTGAGTGTAAAGTCCAGAGATGTTTAAAATTACTCTCAATAATTTTTAAATATAAAAAACTCCCATACAATTAAAGCATAAAGGCTAAAAGAATTATTTGTTGGATTTGAGATCTTATTAAATTTGAATGAATTTCATCAAAATAACAGGAAATTGTACCTTGTATTCATGAAACGAATTCAAACTTTTATTTTTTCATTTCTTCTTTGTACTTCGTTATTTTCACAAAGCATTGAGGGAAAATCGATTTCTCAAGTATTCGAAGTGCCCGATGTATCCCCTGAAGCTTTATTTTCAGAGATACATTATGTTCTTTCCTTGATATATCAAGATTCTGATACAGCGATTAAATTTAAGGATGATGTCACTAAACGGATAGTGGTCAAGGCACTTTCTCTTATTCCTGTACGCGATGCTTACAAATTGATGAACCCAAACAATACAGAACTTTCGGATTATATCGATTACGGTCACAATTACACCCTTGTCATCCAAGTAAAAGAAGGAAAATATAGGATAAAGATGAGCTATGAAGATGGAACATATTCCGATGCACAACTCATAGAATACAAGCTTCCCTTTCCAGCAAAAATGGATTTTGATGAGACTGATTTAGAGCAAATTATCAAAAAAGCGCAATTGGAAATGAGTCAAGATTATTATTCGATTACAAGCAGAAAGAAAAAAGAAATTTACATTCAGTCGCAACCGTTAGTAGTCAAAGAATACCAACAAACGCTAACGAACTATGCTATGATTTTTTTTCAATCCCTTTACAAAAAAGTCTTAGAGGGTTTTCAAGAAGACAACTGGTAGGAAAGTTTACCAGTGTATTTTTCTTTATTTTCCGGCAAAGTGCTTTAGTTTGTGCTGTTTTTTGATGAAAACAGATCCTTTGGTTTCAATAACCTCCAAATTCTCTTTAAATTTTTTACTTTTAAAAAACGAAGATTTTCAAATGAAAAAAATAATCACTTTTGCATCAATTTTAATTCTGTGTATAGGTTGTGACAAAAATCAAGACTTTGATTTGCTCATTCTAAACGGAACTGTCTATGATGGCAGTCTAGATGACCCTGCCTTAATGGATGTGGGAGTTCGTGGAGATCAAATTGTTGCTTTAGGGAGCTTGTCTGATAAAATAGCTGCGCGAGTAATCGATGCAGCGGGTTTGGCTGTCACACCAGGTTTTATAGACTTACATACCCATTTGGATCCTATTTTTTCACTTTCGGATTGTGAAAGTCACCTCCGACAAGGGGTAACCACTAGTTTGGGAGGCCCTGATGGTCGAGGCCCGATCCCCTTTGGAACTTATCTGGATAGCCTTGCTCAACTAGGGGTAGGAATGAATGTGGGTTTTCTGGTAGGTCACAATACTGTGAGAAGAATGGTAATGAATTTAGACAATCGTGATCCAACCGATGAAGAGTTAGAGGAAATGAAACTTTTGGTTTCCAAGGCCATGGATGAGGGTGCATTTGGAATCTCCACGGGATTAAAGTATCTACCGGGTAGTTTTTCTAAAGTGGAAGAGGTTATTGAACTTTCCAAAGAAGCTTCACAAAAGGGGGGTATTTACACCTCCCATTTAAGAGATGAAGGACTGGAAGTGATTGCCTCTGTAGAAGAAGCCATTACTATTTCAGAACAAGCAGCAATCCCAGTTATCTTGACCCATCATAAAGTCATTGGAAAACCCATGTGGGGGAAAAGTAATGAAACCTTAGCATTGGTTGATAAAGCTCGAGCAAGAGGCTTGGATATTCAAATTGACCAATACCCTTACAACGCGAGTTATACAGGCATTTCTGTTTTAATTCCAAGTTGGGCAAGAGCGGGAGGAAACGAGGCATTTGAGAAACGTTTGAAAGATGCTCAACTTCGGGAGCGTATTAAAAAAGGAATTGTATTCAATATTTTAAATGATCGTGGAGGAGATGATCTGGATCGGGTACAGTTTGCAAAAGTCAAATGGATGCCAGAATTGGAAGGAAAAACTTTGAAGTATTGGTGTACGCTTAAAGGACTTGAACCAACCCCCGAAAACGGAGCTGAATTGGTGATTGAAGCACAGGTCAAGGGGGGGGCAAGTTGTATTTTTCACGCAATGGACGAAGCGGATGTAGTCAATATTATGAAACATCCACAAACGATGATTGCATCAGACGGAAGGTTGGTCAAATTGGGAGATGGACATCCTCATCCCCGTTGGTATGGAACATTTCCAAGAGTACTAGGACATTATGTAAGGGAGCGAAAAGTATTAAGCTTGAATGAAGCTATTTATAAAATGACTTACCTACCCGCCCAGGCTATGGGGCTCAAAAAGCGCGGATTGATTCAAGAAGGGTACAAAGCAGATCTGACCCTTTTTGATCCTGAAACTATAATAGATAAAGCAACCTTTGAGAAACCTCACCAATATTCCGAAGGCATACAATATGTTATCGTAAATGGACAGCTTACGGTGGATCAAGGAATATTCAAACCGACAAAGTCTGGAGTTGTATTAAAGAAAAATGCCCTATGAAAAATAAATTATCGATTGCCAATTTGAGCATTATTGTTCTGCTCATTTTCATTGCCTGTTCAGAATCTAATTCATTGGATACCGACAAGATTAATGCCCTCGAAATCACTTTGGGTGTATCGCCTTCAACTGCACCTTTTGAGGGTGATTATTTGTTCTTTAATGACGTAATGTATGGAGCCAAAGAGCGAAATCGACTAGATATTCTTTTGCCAAAAAGTGACTTTTTGAATGGAGCAGTCCTCTTTTTTCACGGAGGGGCTTTTTTGTTTGGAACCAAAGAAGATCTTTATGAAGGAGAACAAGAAAATATCATCAGAGCACTTTTAGAACAAAATATAGCTGTCGTAAATGCAGAATACACTTTTATCAATGATTCTGAGGCAGAGGGTGTTCTGAGTTCTTTTGAGGACGGTGCTGCTGTCATCCAATTTATAACAGACAAAGCTGCAACATTAAACCTTCCTTCAAACAAACTTATTCTCGCCGGCGTGTCCGCAGGAGCAGGGATTGCCCAGTGGAATGGGTTTAGAGAGAAGACGAATAGTCAAGTGCAAGGAGTTTTTGCAACCTTTGCACAGAGCACCTATGACTTATATCAGTGGGAGCAACTTTTTCCTGATTTTTCTCTGGATCCTTTACGAACCGCCTTCACAGAGCTTGAAACCATTTTTATTCAGTTTTACAATGGAGTTCCTACAGAAGAAAAATCTAAATTGTTAGACTATCGCAGTCAGATGGATGCAAATGACCCTCCTTTGTATGTTTATAATCCCGTGTATGAGGACATGGTCATTACTTCTGACGATTCAATAGATTTTAATGTTCTTTTTCACAGCTACAAACACGCAGATTACCTTCGCAAAAAAGCAATTGAAGTAGGCCTGGAATACTCAGGAGCCTATCAAGAAACCCCAGTTGATTTTATTTTAAGGAAACTTAAAAATTAACTACCAGCAAAAGGTGAGCCAAAAATTCCAACAGCTAACTCTGCCCAAATCAATAAAAAGAGAAGAATAACTAGGCTTATAAAAATGACACGTTTGGGAAAGCTTTTCACTCGATCAATGACCTTTTTTGTCCAGAACCCTGTTATAAGTAAAAGGATTCCCATAATCACAAAATCAAATAGACTCCAACGTACTTGATCGGTAAATTGCATAGCAACTAATGGAAAGAGCAAAAGCAATAGTGGGGCAAACGGTAAATAGAATATTTTTTTTATCATGACTTTCAATTCATCGAACAAATTTAAAAAAAAATCAAATCATTCAGATCAGGTTATTCACCTACACTTTTAAAAACATACAAAAGTTCTGAAGCAATTTGTAGGGACCGTTCATCGTATTTTTCAGTTTCTAAAGGAGTATTATCAAACGCTTTTGGATCGTCATATTGTAAGGAAATTCGTTCTTCTGCACCAGGGATGATCGGACAATTTTCATCGGCATGTGCACAAGTCATTACAGCTGCAAAGTCAAGGGAAGGATTTTCAGGATGATCAAATAATTTTGAAAAGAGTACCAATGGGGTAGCATCGTGGTTATACGTCACCTGATAGTAAGGATTGGAACCCTCTGTTGAAGTCACTATAAACCCACTGCGTTTGATAGAATTTACAGCACGTGTATTGAATGCAGTGACTTCCACACCCCCAGAATAACACTTGATCTTTATGTTGTAATACCCTGCAGCAGTATATGCCCATATTTGAGAAAATTGACTACGGCGGGAATTGTGGGTACAGATAAAGTTGAGTAGGGGTTCTTTATTCTCTGCACGTTTTTTCTGGATGTAGTTTATAAGTACTTGAAGGATTTCTTTGCGCTCTTTTGAGATTTCTCTTTGGAGTGCTATTTTAATTTTTTTTTGAAGCTTTGGTGTTGTGGATATCATTTTTTAAAAATTTAACAACATCCTGAACCAGGTAAACACTGACTATTTACTGTCTCTTTGAGAGGCTCTACGTTACATTTGTCTCTAGCAAGACAATCAGTTTGAGTCGGAATTAACAAAAATCTTTTCCCATCAAAATCCAAATGATACTTACCGATGGTAGAATCCTGATATTCTACTTCAATTTTCAAATTATCTAAAGCGAGTTTTTCTTCAGAGATTTTAATAATCGATTGCAACTTGGAAACACTCAGACGATGGTCGTAATCGTCTGAACTCCACAATTGAAAATTGATCACTTCTGTGTAGCGTAATTCACCACCACAATCCACAAACTGCTTTTGGATTTTTCCAATTTCTGTAACGTGAAAATGCGCAGGAACAAGCCTTCCATCGGGAAGCGAAAATTCGACGCTCTCTAAAAAGTTTAAATGGTTTTTAATTTCTGACAGTTTCATTTTTTGAGATTTAATGAGGATTAGATCAATAGCAGTCTTTTTTTGATTCAATTTCTTGAGAAATTTCATGTAGAAATTCACGTATCAAGTTCCATTTTTTTGGATTGATGCAATAAGAAATGTTATTGCCTGCGATACTTCCCTGAATGAGGTCTACTCGTTTGAGTTCTGCCAAATGTCTTGAGATAGTGGGTTGGGCCAGTGGGAGTTGAGCGACAAACTCATTTCCTACACAATCTGTACTTTTCGCTAGCATTTGGATGATAGAAAGTCTTGCTGGATGTCCTAAAACTTTTAACGCCTCTGCCATTTGGTTGGTCTTTGTAGAAAAGCCTTCTGTCTTAGTTATTCCCATATTGCAATATTACTATAAGATATCTGAAATACAAAATGATTTTACCTACAAAAAAAATAGCATTACTTTTAGTTATACTTAAAACTCAAATTAACGTCATTGTACAACCCTAAACAATTAGAAACCATGAAAATAATATTGAACTTTTTTATCGGAATTTTAGCACTTCCCTTTTTTATTGCATCCTGTCAGAATAGTCCGAACAATGAACAAGAAATTACTATAGGTGTTCAAACCTGGTCTTTCAGAACAATGGAAGATCAAAGCCCATTAGCTATTTTGGAATATATAAAACAGACTGGGGTAACTCATGTTGAGCTTATGGGCAATCATGCTGAGCCTTTTGCCGGAGCACCTGTAAGTCCAATGTCAGACCCAAAAGTGATGCAAGTACTTTACAAAAGGTATAGAAATGAATCGCTTACTGAGGAGGAGCAAATGAGTGCCGATCAATTTGATAAAGACAACAAAATATATGAACAAGAATTAGCGACATGGCGTCAAAATGTAGATTACAGTAAATTCGAAGAGTTTAAAAATTTATATGCAACAGCAGGGATTTCTATTTTTGCATTTAAGCCAGGCGTTTTCGGAAAAAATGATTCTGACACTGCAATTCGTTATGGGATGCGTGCAGCAAAGGCCTTGGGGGCAAATCATGTGACCTTAGAGCATCCTTCGGATGATGCTCATACCGCACGATTAGCAAAACTCGCTGAAGAGGAAGGGATTCTCATCGGTTATCACGGGCATGAACAACAGACGCCTACTCTTTGGGACACTGCGATGGCTCAGTCCAATGCAAATCGGATGAATCTTGATTTTGGTCATTATGTTGCCGCAGAAAACGAAAATCCAGTTCAGTTTATTGAAGAAAAATACGATAAGATTGTGAGCATGCATTTAAAAGACCGTCAAAAGAAAAGTAACAGCGGGGGGAATTTGATGTGGGGTAAAGGAGATACTCCTATACAAGAAGTCGTTCGGTTGATACGAGATAAAAATTACAAATTTCCTGTCACCATTGAAGTGGAGTATGATATACCCGAAGGTTCGAATGCCGTAGAAGAAGTCAAACGATGTTTGACCTACATTGAAAATGCGTTGTAGTTCAAACTACTTCAATGGGTTTTCCAAATTTTGGCGAAACGGACTTAAATAAGGTTTAAAATTACTGTGTAATGAAAAAATGAGATTTCTTGTAATGCACATTCTTACATTGAATTTTCGTCCCAGTACTTTTACTCCAAATGCGGCAGCCTAAATACTAGTTAAAAAGTATTATACTTTTTTTGGAATCCGTTTATTCATAAGCTTGAACCAAAGCGGGGGAAAAAAGGCGATAAGCATAGAGGTGGTATATCCAAAAGGCAATTGGGGACTTTCCTCAATACTTTCAAGGATTTGATATTTTTTTGAAGCGCGGTGATGGTGGTCACTATGGCGTGTCAATTCATATAGGACCAAGCGTCCGATTGTATGATTGGAATTCCACGAATGCATTGGTGAGACGCGTTCGTATCTTGAACCCTCTAACTTTCTTGATAAACCATAGTGTTCAATATAATTGATGGTTTCTAATAATAATACTCCAACTAGAGCTATTGCTAAAGAAAACAAAACACCTTTTGTGCCAAAAAACAGACCCATTAATGCTAGATAGCCTAATTGAAATAAGAGGTAAAAAAAGAAGTCGTTGTAGAAACTAAAGAACCCTTGTTTTTTATTTTTAAGGATATTTTTTTGAATTCGAAATGCACTGCGAACTTGTCCTATGATAGAGCTAAACCAAAACGAAAAAACCGATTGATTTTTTAAAGAAGTTGCAGGATCTTTTAAGGTCGCCACATTTTGATGATGACCAAAATTATGTTCGATATAAAAATGCATATACATAGCAGGCATAAGAAGAAGTTTGGAAAGCGTCCGCTCCCATTGGGCGGTACGGTGTCCCAATTCGTGGGCTACATTAAGCCCATTGGTGCCCAATACAATTCCAAGGGTAAGAACAAGACCGATACGCTCATACATCGGGAGGGATTGTGAAGTCAAATGATCTATTCCAAGAAATAACATTGAAAATACGATAATGATGTTGAAGTAAAGCATCAAATCAAAAAAGCGATTAGCCAATCGATTTTGAATTTTTTCTTCGTTGAGTGGTTCAGATTTGGGTTTCAAAATAGATTCCCAGATGGGGATGAACCCAAACGCATAGAATACTGTGGTATAACTCCAAATTCCTCCAATTTTCATTCCAATGATTGCAGATAAGGGAATGGAATACGCCAACAAATATTTGGTCTCATTCATTGTTTTGATAACTTTAGTGAAATAATATTACAAAAAAAAGATAAAATGATTACCCATGGGTGTTTGAGAAATGTTTTGAAATGCCATGTATAAAAAATCCCTCAAAGTCCTCAAAGGTAAATTTGAGGAAAAGAGGGATTATAAGATGTCACTGTGACGCGACTTTTAGTTCCTTTTTTTGGAGTATTTATTGGATCCCACATCAGGGGGTAGTGTAGTGGTTTCCTTTTTTTTGTGGGAATTGTCCACTTTTTGAAGCGAACCACAAGACGCAAAAAAAGCCAAAACTAAAAATGAAATACACAGTCTTTTTTTCATCAATACAAATCGTTTTTTAGTTTTTCTTTACATTTTCTAAAATAGACTCTAATAATTCATTCTGTTTTTTCAAAAGTTCTAGAATTTCTCTGTCTGTTACTTTTTGTTCAATCGTCCGGGTTTTGTTATAATATTTCATTATTTAAAAAATTAAAAATCTTAAAACATACCAAAGCCAAAAAAGCAAAATGAAGTTGAATGCTTGTTTTTAAAAGGAACATAAACTTCTCGCCAGCTTATTGATGCTTTAAGCGTTAAACCTATGTAACGATTTTTTCGGATGCGTTCTCTCCACCCGCGACTATATTGTTTCTCCCAGTCCACACGGGATATAACAAATTTAAAAAATTTATTTTATTCTAAAAAACCCAAATCTCTTCTTCTTTTTTTCAAAAAGGGAAAAATCTAGATTTTGGGTTTTTGCAATAAACCTATAATTTTAAAAGTCTGAATACTCACAACGACCACATTTAAGAAAATGATGGAGTATGAAAGGTCAATTATCCCGTAAGCCAACCATAACAAAGCCCCTACTAGGTTTACGGTTCTAAGCCACAACATATTATTAATCAAAAAAGAAAAAATCACAAAGGCTGTAGCCAACCAACCTACAATATCTATTGTTTCAAGTCCCATTATTATTTAAATTTTACACAAAGAAAACTATTTTAATACAATTGTGTGTGAATAGTAAAACTTCTTAGACGAAAGAATTTTTAGCCAATTTTTGAATCGTTCAGTGTAATCGAACTTTAGGTTTGAGTCAGACCAATTTCATAATAAAAGTGTAGCGTCAACAATTCTCTACCAATTAAAAACTCTGATTTTGGGATAAGAGTTAAAAATTAAAAACTAAAATGAAAAGGATTGGAGAATTTACTTTGAGAAAGTGGAGTTTATGAAGTGTTATTCAATACTCATAAAACGCCCTTTTTTGTCTCTTCTTTTTTCTCTTGCTTTGGCTTTTTCAAATTCAGCACGGGTGTACCTTTTTCCATCTAAAAAGATAGAATTTACGCCCTCATGGAAGTTAAAGAAAAGTACACGTTTAGACATAGTCTATAAAATTAATAAAATAGAATTAAATACAAATTAAATTTTTTAAAAATGTAGAGAATCTACTTTCGATTCTTACAAATGCATTAACTTAGAAGTCACTCAAAAGCAGTAAAAAGATGAATCTTAACAATTTACCGAGTAAAGAATTAATGCCAGGATATCATGGCAAAATGGTTCATGGAAACCAGATCACCTGGGCGTTTTGGACAGTTGAAAAAGGGGCTGAAGCACCCGAACATCATCACCCACACGAACAAATCATGCATGTGGTTGAAGGCACATTTGAATTTACGCTTGAAGGTAGAACTCAACTATATGAATCAGGTGATATTGTTCACATCCCTTCAAACATTCCACACTCAGGAAAAGCAATTACACCATGTTCATTAATGGACATTTTTAGTCCAGCACGCGAGGAATACAAATAGACCATGAAAATTGATTTGACAGGGAAAAGAGCTCTTGTAGGGGCCAGTAGTAAAGGGATTGGCAGGGCAATTGCGATACAACTTGCAGCTTCAGGTGCCGAAGTGGTTGTAATGGCGCGAGACGAAACAAAACTCCAAGAGGTTGTTGCTCAATTGGATCATTCTCAGGGGCAAAACCACGACTATCTAGTAGTAGATTTTTCTGATTATGAAGCTTTTTCCAAAAAAATAAAAGCTTTTTTTACAGAAAATAGAATCGATATTTTGATAAACAATACACAGGGCCCACCTGCAGGAGGTGCGTTGGAAAAGGGGATTGACGATTACCAAAGGGCTTTTGATCTATTGTTTAAGTGTGCGGTGTATTGTACGACTTTAGCTTTATCCCATATGCAAGAACAATGCTGGGGACGCATTATCAATGTTGCTTCTATTTCAGTAAAGGAACCTTTAAATTATTTAGTGCTATCCAATAGTTTGCGAGCAGCACTTGTTACTTGGGCAAAAAGCTTGTCAGTTGATATCGCAAAAGACCAGATTACTATTAATACAATTCTTACAGGATATTTTGACACGCAACGTATCGAACAACTAAACATTAACAAAGCTGAAAAAATGGGAATTTCCCTTTCAGAAGTTCGAGAGGCTATGGAAAACGCTGTACCCATGAAACGTATGGGACAACCCGAAGAGTATGCTAGTCTTGTTTGTTTTCTTGCTTCTGATAAAGCCTCATATATTACGGGAACAAACATTCCAATAGACGGAGGATTGCTAAAATCAGTTTAGTCTGAAAATCATTTAGCAAAAATACGTCTTATTGACTCCCTCTAATTTCTTGGTAACGTTCAATCATCTCATTCAATTTTTCGGGGTGACTTTCTGCTAGGTTATTTTGTTGCGACCGATCTGTATGCAAATCAAAAAGTTGATAATTCGCATCATTTCCAAGCTCTACATTTGTGTAAAAACTTTTTGCAGCACCTTTATAGGGGGGTATGAGGACCCAATTTTTATTTCTAAAAGCAGTTTTGGTTTGTGCTTCTAACACCAATTCATTTCTTCCTTCACCTGAATTTTTAAACAACACATCAGATAAATCCATTCCATCTTTAGATCTTATTTCAGATCCTATTAAAGAGGCGATAGAGTTTAAAAAATCAATTTGTGAAACCATTGCATCAGTTACTTGAGGTTTAATTTTTCCTTTCCAGTAGGTAATAAAAGGCACTCGTGTTCCCGCTTCAAACAGACTGTATTTTCCTCCTCTTAAATCTCCAGAGGGCGTGTGATCTCCTAATTTTTCAACCGCATCATCATAATATCCGTCATTGAGTACTGGGCCGTTGTCACTGGAGAGTATCAGTATGGTATTTTCCAATAAATTATTTTCTTCAAGATGTGCATAAATTTGTCCGATACACCAATCAGCCTCAATTATCGCATCACCTCTAGGCCCCATTCCCGATTTTCCTTCAAACCGAGGGTGTGGTGTTCTCGGGACATGCGGTTGTTGTAGGGTGTAAAATAAAAAGAAAGGTTTCTCCTTTACAGTACTGATATATTTTTTGGCTTGATGAAGAAATTCATCTGCCATATCAATATCACTCCATTGGGCTTTTGTACCTCCTTTCATAAATCCAATTCGTGGGACTCCATTGACGATAGATCCGTTGTGTCCATGATGCCATTTCATGGATAGCAGTTCGGGATTGTCTTTGCCTGTAGGTTGCCCTTCAAAGTTTTTTTCAAAACTTACTTCAATTGGATCTTCAGGGTCCAAATTTACTACCGATCCATTCTCAATATAAACCGTAGGAACTCGGTCTTGCGTATCGGGCATGATAAAACTGTGATCAAATCCCACCTGGTTAGGGCCAGGGCTAATTTTTTGGTTGTAATCAATTTTGGAGTCTCCGAGTCCTAAGTGCCATTTTCCTACAATACCTGTTTGATAGCCCTTATTTTTTAGCATTTTGGGCAAGGTCATTTCTGTAGTATCTATGATAAGATTGGCTCCTGTCAAAATTTTTGCACGTTTGTTTCTCCACGGATAGGTTCCCGTGAGAAGCGCATATCGACTTGGACTGCAGGTCGCAGAACTGGAATACCCACTTGTGAATCGCGCTCCTAGTTGGGCAATTTTATCAATATTTGGGGTGGTTAATGTTCCTAAGCCATAGGAACTCACGTCTCCATATCCCAAATCATCAGCATAGATGATAATAACGTTTGGTTTTTGGAATTTAATTTCATTTTTACAAGAGAGGGCACTAATTAGAAAAAGTAGGGCCACTACAGAACATTTTCTCATTGGAATCAATTTTGATTTTACCCCAAGTTACATAGATTGTATTGAAAAAAAAATGCGTAATGAAGAGAATTGCCTCGTTCATCACAAATGAAAGGAATATCCTTTTTTTAATCTGTTTGTTGTGGGAAGCGTAAAAAATAAACTATAGTACAACAACTCAGCATCAATGCGGCAGGCAAAGATTTAATCAATCCATCTCCAATGGAAAAATGAAAATAGAGGGCCGAAAGCATCAATCCACTAATTAGCAGTAAAGGAGGTAATTCAATTTTTTTGTAGAATATACTGATCAATAAAAGTACGGCTGCTACTACTTTAGTTACACCTATGATGTACATTGTATTTGTGGACAGGCCATAGGCTATAAATTCGGAAATTAAATCCGTAGCATCTCCTCCTCTGAACATTGTTTTTTTACCGTACCGAAACAGCCAGACATTGATTATCGTAAAAGCGATGGTACATTTTAATAATATAGATATGAATTTATTCATAGTAGAATGGGTTTTTATCCTTTGGGTTTTTTGGTGTTGCGTTGTAATTCTGTTTGTTTGTTTTTCACATGTTTTTCTAACCATTGATCCTGTTCCCAAATCAAGTGTAATATTGTTTCTTTAGCTCTATATCCATGACTTTCTTTGGGAAACATTACCAAACGAGTGGTTGCTCCAAGTCCTTTTAACGCATTGTAATACCTTTCACTTTGAATGGGGTAAGTACCAGAATTATTATCTGCTTCACCATGAACTAGGAGAAGTGGTGTTTTCATCTTTTCGGCATGCATGAAGGGAGACATATTATAGTACACTTCAGGAGCTTCCCAGTAAGAACGAGATTCACTTTGAAAACCAAAAGGGGTGAGGGTTCTGTTATACGCACCACTTCTAGCAATCCCAGCTGCAAATAAGTTCGAATGGCTCAATAGATTTGCCACCATGAAAGCGCCATAACTGTGTCCTCCAACGGCTACGCGATTGGGATCAGCATAGCCATTGTCAACAACTGCGTTTATTGCTGCTTTGGCATTGGCAACCAATTGGTTTCTAAAACTGTCATTAGGCTCTTTGTCTCCTTCTCCTACAATTGGAAAAGCGGCTCGGTCCAACACCACATATCCCTGTGTTACCCAATATATAGGAGAGCCCCAATTGGGATAAATAAATCGATTGGGATTATTTGTTTTTTGGGCAGCACTAGATTTGTCCTTGTATTCTCTTGGATATGCCCAAAGAATCATAGGCAGTGGTGTTGGATTTTTTTTATTGAATCCTTCTGGGGTATACAGCACACCACTCAGTTCAAGGCCATCTTCTCGAGTGTAGGTAAGCAATTCTTTTTCAACTTTTTCAAGTTTCTTAAAAGGGTTTTCAAAGAAAGTGATCTGTTCCAGTTTATTTTGATTTAAATTTCGAACAAAATAGTTGGGGTATTCACTTTTGGATTCAATTTGAACTCTTAGCTTCCCATTGCTAGGATCATAGTCATATAGTCTTTCGTATTGATTTGTGAAAGTAGATTGATAAAGGCGCTTAGATTCAAAAGAGTTTAAATTGATTTTATCCAAAAAAGGAAATTGACCTTCATCTGAAAAACCATCTCCTATTAGGAAAGCAGAATTTTCATCAATCGCCAAAACGTTTTCTCCGTAAGCTCCTTTTTTAGTCACAAAACTACCTGGGTCGCTATAACGATCTTGATAATTCCTATCATTTATAACGGTTGCAGGAGACCCTGGTTTTGAAGGGTTGAAAAGGTAGGTTTTGGAGTTTCTATTGCTCCACCACCTGTCATAGACTACTGCGGTAGTCTCATTTCCCCACAAAATTCCTGAAAAGCGATTCTTTATTTTAGTCAACTCCCTAGGGCTTTCATCAAATGGTGCATCCCATTGGTATAGTGCGTCTCTAAAGGATACATCCACTTGTGGATTGCCTTCGTCCAAGGCTTTTACGTAGTACAGTGAGGCAGCAAGATCTTTTCTCCAGTCAATATTTCTTTTCTCTGAAGAAGTAGCATCAAATCCCTTGGGCAGTACTTCTTGAAGAGGTGTGTCAGAAATCACTTTGATCAAATTTGCCTGTAAATCATAAACGTGTGTTTCTGTTGGAAAACGATAGTAGGGAACCAAGTAGGAAAACGGTGTTTTTACAAATGAAACCAACACATATTTGCCATCTGGAGAAAAACGTACGGTACGATACATTTTTGAATCCAAAAAGAGTTGATCATCCCCTTTTAAAGAGACGATACGTAATTGAGATTTACTGATTTGAGTAAAGTTTTTGGCATCAGTAGGATTTTTAATCAGATCTTGGTAAGTTCTGTTTTGGGCTTTTTCTCCGTTATTTTCAGTAATTTTTGGACCTGTAGGGATGTTTGTTGCGGCATTTACTATTTCCTCTCGGTTTTCTGGAAGAAATTTGACTAAAAGTGCTTTACTATTTTTTAACCAAGCAATGCTACTGCCCATTGAAGCATTTATGGGCTTATCAATAACCCTCCTTGCTTTTCTTGATTCAATGTCAAGGACCCACAATTCCACCCCATTTTCTGAGGTATGCGTCATCGCAATTTTCTTTTCATCTGGTGACCAGCTAAAGTTGGTTAATTGGGGCTTTTCGGGGAGTCCGCTTACTTCAATAGTTGAAGTACCTTTGGCGAGTTGTATAAGTTGTACTTTATTATAATACGTTGTTCTGCTTCCGATAAACCGTTTTGGATCGACGCGAAGACCAGCAATTCTCAGTTCTTTTTTAGATAAATCTGAAATACTTTTGTAGGTGGATCTCGAGATTAACACCAAAACTGTATTCTTGGAATTGCTTAACACTTGTGGCGCTAGATCTACATCAACAAGATCCAAGAGTTCCTTTTTTGGAAGTTGATAGCCTAACTGTTCTTGAGCGGGAGCGTAGCCAAAAAACAGAAGAATAAATAAAGCGGAAAAAAGAATGTTTTTCATGGTGATAAATATGTTGAACCTAAAGTACCGAATATTATGCTACATTTCAAATTTTACGTTCGGTTTCAAGGAATGATGGGGCGAGTTTATAGCAATTGTGACCTCACAGACCATTACAAATTGCTTTAAAAAATAAATTGCACTTCTTATCACGCACTAAAATTTTCTACTAACGCCAAAACATAGGAATCTTAGGCTAGGTGAATCAAGTTAATAGGGGTCAGAGTTTTTTAGGGTTGGGGGCAAAAGGGAAATTAAAAACCCTCCACTTGGGAGGGTTTTTAAAATTCATTGCTATGTTTAGGGCAATGTTATTTTGGAATACCAATTCCATCCTGGCTTGGAGCCCAAGAACTATGCATGATTTTCCATCCTTGATTTGTATTTACCCAAACCGATGATCCTCTTGTGCTGTAAGGAACTTCCTTTTTGGTATCTTTAAATGTATAACTTCCAGTCGCATTAAAGGTAATGACAGCAGTTTTCATATTTGGAGAATAACTGACATCCATATTTTCAAATTCAAATGAGTCCCAATCTATCCCTTGATCGTCTTCAAAAGCAGTTTTGTCAAACTGATAGAAAGGAGTCAAATTCGAATCTCCTGTGATATGACTCATGTCTGGGTGTTCATACTTCGCATACGCTTCATAGTCAGCTTTTAAAATTGCGTCTTGAAGCTCTTTTTGGTTTTTAATGAGTTGATCAGAAAAATCGGATTGATTCACTTTTGCATAATAAACACCAGCAAATTCAGCATAGGGAGATGCGAATTGTGCATAATCTATTGCTTTCAATTCGGCTTCTAAAGCCTTTTCATAATCCCCTAAAGATGCGTAATGCTCGGCCATTGAATCGTACGAATTTGGTCCGTCATACATTTGTTGTGCGCGTTTTACATATTCCATTGCCATTTCTTGATTGGGTTCTCCCATTTCACCTCTTAAATACCCATAAGACACCATATTGTATGATGAAGCTGCTTGCTCTGGGAAGTTATCTGCAAAGGTCTTATAAGTCTTTATATCAGCTGGTGTAGTAGAAAAATAATTTATTAAAGGGCTTTGAGGATGTTTGGCTGCTGCAGATTTAGCAAATGCAGGTCTATCAGCCCTTGATGCCATCAGATATCCATGCCATGTTTTTTCTTCAGCACTTAATTTTGAAACATCAATAGCTTCTAACTTAGATTTTTGGCTACCCCAGTTAGGATTTGGGCTACTTATGGCTGCTAATACCAATTGAGCACATCCGCAATTTGGATCCAATAGAAGTGCTGACTTTGCCATACCCCTTGCAGTTAAATACTCAAGGTTTGCCATCGATTCAATTGCTTCATTTACGATTTTTTCAGAATCTTTTTTACATGATGTCTTTTGAACCCACTGTGCATTTGAAATACTTGAGGTCAGAACTAATAATAAAAATATTTTTTTCATTTAAATTGATTTATGATTATAACATTACTAATATACATTGAATACGAATATTGACAAAAATTAATCTC
>JAFMLQ010000010.1 GCA_017852075.1 Flavobacteriaceae bacterium | reverse complement strand
CCGTTTGCAAACGATCCTTCGCCAGTAATTGTATATCCTTCTCCATTGTCTTCAACTGAAGCATTGATGACATATAGTCCGTTGGGCCCTTCAACTGTACCCGCCAAACTAACTAAAGAGCCATTGACCATAACCCCTTTCATCACAATATGATGTCCAGCTGTTTCTGTATCTACATTTGCTTCTCCACTAACGTTTAGTGTATCGAATTGAGGATTGAAATTTGCATCTGTTCCAATTTCACCAGTGACCGTTCCTTCAACAGGACCTACAGCAAAATTTCCCCCACCAGTAATGGTGTAACCATCTCCATTATTGACAACAGAGACCGATAACATATACAAACCATTAGGGCCTTCTATAGTTCCAACTAAACTTTGAAGGGAACCATTTTCCATGGTTCCTGCCATAATGATATGGTTCCCAGCCAAATCGGTGTCTACAGTAGCATCGCCACTGATTTGAAGAGAGTCAAGATTTGGATTAAAATTTTTATCCGTCTGTATCTGTCCCTCAACATTCCCTTCAATTGGTCCTGCGGCAAATGCTCCTCCGCCTTCGATAGTGTAAGAATCGCCATTATCGGTTACTGCTGCGGTTAACAGATACATCCCATTGGGGCCATTGATGGTTCCTTCAAGACTTTGTAGGGAACCAGCCTCCATGGTTCCAGCCATGTTAATTTGATTACCTGCAAGCTGGGTATCGACAGTTGCATCTCCCGAAAGTATAGCACTATCCATATCAGGAGTAAAACTCTGGTCCGTTAGAATCTCACCGTGAACATTTCCTGCGACAGGACCAGCCGAAAAGGTACCATCTCCGATGATTTTGTACTGTTCACCATTCTTTTCAACACTAGAATTGATAGTAAAGAAGTCGTTTGGCCCTACAATCACACCCACTAAGCTCGCCAAAGATCCATTTTCGACGGTACCTGTCATGTTGATTTTTATCCCCATTAACTCTGTATCAACAGTAGCATCACCACCAATGTTTAGGGTAGTTGGGTCAATATTAAATGCAGAGTCTGCCTCTATTTGGGCACTGAGATTTCCTTGAACAGGTCCTACAGCAAAGGCGCCAGCACCCGATATGGTATAGGTTCCTCCATTGTCTATTACTGAAACATTTATCAAAAAGACGCCATTGGGTCCTTCAACAACTCCTACTAAACTTTTTAATGATCCTTCCTCAACAGTACCTGCTAGATTAATTTTAATTCCTGCAATCTCGGTATCCACAGTTGCATCTCCTCCAATATCGAAAGAAGAGGGATCAATATTAAAAGCGGCATCGGTATTAATTTGCGCATTTACACTTCCTTGAATGGGTCCTGCACTGAATGCTCCATTACCAGCAATGGTATATCCTTCCCCGTTATCTACTACGGAAGCATTGATAGTATAGGATTGAGCGGGACCTACGACAGTTCCAAAAAGAGAGGATAAAGAACCCCCAGCTACCGTACCAGCAAGGTCAATTTGATTTCCAGCAATTTCTTCACTTAAGGCAACATCTCCTCCAATATCAAATGAAGAAGGGTCAATATTAAAAGCGGAGTCTGTTTGAATTTCTGCATTCAAATTTCCTTGAAGTGGACCAGCCGTAAAAGCACCTGATCCTGAAATTTTATATTGCTCTCCGTTTTTTTCGGCTGCAGCATTTATGGTAAAGAAGTCGTCTGGACCGACAATGACTCCGGTCAAACTTGCTAAAGATCCGTTTTCGACAGTACCAGACATATCGATCTTTATGCCCATCAATTCAGTATCTACTTTAGCATCACCGCCTATGTTTAGTGAACTTGGATCAATGTTAAAGGCCGAATCAGCCTCTATTTGAGCATTCAGATTTCCTTGAACAGGCCCTACAGCAAAAGCACCTGCTCCTGAAATGGTATAAGTTCCACCGTTGTCAATTACAGAAACATTGATTAAAAATGAACCTCCAGGTCCGGCAACTGTTCCTGATAAACTTTTTAAAGAACCTTCTTCAACGGCACCTGTTAAGTTGATAATAAAACCAGCAACTTCGGTATTTACAGCTGCATCACCTCCGATATTTAAGGAGGATGGATCAATATTAAACGCAGCATCTGTATTGATTTGGGCATTTAAACTCCCTTGAATAGGGCCTGCACTGAAAGCGCCCTCGCCAGTAATGGTATAGCTTCCCCCATTGTCTACAACAGACGCACTAATCATGTATGACTGGTTAGGTCCTTGAACTGAACCTAATAATGCAGAAAGTGATCCCGATTCAACCTTACCTGAAAGGTCAATTTGATTTCCAGCAATTTCTTCACTGAGGGATACTTCTCCTCCGATATTAAGTGTTGAGGGATCAATATTGAATGACGAATCGGTTTGGATTTCGGCATTTAGAGTTCCTTGCAGAGGTCCCATCAAGTAGGATCCTGAACCTGTGATCGTATAGGTGCCTCCATTATCAGTAATGGCAGCATTGATAACAAAGGCTCCATAGGGTCCTTCTATAGTTCCAGAAATACTGGACATAGAACCTGCTTCCATGGTTCCAGCCAGTTTCACGGTGACCCCTACCAGTTCTTTTTCAATATTTACTTGACCGCCAATATTGAGTGAAGATGGATCAACATTAAACGACTTATCTGTAAGAATTTGAGCTTTAATTGCACCTTGAACCGGTCCTGTAGCATAAGCTCCTTCTCCTGTGATGGTATAAGTGTCTCCACTATCTACCACTGAGGCGTTGATATAATAGGCTCCTTCTGGCCCTTGTATTGTACCAGCAAGACTTGCTAGTGAACCGTTTTCCATGGTTCCAGCAAGCTCAATGAGAATGCCTGAAACTTCTTGTGATACTTTAACGGCACCTCCAACACTTAATGTACTTGGGTCAGGAATATAATTTTCGTCAGTGCTTAATGTGGCATTGAGTTGCCCTTCCAGAGGACCATTGGTATAGTTCCCCTGACCGGAAATTAAAATGCCGTCATCGGTACGACTAAGGCTTGCTTGAATTACATAGGCTTCTCCAGGTCCTGTTATAGTTGCGCCTACCCCTTTAACGGAACCACCAGCCTCTTCCCCTTGAATATCAACTTTATTCCCTAATATTTCTTTAGAGATGCCAATACTCTTCGAAGCACTCTCATCCTTTTTTTCCTCTTTATTTTCGTCTATATCTTCCTCTGCCAAAATTTAGTGTCTAAGATTATTACTAAGATAAAGATTTACTATATAGAATCAATAGACTTTCCATCCTTATTTAGCTCCCTGCGAATGCCTTGAAGTATTATTTTTTCTGATATTTCAGTTCCGTTCCTTTTCGCCAACAACCAAGAGAATTGGATTACATTTTTAATGCTCCCTCCGCTTAATTTAAAATCCTTCGATAAGCGGTCAATGGTATCTTTGTCTACAGTCGCCATTTCATTTAGGAAATTAGTCCAAAGGATTTTTCGCTCTCTTAAGTCTGGCATAGAAAAATTAATAATGGATTGTATCCTTCTAGAAAAAGCACTATCGATATTGGGTTTTAAATTGGTCGCCAAGATTATCAAGCCTTTGTATTCTTCTAACCGTTGCAACAAATAGGCTGTTTGCTGATTGGCAAATTTGTCTTTTGAGTCATTTACTGCTGTCCTTTTGGAAAATAAAGATTCAGCCTCATCAAAAAACAGCACCCAATCTTTATTTTCTGCTATATTGAATATTTTAGCCAGGTTTTTCTCTGTTTCCCCAACATATTTAGACACTATCTGGGAGAGGTCAATACGATACACATCTTTATTGTTCTTTTTCCCTATCAATAGCGTAGAAAGGGTTTTTCCTGTACCTGGAGGTCCGTAGAAAAGACATTTATAACCTTTGTTAAGTTTTTTACTCAAAACTTTGCTTTGATTAATTTCGTCTTTGTGTAAGAGCCAAGTATTAATGTTTTGAATTTCATCAAGTATGACTGGATTTAAAACTAGGTCCTCCCAATTCATTTCAGTTTTAATAAGTTTGGCAGGGAATTCTGTGCTGTAATCTGGTTTGAACTCTACTCCCAATGTAAGAAGCTGAATGATTTCTTCCGAAAGGGATAGAATTCTCGATAGCACAGAGTCGTTCTCTGTTTTTAAACTTAAACTGATGACCCCATTTCTATTAAAGACATGATTTTCGTTGAACAGACGTTGTGCATGAAATTTTGATCCTACTTCATTTCCGTAATAAAGAAAAACAAGGGTCTCAAGGGTAGGGATAAATCTTGAATTTTTATCATCTAGTTTGCCTCCAAACTCAGTAAAGCGCTTATCCAATCCTTTGTTTTTGATCAAAAACTTGTCAAAAACATTTGATGAGTACTCGTAAGCTAAAGATGATATGACCACCAGGCGTTCAAAATTATTAAGCGCTAGCTTTTTGACCCAGTTGGCATATTTACTGTCATCATGAGTTAAATCTGGTGGAATAAAGCTGTTGTTATCAATTAATTCATTTGAAAAATGCTGCTTAAAACGCACTTCAATTAATTCGTTTAGCCATGCCAAATCGTTTGAATAAGTAATCGAGTTTTTTTCTATTTCACTACTAGTCTGGTTCATTTCTAATTGTATTTCCAATGAATGATCAATTTCGTATTCATTATACTGGTCTTAATTACGGAAAGATTCCATGGTAGAAATTTAATCAGGATGTCTCTGGTTTCTTTTTCAACATGCAATTCGGCTCCTGAATTTTCATCAAATTTTAATACTCCTTTGCGCTTAAAAAAATAATCTCTTAAAGTGGCTACACTTTTTACTTTACCCCATTGAGCCACAATGGTTTTAAGGGCCATGTCACATATTCCTATTTCAATTTCATTGAGTTCTAAGGTGTCGTCAACATAAAAATCCAAGTCTGCCCCACATAAAATTTTATTCAACAATAATTCTGTTTCGTCTATCTCATTTTTCCCATCTACTAAATATTGCGTAGCAGCTATAGCTTTCTGAATTGCTTCATCACTTTTCAGTTTTCCATCTTCAATCAAATCCAGTTTTGAAAATAAAATATTTAAGAAAGGCCAGGCGATAACCAATCCTGAATTGTTGATAGAAACACCTTCCTCCAGCTCAGTTTTATTGAAGTTGGTTTCTTTCAAAATTTCAACTTTATCCGGTTTTCTTCTTTTAGCAGTTTGCTCAAAAAAGGGCTTTAGCTCAATTAATTTAATATCACTTTTAAGATCCTCTTGAAGAGCATCTAGTTGAAGTCTAAAATACTCATCGCTTATCTTGCTTTCCGTTAAAAAATCTTTAATTACACCAACAACCAACTCATAAGGATTGACAATAAAATTTGTTTTGGCCCACAAAGACAAAAGTACCCGAAGCTGCATTGGACTGAAGGGTTTTTTGCTAAAAGTTATTGGGGTTTCTTTAAGCATTAAATTAATCATTTCAGGTAGGGCATCCAGCAGTTGTAACAATTGTGGATGAACTAAAGCGATTAGTTGGCGCCTTTCATGTTCTTTTATTACCAATTTAAAAAGTCGCTTCAATTTTTCTGTGTCTTGAGACCAGAGATGCAATCGCTTTTTTAATAAAAGAGGGTAGGTCTTTACAAGATTTTTAAATAGATCACGTTGATCGATTTCATTCACTTCTAATGGGTAAAAACCGAGTTCGATATAATGCCTAAACGTATCTAATTTGATTTCATCGTTACTTATTCTGTTCAACACCAGCGACTGTTCTATCGGTTTGCTTTGGCTTTGCTCAAAAAGTAATTTGAGTTTCTTGATCAACCCAGTATAGCTTTTTCCTTTAAACTCTGCGACCAAGTTGATGAGCTTGGGGATAACAGACTGTTTACTCTTATTTTCTACCACATAATTTGAAAGGATCAACTCTAAACTTTTATAAAACAATGCATCAGCTGTTTCCGAAGCTTCTATCTCCTTAAAATAAGTTTGAATTTCTGCTAAAAAAAGAGGTGCGTCTGAAAAGTGAGCCTCTATTGTAGTAAGAATAAGATCTCTAGTAAAAACTTCTCTGTAAGCAGCTGTTTCACTAATGCGAGTCATATTAAACTCTAGTAAATAACCGATAGCGCGTTCAGGGTTTTTAGCCAAATAATCTACTAACTGTTCAATAATTTCATTCTTAGAAAACTGTTGGCTGACAGTTACCTTTCCGCTGTCCAAGAAATAACTCATCAAAAACTGGTACTCTTTTTCAGACCAGTTTTTACCAAGCTGTACATCCATATCCTTTTCCTTAAAAACAGCAGTGATTTTATTCTTAAAAAGGGTTGCCCATTCAGGGTTTATGGATTTTAAGATTTCAGTAAACCTAGTTTTGAGGTAGAGCGGGTTTTTAATTTTCCAAAGCTGATTATCGACAATGATTTCGAATAATACATAAGGAGACAATTGATTTGATTGATCTTTAGTTAGTGAGGTAAATAACTTAAGAAGAAAGCCTTGCGATTTTTCTGTTTGCAGTATATCGATCAGGCTTTTAAAATAATCTTTAGATACTTCTTTTAAGAAGATCAGCAGGTTTTTGGTAATCTGTTTTTGACTGAATAAGGTTTCTAAAAATAAGCCATCATTTTTGTCAATCAGAACTTTTAAAAAATTAACTATTTCAAAATCATCTATTAACTCAAGTGAAGACCATTCGGGAACTGTCTTTGTTTTTAAATAGGAATAATAGACATTTTTGTAGAAAAGGGTCGTTTTGGTTTTTTGAGGGAGCACATCCAATGAGGTATTATCAATATACACACTAAAACCAAAACCAACTTCTTCAATTTCAGAACTGATCGTTCCCTCAATTAATACTTCCTTTAGTTTATTGAGATGTATACTAGATTGAAGTTCAATAAAACTCAAAAAGTTAAAGGTGAATTCTCCAGTATAGAACGCTTTAGTAGAGGCTCCACTCGCCAATGATTTAATCAAAAAATAACGCAAAACAGCGCGGAATTGTTTGGAATCCAGATCGGAAAAATGAATTTGATCTTGAATTTTGATCAAGGCTTGTTCTATTAGAAGCCAAGATTGAAAATTTGTCTTTAGCAGTGCAAAAAATGCTTTTTCTGTAGAAGGCTGAAGGCTTAGAACTGAAAAGCTGTTTAACACTTCTTCCCTTAATCTATATGCTTTTAAAAACTCAAGAAGAGATTTAGTGCTTTTTAAGATGTCTTTTATACTTATAAAATCCGTTGATCTTTTTTTGGATTCTTCAAGATGAGTCATCTCATTATCAATATTGAGGATAAATTCAAAATAATTTGAGTCTAACGAAGTAGGTCGATTAGGTAAAGTTTGCATTTTCCTTACTTGCTCAAAAATCTTTGAAATCTTTTGCTCATCCAATGAATCCACCTGAAAGAAAGTAGGGAGCTTGCGATCAACATCAAAACTTTTTAGGACTGCAACAAAAAGCTCATTGATTTTTGTTTTTTCTAAAGAAGGGTATAATGCTTTTAAAGCCCTTGCTTGAATCTTGTGTTTTTTGATATTCCTAGTTTCCAAAGTGAGTATAGTATCTATTATATCGATTACTTCTACAAAAGATTCTACGGATTTTATTTTAAGGGCACTAAGAAGGTTTTTAAAACGGGTAGCGCTTCTCAAAGACTCGAATTTTCTCTCACCAAAAATGGCATCTCCTAGTCTTAATACAACAGATTGTTCAAACTTATTAGAGGCCTTATTTTGAATTAGGAAATCAAGCAGTTTTTTAACCAGTTTTTGCTCACTTAAATTTTGATTTTTTTTATAGAGCTGTACGATCTTTCTAAGCGTTTTAAAAAAATCACCCTTTACAAAAAACTTGCTCACAGAACTGGGGTCATTAAAATCGTTTGAGCCAAGTGTTTTTTTGAGACTATTATTGTTTTCAAGCTTAATGAGTAACTGGATAAGTTGCTTAAAATGCTGTGCTTTAAACGCTGATCCTGTGAGCTGCAATTGTTCATTAAGTGACTCACTAGATGCGTTTACCTTCTTTTCAATACGATTGAGCTTATTCAGTTCATTTGAGTTTAAAGAGTAGGTTTTTTTTAAATGGTCAACGCTTTGCTGAATACTTCGATCTAAATTATTTGCGTTTTCGTAAAAGTATTTTAGAATATGATATTCCTCTTTTTTGATTGAACCAAGCGTAGGGGAGAGTCCCCTTATTTTGACTAAACTTTTATTAAAATCCTGTAAGCGCTTATAATGTGGATAATCCCTTTTTAAAAGAAATTTTAAAAATTGCTGACTACTTTTTGGGTCAAGTACATTAAAAATTCGTCTGTATGCAGTTTGATTACTGATTAAAATATTGAAGAGTGAGTTCTTGTTTTTAAATTGTTCAATTTGATCTTTAAAAAAAGAATTAACCTTTTGTTTGGTATTGTAGCTCCAGGGTAAAAGACCAAATTCAGCGATAAAACTCAAGAGTTCACTAAGCGTTAGAGATCTAGTATCAAGCGGGTCATAGTTGTTTGAAGGAATCTCTGTAAGTCTTAATTGATTGAACAATTGATCATATACAGTTCCTTCGTATGCCTCCCAATTCTCCAGATCAATTTCATCTAAATTAACCGTTAGATTTTTAACCACGATGTCCCTATTGCCATAGTGTTTTAAAGCGATATCTTCTAGCATGGGTCCAATACGCTCTTTAACAATTTGAGAAATGGATATGGTATAGGCTTGGAAATCAGCCTGTGAAGCGATGTCCAAATCAAAAATGATTTGCCTTATAAGAATATCATTATTCCTCATCTCTTTTATATTGCATAAGCAACTGAATGAGTTGTAGTGATTTTGAGTCCACTTGATCCATACGGCTGGTATTTTTCAATCTTTTCCATTTGGAATAGGTTTGTTCAAATTGATCGATTTGATTCACATCCAAATAAAAAATATCGTAGGTTAAGTGAGCGGGTATATATTCTTGTACTACAGAATTGAGGTGATTTTTAAACTCTTTATTCTGAAATCGCAATGGCCAATCAGGAAAGATAAAATTGATATGATTAGAATAGTTAAAACCGTCAGGGAACTTGTTTGAAATGTCATTGACGATCACCATTTTACTGAACTCATCTATTTGATTCTCGTTAATTATTTTCGTAAAAAACTGAATCATTATAGGTATTTCTCTTTTAGCCTCATCCTCGCTTTTAAATGACTTAGCACTTTTAAATAGCGGACGATTAAGTAGATCATATAAAATAATCTCAAAGTTTTTTGAGTTTAATTTTTTGACCACATTAAAGTTCTTTTTGTCTGCTACCAAAATGGAAAAGTCACTTTTCAAATCTCTTAGGGTATCTTGTTCAGATTTAAAATAGCTTTCAATGTATTTCCCCCCATTTGCATCATAAAAAATAAGGGTGTAATCTTTATGAGAAACAGGTCGAAGTAATATATTTTCTACCATGAAAAAACTTTCACTCTTGGCGTCGAGTTCTTTTATTTTATTGATAGCAGAGTCTATTGCTTGCTCACATTCCGCTAAATTTTTCGACTGATAAACTACAGCTGGTGGAACACCATCAATCCCTTTGTACAAGATGTTGAAGGTTCCTTTTGATGAAATCAACTTATAATTTTTACGCTTTATTCCATTGATAAATAAAAACTTAAAAGAAGTTACACCGGTTAAATGGTAATGGATTTTTTTATCCAAATAAGTTTTTTGGGGTAGGGCTAATACTTCAAGCCCAGGACTGTTGTCAATTTGAATTTCTCTTTTTTTCCAAGTCTGATTCATTTCATTTAAACTCGAATCTCGAGAAAAGGACTTTAAAATTGAATCAGATATAGCATTGGTAATGCCCAATTTAAGTTTCAAGCGTTTTTCAATGCCAGAAAGGTTTTCAGTATTCTCTTTACTGGTGTAATCTGAACTTTGGCTTCTTTCAAAACCTAAAGAAACAAGATTTTTTGCATAATTAACTTTCGTGGATAACATCAATTCATTTACCTCTTCCTCAGTACAGTTTTCGTGCTGTAACTTGTAGACTTTGCCGAGTAAGCTGGTGTCAAAAGTTTCGCCAAAACGCGACATAAGATGATCCAAAATTTTGTGCTTTCTCGTGTAATATTCGCTTTTCGATTCGATCGAATTGGCGAGAAACTGCGCATAGTCATCTGTATCCTCTCCTATAATAGTTTCCAGTTGAGGTACGTCTGTGGGAACTTGCCCAAAGAGGGTTTTTGGAAAGGCTAAATCAACCGAAAAAAGTTGACGTATATTGGACAATTGACTCACATGATTAGCCATCAGCTGATCAAAAAGCAACAAATAAGCGCGGAGTTGATTTACCTGAGATTTTCTCAAATTAGAAGACTTTGAAGGAAGTTCTTCTTCTCTTAAACCATAAAGCGAAGGAAGTTCCCTCATTATAGAATAATATTTTTCAAACTGTTCCTTTCTAAACCTCCCTTTGGAACTGTTCAATTTATTTTTAAATTTTTGCTTGTAAACTTCCTTACTTTCAACAATCAAAGAATCGTAAATTTGCTTAAAAATAATCTTGTCTATCTTGTAGTTGGATTCATTTCTATAAAAGCGAATTCCATCATTTTGTTCGTCAAAAAAGCTTTCATCAGCTTTAATCAAACTTGGGTAGGCATCGTTATCAAAGGGGATATAATCGTCAAAAATTTTAATGTCATTTTTGAAGAAAACTAAATTTTCAAGTCCCAACACGCCTTCCACATTATAAATGATCTCTTTTATTTCAGAAATATAGATTTCACTCGTCTTTTCATTGAAATCGAAATCTTCGAGGTAGCCCTTTTCAGTGAAGGTTCCAGTAAATAAATCTTCAACCTTGAGCCCCTTTTCTTCCATTTCACTAAAATCACTGAAAACAGGCTTGTTACTAATACTGTCTTCAATGCCCTTAAATATATTTGCCAAAACTTGCTCTCCAACAGCAAAAGAATCTAAAGTAATATCACACTCGAACCTAATTTCGTCTTTTCTCAATGGTTCAGAAGGGCTAAAGTCTGTACCAAGACAACGGTAGTTCATCAACAATGCATCAACTTGTTTTAAGGTGCTTTCCTGACTTTTCTGATCCAAATTATCGCCTAATTGTACCTTGACACTATAGAGACCAGAAATGTTTTGAAGGTTGTCTTTTTCTGCTACTATCCAAGCGTTTTGGACTGCATCGATCTTGTCTAAGATCAGTTTCCTAAAATCTGTGGTAGTAATTGGGCTAGTGGGTAAAATTTTATGAGGGGGGTAAAAAAGATTTTTCTCTTCTAAATCAAATTTATCTTGACCGATAAACAAGATATCATTGATGGGGAAATTTGTCTTATAACCCAAATCTGTAATTCCAAAACAAAGTTGTTCTAGGAAAGTAATTCCCGGATCGTGAAAATTATAATCGGTCCATAAATTACCCGAGAATTTTTGGACCCAGTCAATACCCTCTTCCAATAGCTCATCATATCTCTGGCTTTTGGTATCGTATTGATCCGGTAGTATAAATTTAGGTTTTGACACAATTAAATTTTTAATAAACTTGAAACGTTGTAATCTATGGTATAAGAAGATTTTGATACGGGGTCCTCTCCGTAATCCCTTCTAGTTCTAGCAAGCAAACTAAAACTGTGTAATGTCCCAGTCCATTTGTAAATAATTTTATCCCGATATCCTCCGTAGTAGGCTGTAGTGTTTTTAATTTTCGATTTTGAACCTCTTCCTCCGTAAGTTGAGAGTGCAATAGCGTGAGAAACACAATAGTGTCCTGTGTTTATTTTTCCTTTTGCTATTGCTGTAATTTCGAAAGCAACGATTCCATCCAGATCAGAGAGTATGGGATGCCACTTTCCATCGGCTGGAATAGATCCTTTGGCATACATTCCCACTCTGCTTTTAATTCCTATTGTTCCGTCTACATCCAACTCGTGTTCGGGTTCCGAGCAATTGATCCCTACTTTACCTTCTTTTTTAAGTTTAATTAGCGTTTTATCCAATTCACCGTGAAAAGACAAACCTTCATTTCCATTGTTAATATCGATGGAATACTCCGCTTCTTTCTGTGAATTCTTCTTAAAAAACGAGATGAGTTTTGAAGACTCACCCAAAGGATTGATCTTCAGCCCCGTATCTGGTTTCATTGAAATCCCATCATCAATAATGTTCATGGATGATTCGATTAAATCTATGAATTGCTTTTCAGTAGCTAATCCTCCTTTTTTAAAATAATTTTTTAAAGTCTCTCTATTTTTTATCCCCATGACTTAAATTTTTAATTCAAATTGTAAATTATTGGTATCTCCTTTTGATTCATCTTCTGTAAAATTATTGGCAATCAATTTTTTTTCATTTTTCTTTACAATTACAAATGATTTATTAATTCCTAATTCACTGAAGTTAGTCGGTTCTGGGGCGTGATATTCGTCTTTAGCAAGTATTTCAATCTTGTGGCTGTTTCGCGGTACAATGATAGACCATGGGGTACCCGTTTCAATAAACTCGGAGGTGTCTTCCTTCAAAGCCGTATCGTGTGCAGAAATTGTTCCGTCTTCTTGCTGCTTAAAATGCACCATCGAAATTCCTGTTACAAAAGCGATGTAAGAGCGCTCCTTGATGAATTTAATGATATCGTATTTTTTTATTCTATTATTCAAGTCTGGATAGCTTCCTTCAGCACTTACTCTCCAGTTACAAATAAATTTGAATAAATCTTGATTGAGTTGTTCTATCCCTTTTCCGATTGGCACATCCCTAAATCGAAGTTTACACTTTATAAGTATATCTTCAAAAACAGGATTTACCAGTTCGAAATCAGCAAAGGCAGACACGTATTCATTTAAAGTCTTTTTGATTAAGTTCATCTCAGCCATGCTCAATTTGACCTCCTCTATATTATGAAAGCTTTCAATTTTTTTGAGACACAATATTTTTAATGTGGGCTTATTGCTTTTTCCGTTTGCATTTATACAAACCACATGAGAGAGCCAATCAAATTTATTGAGAATAAATTTTTCAATATCCCACTTGCTCACAGGTCGATTCTTATGGCGAAGCAACTGACTTACCCTCAAATAGAAATCTTTTTCTTCCTCTTTTATCTTAAAGGTTGACGAATCAAAAGGCTGATTTACTGCGATTACTCCAGGAATTTTTTTCTCAAAACCCTCTACCGATTTCGCCTTGAGTTTTTCAATTCTGTTGGCCGATAGAGATGATTCCACTTCTTTTCCTATGGTAGCGTTAGTTGTGATTGATTTTACAAGACTGAATTGATCTGCCTTATCGACAGAGCAGGCCTTTAAATAGAATTTATCTGGGTTTAATATTTTTGAGCTCCGTGCAAAATCAGAGGGGAATCTAAAAGAGATAATCCCTGTTTTCATAAGATTAAATGTCTCGTCGTACAGAATTTGATCAGTCTCAATTTTTTTCCATCCCTCAAATGAGGAGTAATACCAGTCGATTTTCCGACTAAATTCATAATCGGTATTTTCGCTTTTGGTAATTTCAAAGAGTAAGTTCAGTCCTGTAAAAGGCTTTTGACTGCTCAAACCGATTACGAGTTCACCTTCATTTGAGAAATCGTAAAACAAGCGTTTGCTTGAAATCAAATTATTTGAAAAAGTCTTTTGTATTCCAAAAGGTGAAATTTGGAAAAACTCATTATTTTCTAAAGCATCGTTTTCAGATCTCCCTGAATCACTGAAAATAAATGTAGTGCTGGCTTTGTAATCGACTTGAATATTGCTAACTAGAGGAGAGAAAGGTTCCCGAATTTCCTTTTCTGTTTTAGCCTTTTTAGACGAATATTTTTTCGCCATTGCATCTGCATATATTTTTGGATAAATATCAAACCCAAAGCCTTCCATTGGACTTACCAATTCCATTTTCAACAACCCAGTCTCTATGTCATTTGAAAATTCATTCAAATAAGTGGAATCAATTTTAAAGTTGGGTGTTATTTTTAGAGGACTCAGGCTTTTAAATGAGACATTGCGCACATTTGACAAACTGTCGTCAGCATCTGTTTCAAACAAATTAAACGTAAAATCCTTTTTCTGTGAATCAAAATAATTAAAGTCGGAAAGCGCTGAGAGTTTTAATTTAAAACTTGAGTTGTCAAATCCATTTGAATAGCCCTCGTAATAGGTTTCAATGTTTTTACAGTTGGGCGGTATGTTGGTGTAGTTCCAATTTAAACTAAACTCACTTACTTTTTTGTTGAACAATTCCTCGCAGCCTATATAAACTTTGGAACCGTATTTAGCCAATGGCCCTAAAAGCTCAAAATCCGAATTGTTATCAATGAGTTGTCCTTCTCTGTATATCTTTATTTTCTTCAGATTATTTACCTCAACATCCATCTGGATTTTAACTAACTCTAGGGTGTTTAAAAACGAATAAGAATTGTAAAAATTGGTTTGATTCAAATTGATTCTCAATACCGGATGTTGGGTTTCGATATCTAGTTGGTGAATCAAAGAATCGAAATTTTTGAAGGCAGGAGCGAGTTTATTTAAATTTAAAATCAATGAAATGGTGGCAGAGGTCCAATCTTCAGGTGCGATTATTTCGTAATCCTCTACTGCAAACCAACCTAGCTCTGTGGTGTATTCAATATTAAATGCTTTGGAGAATACCCTGAAAAAAACCTCTTCTTCATTGAGTTGAGTATTGTTTGAGATATCAATGATCAAGTCAGAAAGGTAGTTGATGGAACTTATAGAAAAACTTAGATCAATTTTGATTTTTCTGTCACTTCGATCTAACTTTAAGATTGATGAAGAAATCATAAAACCTACATCAGCAGTCTGCATCGTCATTTCATTGAAAGTGAGAAAATTTTGATCTCTTCCCAAGGTTGAAAATGTGGTCTCGTTGGAATTGAATGAATTTACCTCAGCGATAGAATTGGCAATTTGACGGAAATAAATGGAGGCAATTAGCTGGTAGTTGGAATTAAAATCAAGGTCCGAATTTCTGCTGATAAAAACCGTTAGTAGTTCGGCAATTTTTACATTGTTCAATTTGATATCCTCCTCCATTTGGAGTTTGACAACCGATCCATCTTCGTATTGACCAGCAATTAAAAGATTGTCGTTTTTCAGGATTATTTCATTACTATTTTCCTCAATTTCTATGGTGATAAAGGTCTTAACAGGCTGAGTTGCCACTAGATCTTGCTGTAAAATAGTCTTGTAAAATAAGTCTAAATGCTTTTTAGAAAATGTATTGATGTCTTTTTGGACATAATTCATCAATTCTAAAAAGGAAAAAAGTAAACCAATATGTGCTTTGTGATTGTTGTTGTTGTAAAGCGATGCTTCCAATAGTTTTTTTGATTTATTGGAAAGACTGTAGATTACCTCAAAAATTTCTGAGGAAATTAGAATCATTTTCTTTAGGCAATTATTTATCAATTCTACTGGCTCATCGTAGTCGAAAATGGGTTCAATTTTTTTATCACTAGCCGTTTTCCAAACTACCGAGTTGTAGTCATTTTCGTTTATAAAAACAGTATCGTCTATCAATTCTTTTTCCTTAAAAAAGCTGAGATAGTTCTGAAATTGATGAAAATTTCTCGCTAATTTGTTTTCTATTGCCAGCTCGAGTTCCAATTCAATTTTACTGCTTTGTTCGGTAAGATTGTTTTTCTTTGAAGCAGTGTACCAATTTGAAACATAATTAAGCATTTGTGCCGTTAAATTGATGTATTGAACAAAGATTTGCCCTTTTTCTTTTTCGGAGGAAGAACGATCAAAGCTAGCGATGAGATTTAATCTTTTTTGGTCTTCTTCTGCAACTTTAAACTTTGAAATTTCAGCAATTAAAAAGCTTTCATCTGTTTCCAGTAAGGGCGTAAAGTTGCCCTCGGGTTTATTTTTTCTGTTATAGTAGGTGAATGCTGTAGACAACCTCTTCAATAACAGAATTTTATCTGAAATTGAACGGTCGTCTATGAGAACGTTGTTAGGATCTAAAATATCTTTATAATCTGTTCTCAAGTGTTAATTTTTTTTGATGTTAGTCCCTTCATTTAAATAATAGGGGAACACAATATTGTCCCTTACATTCGTAGTAATAACCGTATATTCAATATTGATTTCAATTCGCCCTTCTTCTATATCGATGGGTTTAATTGAGAGTTCATTTACAGAAATTCGAGGTTCAACATTTCCAATATTTTGCTTTAACTCAAAAGTCAACACATCTAAAATTGATTTATCTAATCGATCAAACAGATGGTCATGAATAATGCAACCGTAATCTTGTCGCATCATTCGTTCGCCAAGTTTGGTATGAAAGTAGATGTGAAGGCTTTGTTTGATGTCCTCCTCCTTAGTTGTCATATCAATTTCAGCACGTTCTTTATTGAAATTTGGGGGAAATCCCCAACCAATGCCTAAAAATGATTTTTCGTTTGAATTATCCATTTAACCTCCTATTTGAACTGTGGGTAAACCCAAGCTAATTGAACCACCATGTGCAGTACTGTCTCCCATTCTTGCCGCCGGTTTTCCCCCTATCATAACCGTAGAAGATCCCTTAACAATAGAATCTGGTGGTCCAACACAAACACAGCTAGAACCTACAGTGGCTGCAGGTAAGCCCCCAATCAAAACAGTTGGAATACCGTCCAATATTGGTCCTCCTACATGAGGAATTGGTGGTGTACCAGGGGTCTGCATATTGCAAGTGTGAAAATCGGTAGATCGAGCTGCAGCGGGCATATTAATTTATTTTTATGATTGAACCTTTTATTTCTGCAATACCTGACGAACTTAAATTCATGGCAGATACTGCATCTACAGCAAATTTTGAAGTCGCATTACTGCTTATATTATTTCCTTTCAAACTCAGATTATTTAATTTAGCATCTACCGTAATATTCCCTCCAGAACTGATAGAAATTCCATCAGAAGCTTCGATGTTTAGTTTCCCAGAGCTCTTAAGATCTATTCCTGAAGAGGATGCTTTAATCTGATTATTATTGGAATCTTTAATGGTAATCTCACTGTTTTCGTCATTAAGCGTAATTTCATTTCCTCCTGGGGTACTGATCATAATTTCTTTTTGATCTTCATCAAATTGAATTTTTAAATCATTTTTTGTGACGAAGCATTTGAAATTGTTTTCTTCTTCAAAGGATTTATAGGGTTTCATCGAATCCGTATACAAGCATCCTAAAATAATAGGATGGCGGGAATCATTGCCGACAAAAGAAACGACCACTTGGGTACCCACCTCTGGAATAAAAAATGTTCCCCCATTACTTTCGCCAGTATAAGGTTGGGTAAGCTTTGCCCAGACCCCATTTCCCAAATCATTTAGTATTGGAAGTTCAACTTTAATTCTGTATTGATTATCGGGATCGCTGTGAATTTGAAGGACTTTCCCTATGTGCAGCCCAGCGATTGTATTGACCAGTTGATTGCGGTCAAAAATATTTTTGGGATTGAAAAAATCTTGTTTTAACCCAAATTCTATATCGGTAAAAATTCTACCCTCCTCAATTTGATGGGATACTGCAGACACGTAAACGTTTCCGTCAAATCGGTTTCCAAAACCACTTAAAGCGACTACCGTATCCAAATCAATTTCTAAGACACCTTTAAATTTTGCCCTCCCAGACATTCTTTGAAGTCTTGACACTTTGGTCAATGCGTCAGCTAAAACTTTAAGTTCATTTGCGTCAACGTCATGCGGAAGATTGATTTTCAATTCTGTTGGACTAGACTTCTTAGAAATTGTTTTTGCGTCATTTTTACTATTGGTGACCATCTCATTTGGATCAGCCCCATTTTTGGTAAACACCTCCTCGCTGAAGGAGTCACGACTCTCCAGCTGAATTTTATTGTATTGATTATCTGCGTCTAAATGGGCCTCAAAGCTCAGGGTACCTCCTCCGTTGGTAATCGTAACTTCAGGGGAAATTTCTCCTACTGATGGGTCTTTAATGGTCAGTTTATTATTGGAGTTTAAGACCAATAGACCGTTGAATTTTGCCCTTTCGAGTATAAAATGCCAATCATCAATATTGTATTTTGGCAAAACAGCATGCTCATAAGTTGTCGAATCGACACTTGAACTTAGACCGCTAACATTATTGATTAAATTATTGATGATTTGTTGATCTGTCTTTTGTGTATAAACAGTATCGGTAAAGCTGTTTTTAAGTAAGACCGCTTTATCAATACATTCGATCACCATTTTGCTTTTGGTTTTTCTCCGCATATATCCCTCGCTAAGCGAGATGGAGTGTTTCAAAATAATCCCCTTAAAAACAACGACAGGTTTTTGGTCATAAGAAAATTGAATTTCAATTTCGTTTCCTGCATCGAATAGAGCGCTTTCGCTTTCATCAAAAGTGTTTTTTGTATAGTCGCCAGCCAAGATTTGAATCTTTGCCCTACTGAGCCTATTGATTTCCTTAAAGGTTTCGATTTTATAAATCTCATAAGTTGACCCCAAAAATTCTCCATCAATTTTAATTTGAGAGGAAACAGCTTTATAAAGACTGTCTAAGGATTTTTTGTTTGTCGTAAGGGCCATCCTTATTTTTTTATGGGAGGTAATACGATTGAACTTCCTTTTTTCAATTCTCTCACAGAAGAAAGGTTATTGATCTCTGCTATTCGGATGTAGTACTTTTGATCATCATAACTGTCTTTACTAATCTTTACAATATTGTCTTTGTCTTTAATGACGGGTATTTTTGTGATGTCAGGGCTTTGGAAAGTTCTATCGATAGTAGCATTGACCTCTGTAATAGTAAGGGTAACAAGTGCTCGTAAGGGGTTCCCTGAAATACTGAAAAAATTATAGTCGTATTTGAGCGCGGACACCTGTCCAAAATAGGAATCCTGAAAAGTATTTCCCCAATATAAATAGACATAGGGATTCTGGTGCGTTTCGTCATTGGGCACAACAGTTAAGGATTCAAGCATACTGATGGATTCAGCAACACCATATGAATTAGGTAAATTTAGGCTTATGGCTCCTGTATCGTCTAAGGTAAATTTAAAAGTGTATTTCGCAGGGCGAAAGGTCTCCGTTTGAGAAGTTGCAGCACTACCGTCAGAACTCGAAGAGTCTTTTGGTGCTTCAACCGTTCTTACTACAGAAATATCGACCGGATTGAGCTGCATGACAAATTCACCAAGCCGTTGTGATGAAGTAGTGTCCTTGTATGATACAATTTTAAGTTTTGAAACTTCACTCATGCTCTTGATTTAAATTCAATTTTATCCATTACAGCTCTCACACATTCCTCTATAATTTCTTTTTTCTCACTTTCCTTAACTACTCCAGTTGACTTTAAATGAGAATCGACTATTGACTGAATGGTTTGTACTAGATTTTGGTCTTCCGAATCCCCGCTATTCACTTTGGCCTTGACAATAAGTTGTTGGATCTCAATCATGACTAATAATAATTTAAAAGTCCTCCAACAGATTCTCTTTCATACTTGCTGTAGGCTAAAGTGATTGTTTCTAAAACAATAGCACTCTTTTGTGAATTCATCTCTCCTAAAAGAAAAGAAGTAGGAAAACAGTCGTAAAGAGACCACTTTTCGATTGTGGTCAGCTGATTTAAACTATTTGTGTTGAGCAATTCGATCACTACAACTAGGGGCTTTAGCCTACCCGATGAATCAACACCAAGATTTTCAAGCCATTTTAATAAAGACACATTATTGGACATAAGTCCTCTTACCAGTTTTACATCTTTATATTTATTGGTAGTCGGGAGCTTATATTCTCTGGTGTTATCGCCTCCATCAGCAATGATTGTACTCTTGTTACTTACGGATATCATTGATACTGATTGAAAAGGACAACTCGAATTAGCACCTAAGTCATTAAAGGTAACTTTAAAACGATACCCCATAGCAGGGTAGTTTGAAGTCGAAAATTGAGAAAATGAATTCATGCTTGCTTTCCAAAAAATATAGTATTACAAGATCACATAATTTTAATTTTAATCAAAATGAACTTGGGGTTTTTTTACATCAAAATAAATACTTAAAAAAGGAGTGTTTTTTTTAAAACTTAATTTTCAAGGTTTGATTATCTCGTAAAATAAGCTATTTTTATGGGATGAGTTCAGAAGATAATTTGATTTCACCATTTCCAGGAATCCGTCCTTACACCAAAAAAGAAGCGGAAAATTTTTACGGACGTGAACGAGAGGTTGAAGACGTATTGAGCATACTAAAGCGTTATAAACTTGTAACGATTTGTGGGAAAAGTGGATCAGGAAAAAGTTCTCTTATAGAAGCAGGGATTTTACCCAAACTCCAAAAAGGATTTTTAGGTCAAGCTGGAAAGGAATGGGTCATTTGTGATTTTAGACCTGGTATCTCCCCCCTAGAAAACCTTAGTTATGCGCTCTCAGACTCTGGTGTAATGTATCTCAAGAGCAAATCTAAAACGACAGACCATCAAAATTACAAGAACAAGATTGAAGAAAAGAGAGATTTAGGGTTAATTGAAATCTTTGCCTCTTCTGAAATCTATGAAAAAAAGAACCTATTAATTGTCATTGATCAATTAGAAGATTTTTTCAAATTCCCACACTTTTTTGATCCTGACGAAACGAATGACGATGATCTTTTATTTGATTTAATTTATCGAACCAGTAAATACAAACAAACTTCGATTTACTTCATACTGGCGTTAGATATAGATTATATAGCTAAACTAAATTCCTACGATCGATTTACTGAAATATTAAATCAAACACAATACAATTTACCGCATCTGGGTAAAAGTGCTCTTTTGGACATAACCAAAAACACGTTACAAACCAAAAACATCCAGCTTTCTGAAGAAGTTTTAGACGATTTGGGAGATAACCTAAATGACAATCCTAGTCTTTTACCAGATATTCAATCTTTATTCAGCAGCCTCTTCATCTCCTATGGGTTTCCTATGTCCAAAGATATTGTGTATCTAGATGTGGAGCAGCTTACTTCTATTGGCAATTACAATCAAAATTTTGTAAATAAACTTGAAGCATTCTATCAAAAAATAAATGATGCAGAAAAAAAGCATTTTGAGCTTTTGATGCGCAGCCTTTGCTCAGGTGAAGAAAAGAATGGGGAGTTTTATAACAATACTATTGACTATATTATTCGTTTGTTAGATGTTGATGAAATTGAACTAACCGAACTTATAAAAAAGATAAAAAATGAGTTTGGTGCCACATTTGACATTTTTAAATCAGTCATTAGAGGAGAAGCTGCTAAAGATCAAAAGGTATTTAAAAAAACGGATGTAGTCTGTCTAAAATATCAATCTATTCTAAAATGGAATCGCTTTCTAGAATGGAAAGAAGACGAAAAAGAAAAGTTTGAAATTTACAAGGAAAACTATCTTAAGGCCAAAAAGTATCCAGACGAAAGTTTATTAACGGCAACCTCCCTAGATATAGCCTCCCAATGGTTAAAAAATAAATTCATTCACAAAGAATGGTCAAACAAGTATTCATTCAATTTCCAATTGACAAAAGAATACATCACCAAAAGTAAAGAGGCTGACGATAAAGCATTTAGACGTGAACAAGAGTTTAAAAAGAATTTAGCGAGATCAAAGAAGCGGAATCGGAATATTGGTTTATTTCTCGCAGCATCAGTATTGATATTTTTTATTTTCTTTTCAATTTCGAGGCATTTACAAACCATAAAACTCAATGATGAAAAGGCCCTTGTAAGTAAGGAAAAAGAAAAAGTTGACTCTCTTTTTAAGGGCTTGAATGAGTTAATTTTGAAGGACAGTATCAATAATGCTGAACGACTCAAAGAACAGAGGCTTAAAATGAATTTGGTAGAAGAACAATTGATGTCTCAAAAACGGCTAATAGCACTAAATGAACTCAATGAACAACAAAGCCAACTCATTGAGGCGAAAAGAGACAAAATTTATCGAGACAGCATAGCCGCAAATGAACTTATGGGAGTCGCGCTTAAGGAAAGTAAAAGGGCTGAACTCTCTCAAAAATTTATTGACATAAAAGATTCTCTCTCGCTTATTCTTTATACGCTGAACAATACCACTCTGAATGAATACGACAAGGCACTTTTAAAAAATCTCACCAAAAATTCCATTAATTATTACCAAGAGCTAAAGACCCTAGGTCAACAATTAAACAGAGAGTATGACGATGATAATTTGAGACAGATTTCGGTCAATCTGATAGCGAAACTCAACGGCGTAAGCCAATATTCCAAAATTGAAAAATACGATCTTGTAAAAGACAATGAGATGTCTTTAAATGCCATCAATATTTCTTCAAACGGAAAACTTGCTACTGGTGGAAAGTCAAGAGTATTGTACAGCAGTAATAATTCGATTGACAAAAATATTGAAGCTTTAGGAGCTATTACAAATTTCCCTTCAGCCATCAATTCTCTTGAGTTCATAAATGATAATTTAATAGCGGTAGGCCTTGAAAACAGTGAAATTTGGCTGGTCGAAATCAACAGTAAAAGAAAGGTAAGGGCTTTTGAAATTAAAGATTGGAAACCTGGAAAAATCCTAAAAAAGAGTATTCAAAATCTTGCTTCTTTGGTGGCAAATTTTAACAACCTCCATTTTAAAGGCGTTGGCTTTTTAGAGTACGATAGGGTCTCCAACAAACTCTATGCTACCTTGGAAAAATCAATGATAGAAATTGATCTTGAAAAAATTAATGAAAAAAATAAAAATTATATCAGATCCATTGAACTCAAGAGCTTATCTGAGGACGAATTCATTACAAGTATGGCTTTTTCTGATCTTTCTGAAACCATTTATCTGGCTACCAATCAAGGAAATGTAATTATAAATATCCTAGAAAATGGATTAGAGCTTAAACTGAGCAATGAATTCCTAAAACTCAGAAATGAGACGGCTATAGAGATTGAGTTTTACAGTGATAAAGTCATCATTGGAACATTGGAAGGGAGCATATTTGTCTATAAACTACTTGAAGATAAAAATTTAGTCTATTTAGGATCAAAAAGAGCAAATTACAGCAAAGTAAATGATCTTTTATACGACAATAAAAACGTTTATGTGCTTACCGAAAACGGAAGTTTGTCAATCATTGATGATAAGAATTTTGACAATTCATCTGAAATCAAAAAAATTAAGACCCCAGTAAGTATCAGTTTGGGTGAAGATAATTTTGGAAATGCTATTGAATCTTTTACGTTCAAGGGTGTAACTTATTTTGTTACAGCTGATCATATTGGTAACCTTGTATATTGGGATCTGGATTTAGAAAACACCTTTGAGGAAATAAATAGACTCTATTCTACATTGAATTAGAGTTACTGTTTCTTGGGCAATCACTAAAAAATTTGTCGCTTTTTGAAAATTTTAATCTTACACCGTGTAAATCCTCCCCTTCAAGGTTTTGTTCTTTTGAATCTAGTCTACAATCAGCTTGCCAAAACACTTCCGCCAAAAGAACTGGAAATTGATTTGATCCTTGAAAATGGTAAAGATTCATCGAATTTATTTTATCAAGACGAATGGTTTAAAAACATAGAATTTCAACCTGGATTTAAGGACATTTGGAATCGTAAAAACCGCCATTATGATCTGGTGTTAAATTTAACTCTAACTCCCTTTTCTCTCTTATATTACTACATTGCTAAAGGAACGAACAAACAAACGCTACATTGGATTAATAGGAAAAAACTCAGTGCTACAAACAATTATGATCTAGAAACGGCGCTTGCTAAAAAAATGATCCATAAAATTTCAGACAAAGCCTTGGTCGCTATTGATCTACCCACTTTAAACATAGATAAAGAAAAACTAGATAATACTGAAAAGTTGATTGATTGGTTACTCAGGAGTGAAAATTTAAAACCGCTGTCTTTTTCTGACTATTTATTGATCTATATAGAAGACAGACAAAATATAGAAATGATAGAGGCGATTGAAAAAATAATCTATACTGTATTAGGCCAAAAAAAGTTTAAAGTTATTCTTGTACTTGAAAGAGTTGGAAAATCGAAGGAAGAGATAAAACGTATTCAACGTCTCAATGAAATTCAAGACAAGAATTTCTACGTGAACTTCATAGATTATAACGATCTGTATTACCTCGTAAAATTTGCTGAAAAATCCGTGTTGACCATAACGGATAGTGTTTATTTAAATACTATTGGGGAGGTAAAAAATTGGCGGATGCTTTATTTAGAAAATAAAAAGCTCAATAACACTGAAATGAACAGCGTTATTGAGCGTGTTAGTTATCATCTGAAGAATCTTAGTCCACTGTAGCGGTCAATCCTTCGTGAGCAAATACAATTGTTTCAATTCCTGCCTCTGATGATTGAGAATTCATATCAGTTGGTGTAACTTTCAATGGGAAGGCATTCAGCAATGTCCATGTGACAGCTGGTGTTCCGTTTTCATCTAGTAATTTCACAACGACTGTAACTCTTTCAAAAGTGTTTAATGATATTGTAGAAATCCAGTCATAGAAATCGTTATCAGTTGAGAAAACGCCTTTTTTGAGTGTAACGTCAGAGAATTTAAACATCCCTGGCATTTTAATAGCACTCATGGCTGGACTGTTTCCATGACGATATTCAATTGCTTCAGTTTCTATATCTAAACCACTAACTTCTTGAAATGGTAAGTCAGTATATTCACCTATATCTACAGAGAAATAGAACTTTGGTAGCGGCCAATATTGATCTTGCTCTGCTCCCGTTCCTGCGGTTGGTGTTGCCATAATATATATATTTTAAATTAGTTTTATGATTTTTGTTGCTGTTGTTCAAAGGTGATCACAATGAATTCAGCTGGTCTTACGATGGCCACCTTAATGGTCATTTTAAGGATTCCATCCAATATATCCGTTGAAGTCATTGTAGACCCTAATCCGATTTCAATTTCAAAAGCATCTTGAGGTGTAGAACCAACAAGGATTCCAGAAGACCATTGATTGTTTAAGAAATTGTAAACAGTAGCACGAAGACTAGACCAAGTAGTAGCGTTGTTCGGAGAAAACACATAAGATTCAGCAGCAAATTTGATGCTTTGTTCTATAAAGGTCATTGTTCTTCTAACACTGATGTAACGGTAATCTTTTGAATTACCTTCTAATGTTCGTGCACCCCATACCAAGGTTCCCTTTCCAGTAAAACTGCGAATTGCGTTTACTGCTTTACCATTTAATGGTAAGTTCAGGTCTTCTTGATTCTCATTATTAATATTAACGGATGGTGAAATTACCGAACCTAAACTCAAATTAGCAGGCGATTTAGCAACATTCACAGAATTATCAACCATACAGTATAGACCGGCCATTGCTGGGCTAGGGGGTAGGGTATTTAATTCATCAGCAATATCAATTAAAATTGAGTTGAGCTTCGGACTGATAACACTCAAGGTAGACTGTAGAGACTTGATTAGATCAGCATCTGTAGTCGTAGCTATTTTTGCAATCTCAGCTTTTATTCCTTGTGCTCTTGCAGAAGAAATATTATCTGCTGCAACGTTCTCATCAACTTCAGCATTTAAAACATCAATAAGCCCTTTAGGATTTTTGAGTCTTGTGAAGTCAATCTCCGAGGAATTAACGATGGTTGTATTGAGCAATGGGTAGTAGGCAGCTCCCCATGCGAGGAAGTTGGAACCAACACCTTCTCGGAATTTATCAACTACATCATTGTCATCAAAAGTTCTTTCTTCGTTTCCACCAAAAACATCAAGTATGGCAAAACGGTTTTGCATTTTATATCCGCAATGCTGTAACATTGCCGCTTGGATAGAATAGCAATCTGCTTCGGGAAGAAGAATTGCTTCAGGAATAGCCAAAATTGTGGGTTCCGTAAATTTTTCTAAAGCCGCTATTCCACCACCTACTGCAACATCATTTAGATCTTTAGCAGAAATTTTATCGGAATAACTCCCTACAGACACAATATAACAGTCTGAACCACCATTGACAAAATAAAGTCTGATGGAATCGTACATCAAAAATCGAGTTGATGCATCCATTTCCAAAGTGTAATTTTCGGAATCTGAACCAGTTTCAACAGCAGGAGCATCTCCTTCTGCTTTAGGTTTAGTCTTTTTTGCTGGAGGAGTAATTGTGAAAAGAGTAGATGGCGCACCACCAAACAATTCTACATATTCTCCAAAATTTGTAATTCGGGTGGGTTTATTGGTTAAAGATTTTGTTCCTCTTAATGCTTTCTGGGTATATCCCACAAAGGCCGGGACAGCTGTTGGCACAGGAACCACTGATGTTCCAAACGAACTTTTTTCTTCAACGTAAACTCCTGGAGTTGCTAAATTAGAAGCCATAATTGAGTTTTAAAATTAGATATAGTTATAGTTTATAAATCTAAGTAATTAATCCAAGGAAACAAATAGATCAGCATAATATTTGCCATCATTTTTATTTAATGAGACATTTTTCACCTGAGGTTGGGGCAATTGTATGGAAAAGGTATTTAAAAACCCATCGTCTTTTTTTAAAAAAAGAGATTTTTCATAAAACTGAGAAAGTTTTATGGGGGTTGGGTGCTGAATACAGAATACCTCTTGACCATTCGCTAATTTTCTCTGTTCAATAGAGTCGTTCTTAAAAGAATTTTCATCGTCTGCAATAAAAAAATTAGAGAAATCAAGATTTTCTTTAGAACTGTAAAAATTATAGCGAACTACCACCTCTCTTGATTTAAAATTGATACGGTACTTTTCTCCACCAGCATTTGAATTTTCAGAACCTTCTCCAAAGAATTCATTATTTTGATTAAAGCTTAGTTTTATTGTTCCCCCTATGACTTTGTCGTTGTTAATAGGAGCAAGTACTGAAGCGTCGACATATTCTTCTTGGTGAAGCGTATTTGCTTCAAAACTATTTTGAAACAAAAATCCTTCTCCAGCAGAAGGAGAGATTTCTGAATAGTTTAAAAACACAGGGTCATTATTACTGATTGAAATTTCAACTTCAATCAGTCCATTGAAAGATGCGCTTGAATACCTTAAGTCCGATCCACTAATCAAGACAAAACCACTTTGAGTTCTTTTAAATAAGATTCCGTAATTCTTAAAAAGAGAAAGGGTTTCACTAGTTGGGTTAAAAACAAATGAAATGCATTTCTTGTCTTTAAAATAATCGTGATTCACTTCAACCTCAATAATTTTCTTATAATTTGAGGTATAATTAATTTGATTGTACATCCCGTTCATAGTAGCCTCTTTCTCAAGTATTATTTCCCATTACTGCTGGAATATCTTCTATCACTGTATCTGAATCAAAAATTATCTGCTTGATTCTGTAGGCACACGAAGGAACATATTTTGTTCCAATAGCCCCCCATAGTCGCATAGTGTCGGGCATGTTCAAATTATATATTTCCACATGGAGTCGCGGTACGCTAATTGGCAGTCCGGGTGTATTGGAATGATTAAAAATAGGATTTCTCTGAAAAAAATCGATTATTAACGATACATGTCGTAAGGATTCCACATAGTTGACATCGGTGAAATAGGATGCAAACATAATGTTGATATTTACGTTGATTGAAGGATTGGTAATTCCCTTAAAGGTAGAATTGTTTTTAGCTAATTTTTCCTCCTCTATGCTCAATAGAAATACTGTTATTTTGTTCTCGATGCCTTGATTTAAATTCCCCTTGATATCAACCAAACTTCTTACAATCACTATGTCCTCATCAATTGACAATTTATTTTTTATATACTGATTTGCTTTAGCGGCAATGGAAGTAATAATATTATGAATCATAGAAGACTAGTTTTGAACCAAAAGTTTTATTGCTGTCACAATAATTCTAACAATATAGATTGATATAAATGACACGACACAACCAATCAAATACAATTGGACTGAAAATATCTGCTCTACTCTTTTGAGGTCTCTAGCTGATGAAGTCAAGTCCAATAGCTCCAAAAAAAAGAATGCCAAAACCAATGAGAGCACAAAACTCAAAACCAACCAAAATAATTCCCTTAAAATAATTGTTTTCATTAGTACTGATTTACGGTTTTTCTAAAGTGTTATTCCATTTGAGTTTTGAGGAGACAAAAAAGACCAGAAGCCCAACAAAAAACCCTATGTAAATTTCCCAACTCGATTTAATAAAAAAGCCTCCTTTATCTAAAATTTCTCTTACAAAAACAACCAAAGGAATCAATAATATAAAACCGATGAAAATTACAATTAGCTGATTAATGGAGTTTTTAATTATTGAATCTCTAATTCTCCAATCCGACAAGATTAGCACAAAGGCAGTTACCAGGGCCAATACAAAATATATGATAATGGCAATAAACACATCCTTTTGAACCACTAAGCTCTCGGCAAATTTTATAGGAAAACCATTTACCTCGCTAATAGGATCATTGAATACGGCAATATCAGTAGAAAAATAATTCTCTATTAAATTCCAGAGTTCGTCATTGCCATTGTCATAACCCAATGCCCAAATGCCAACACCTTGAAAATTATTATTCATGGCATAATCGTACTTTTTTGATAGGGTAAATGCATCATCGTAATGAATTTCCTTGATGGAATTATCTTCAAATGCTGCCCTGTAAATTTTACTCATAGAAATTGGATCCAATTCAACCTCAGAACCAACATCTTCATTGTCTAAAAAATTATTTTTTATTTCGCTGTACGTCAATTTTCGCTCTATACTTGCCTTAAAATCATCTTCTCCTGAAGGATTTATATTCCAAAGTATTCCGTAATAAGGCAATGCGAGTATAGTTTTGTTGACATTAATATTTTTCTCTTTGAAATATTCAACCGTATTTTTTAAACTAAACACTCCTTCTGACTGTAGAGGTGATACAGCATCTGGAGAACTCGTTCCATTGTAATCATAGCCCATAATAATAAACAGATCGATAAAGGCATCCAGCCTTTTGATATCGAAATGTTCCCTGTCTTTATGAGCAGGTAAGGTCAATGATATGAATGGATTCTCCCTATTATTGTTTTGGAACTGAAGTGTTAAGTATTGATCGAATCCATCGACAAAATCCGTGAATTCACTTTTAAGTCCAAAAGGAAGGTCTTCAAAGTTTAAATCAACACCATCTGCATTGCGTTCTAAAATGAGTTTGGATACATCTTGGTATAAGTTGTTCCACAATAATTCATTTGTCAAAAACTGATCCTGATTGGTCTTTCCTTGTAGGGAGACAGTCAAAAGTACTCGTGTGTTTTTAACCTTTGCTGAATCTATCATGGCAGTAGTCTTCCAATCTTCAATCTGAGAAGGATTTGAACTCAATCCAGTCCTTGGATTCACATTGTAGGAGAAGTACGATATGGTGGATAACAACTCAAAAGGATAATTTGTCCAACGGTTTCCCATCCAATAAGGATGCCACCCAAAAACTTCTCGGTTGGGCTGAATGCTTTTAAATTTTTCACTTTCTATTTCAAAAACATTTGAAGTACTGTCGCTGTTGCTGTAATTGACAATTACCCCTGGGTTATAACCATTGATTCCCTCAAACAGATATCCATAATCATTGATCATGTTTTTTTGCTGAATGGGATTTCTAACCATTCTATTCTCATCACCTTCGCCTTGCTTTTCGGAATTATTTTTTTCATCCAATCCGAGTCTTCTCGAATATAATTTCTGTTGACGTTGAAATCTGTTTACAGAACCAAAAGCTTTTCTTATTCCTGAATCTGCTTTTTTAATGTAAGTACAAGACTCCAATGATGAAAATGAAATCAATATCATAAAAGCGAAAAAAATCTTGGAAATACTTTTCATTCTTCTTCTTCTAGGGTGAGTTTGATTAATTTTTTGATTTCGTAAACCTCTTTTTCTAGTTCCACTTGGCGCTCTTTAAAGAAAACAGTTACCAGACCTAATTGAATGTCAAAAGAATTTATGGTTGATAAATTATTAAGAATAATTTCAGCCCTCCTGTCTGGTCTTTCAATAGTATTATCAGTCTTATAAAAGGCGTAGTTTGTGGAATAATTCAGTGTTCGGCTATCTAAACTAAAGTTGTTGATCTTCAACTTAATATTGTCATTTTCAGACGCCTGCAAGTACAGCTTTGAATCCTCATTAAATAACTCCTGTTTTGCATAATTAATCATGTCATTGTCTTCATCACTAGCCCAATCCAGTGAGTTGAAATTGTTCAAACCAACCCAATATCCCCAACCCATAAGATCCATGTCTTCTTGATTCACGTCAATGGGTATTACCATTCTGTCTTGACCAGTAATATCAAGTATGGAGTTTAATTCAAACTTTCGCTCATAATTAGAATTGTAAATTGTATCCACAACAATTTCAATAGACTTTTTAGTTAGGGGAACACTGTCCAACACCTCCTCGTATGTGAGATTAAAAGGAGACACTTTTTTTAATTGGATTTTAACATTTGAACCAAAGAAACCTTTGTTTTTAAAAAAACCATCATTGATGATATTTAAGGTAAGTGTGTTATCATCCATAATTCTAATGGCACCGGCATCCGTTTGCTTTCTTTTAAGCTTTTGGTTTACCATGCGGTAACTACCACCTTCCATGATTGAAATTTCGTCAACCTTAAAGCCCTTTATATTTTCGATTGAATAGACGATGACATCATTTTTTAAGACATCAAATTCGTAGCTCAATGGGGAGCCGTCTGTTGGCGTTTTAGCGTAAATATTGGTCAAGTATGTTGTATCTGTAAGATTTTTTTTCAACAATAAATCGTAAAATGGCTTGTAAGCAATATCCATAACCAATTCTTTTTCATCCAAAAGAACAGTATATAAACTATCAAGCACTGAGGCATCCAATGGTACTATTTTTTCATTGGGTGTATCTATTTGGACTAGGGTATCATTTTCAAGTATAGACTTAGCGTATTCCAATCCACTCTCAAGTTTTGGATCTACTTTTAAGTTTGATTCTACAACAGACTCTAACGTCTTCATGCTGCTCCCACAAGAGGACAGTACAAAAATTAACGCAAAAAATATAATTCCTCTAGAAATCATAGTTTACTAATTGTTTGAAAACGAATCTTCATCTTTTCTTATCTCTTCATATCGTTGTAAAGCTTTTTCTCTCATTGAATTTTTCAACTCTGTCTCAATGGATTTTTTTTCTAAATCAGTAGAAATTTTGTTGAGCTCTTTATTTTTTTCTCTTTGGTTAAGATTAAAATCTTTCACTTTTAAAAAGTTGGTTTCAAATTCAAATTCTGCCTGCATGATAAGATTATCATAAGGACCTTTTTTGGACAATAACTTCGTAAGCAAAGGAGCAGTTTCAATCAAAATAAAAATCATCATAATGAAAACAGAGGCCATATTCCCTACCTCACCCAAGGCACCGACTTTGTCAAAAAACCCCATATTGGTTGTTGCTTGCAGTGTTTCTTTTTCTGAACTAACTTGATTCCACAATTCAGTTTCTTTTTGAAGAATCCGCCCTATCAGATCATCCATTTTTTTTCGTTCAAGTTCAATTTCAGCAGAAAAAAGATCGTACTTCATTTTACGCTCCTCGCATTCTCTTCCTCTTCCTCTGAGTCCAGTACCACAAGTACCATTACATTCACATCTATAGTCCTCGTAATATTTTTCGCGTAGTTTTAATTTCTCTTCAAAAGCAGTTTCATAGCCAGTTTTTTGCTCATTCAAATTCAAAAGATCGCTTTTGTATTTTTTATCGATAGTGTAAATACGATCGATATTCTCCTGAACCAAATAGGCATTGATTTCATCCTCAAATAGTTTTACTTCAAGGGGTTTTGAAATAATAATTGCTACCAAAATTGCTAAAATCAATCGTGGAATTGAAATGACGAGGTTTTGATATTTTGAATCTCCAGCTCTTAGACTCTGTACGATGTATCGGTCTAAATTAAAAATAATGAGACCCCAAAAGACAGCTAGAGGAAAGACGATAATGTAGGAATCAAAAATTTGAGATAAGCCGTAAAAGGATGAAATAAATGCCAAGACAGAAGTAAAGAAAATAGTCACACCTATACTGGCGTATTTTATTCTCTCAAACTCTGGGCATTTGCTGATAATATCAACACTTGCTCCTGAACATCTCAAAAAGAAGTTACTTATAAAACTCGGCTCTTTAGACCCCATGAATAACCAAAAATTTCACTCTTATACTATATATAGTCAATATTGTTTTAACTATGTTTTCTTTTTTTCTTAAATCTACTAAAAACTTTTGCTAAACCGAAGAGAGTTTTCCTTTCTTTATGATGAATTTCTTCGTCCCCTTCTAATTTTTCTTCAACAGGATTAATTACAATTCTATTTTTTTGAGTGCCGTAGATGGAATCATAGGTAAATTCATAGGTTGTTTTATGAATCAAAAAAAAGAAATATTCACCCTCTAAGGGTAGGTCTCCGATGACCTTTTCGCTGAAGTTTCCCATGGTGTCTATACTCCACGAAAGCCTTATTCGTTGGCCTTGAAAAGCATAGTACTCCTCATTTTGAAATCCTGATCCTTTCAAAACCAAGTACTCTTCTAAAGTCTCATCCAAAGCCTCAACAGTGATTTCTACAGCATTACTTTTTAGCACTTTAATGATCAATTGCTTTGACTGCTTGGTTTCTCTGTTTTCTGCCTCTAATTTTACTACGGTATCATCTTTTATCAATATTTCCATCTCATCAGAGTGTTCTAGTTCTTCCTTACTGTTTCCAAACGAGACTCGATGAGCGTTTTCAACCTCCCACTTTATTTTTACGTATTTATTTTTTTCAACAAATGTTTTTTCTGCTTCCAACTTGATGGAAATATCTCCAGTTATAAGCTTTATTTGGTTTGAACTTAATCGAAAATTATCAAAAAGATTGTTTAAATATTTGATCTTCTCTTCTGAAGATTCCCCTGCATAATGATCAGACTTATTGATCACAAAAGTTTTATCCAATATCATAAAATGAACAGCGTTTTGATATAAGTCATGATTTTCATTCCAATATACAGTTCCGCCAGACTGAACAATTCTATTGAAAAGGTTAACCAACCGCAATGATTTTTTTTGGTTTACCGAAGATATCACGATATCAATGGTCCTCTCTGTAGGCAAAAGCTCAATAATTTCGTTTGAAAGAGCTAGCAAATCAAATTCGGTGATGAATAACTGAACGGAATGATTGCACTTAAAAATATTTTTTTTAAGCTCATATACAAAGTCGCTTGCTGTAAAAATTTTATACAAAGGGAATATTTTTATCTAAAATAGTAGAACTATCAATGATATTTAAACACAACGACAACTATTTCTAAAAACTGAATATCATTTGATAAAATTTGAATCTAAAAAAGCCCCTTGATTTATCAAGAGGCTTTCGTTGTAGCGAGGGCAGGACTCGAACCTGCGACCTTCGGGTTATGAGCCCGACGAGCTACCACTGCTCTACCTCGCGATAAGGACAGCAAATTTACATATTAATCAGGTCTTGTGCAAAATCTTTTCGCTTTAAATAATACCCTTCTTATGAAAAGACTATTTTTGCAACAAATCAAACCCATGGGTAGTATTGTAGCCATCGTAGGACGACCGAACGTCGGAAAATCCACTTTCTTTAACCGCATGATCCAAAAGCGAGAAGCTATAGTGGATTCTACAAGTGGAGTGACGCGTGACCGACATTACGGAAAGTCCGACTGGAATGGCAGAAGCTTTACCTTAATTGATACAGGCGGATATGTGGAGGACAGTGATGACGTATTCCAAAAAGAAATAGACAAACAAGTCAATCTTGCTATTGAAGAAGCAGATGCAATCATATTTATGGTAGATGTAGCCGATGGGGTTACAGGCATGGATCAAACCATTGCAGAGCTCTTACGTCGCTCTCATAAGCCTATATATTTGGCCATTAACAAAGTAGATAACGCCCTACGAATTCAAGAGACCCCAGAGTTTTATGCACTCGGATTCAAACAGTTTTATTCTATCTCTAGTGTAAGTGGAAGTGGTACAGGGGAATTGTTAGATGATTTAATCAAAGGGTTACCCCAAGAGGCTGAAACCCCTGAAAATACACTTCCTCGTTTTGCAGTTGTAGGAAGACCAAATGCAGGGAAGTCTTCTTTTATCAATGCATTGATAGGAGAAGAGCGTTATATCGTAACAGATATTGCAGGAACTACCAGAGATAGTATTGATACTCAATACAATCGTTTTGGATTTGATTTCAATCTGGTGGATACTGCAGGAATTCGAAGGAAAGCCAAAGTAAAAGAAGACATTGAGTTTTATTCGGTAATGCGTTCTGTTCGTGCAATAGAATATGCTGATGTATGTCTGCTAATTGTAGATGGAACCCGTGGTTTTGACGGACAAGTACAAAATATATTTTGGCTAGCCCACCGAAATAGCAAGGGTATTGTCATTTTGGTCAACAAATGGGATTTGTTGGAAAAAGACACTCATGCGTCAAAAAAATACGAAGCTCAAATCCGAGAAGCCTCTGCGCCTTTTACGGATGTCCCCATCATTTTTATTTCTTCGTTGACCAAACAGCGCATCTTTAAAGCCGTTGAAACAGCTGTTGAAGTGTATCAAAACAGAGCGCGTAGGATTCCTACCAAAACTTTTAATAATGTAATGTTACCCATTATTGAAAAGACTCCTCCGCCATCTTATAAAGGAAAATATGTCAAAATTAAATTTTGCACCCAATTACCGACACCCCACCCCCAATTTGCTTTCTTTTGTAATTTACCCCAGTATGTAAAGGATCCTTACCGAAGGTTTTTAGAAAATAAACTTCGAGAACAATTTGACTTTGAGGGTGTTCCCATTCAAATCTTTTTCCGAAAAAAATAAAGTTATAAATTCTCTTTCAACTGCTCCAAGGAAGCTTTGATTCTTTCTAGTTTAGAAAGTAACACTTGTTTAGGAGCATCAAAAGTTTTGTGTTGTAGTTGATTTTTGGCACCTTGAAGGGTCATGCCTTTTTCCTTGACTAAGTGATAAATGTATTGAATGGTCTGGACATTTTCTGGAGTGTATTTTCGAGTACCGCTTTGCTTTTTTTTAGGTTGGATTTCTGTGAATTCTTTTTCCCAAAAACGAAGTAAAGAAGGTTTAACTTGGAATGCTTTTGCAACCTCACCAATAGAATAGTACCGTTTTTCGGGAAGGTTTATGTGCATCTTAGTCCAAAGATTGATTCTCTTGCTTAGATTGGGTCAACAAGGCCTCAAATTCTTCAGGAGAAAGATTTCCGTAATAAAAATTTAAAGGATCAATTTTTTTATTGTCCTTGATAATTTCATAATGTAAATGGGGTCCTGCGGATCTCCCAGTATTACCTACATATCCTATAATATCTCCACGTTTTACTTTTTGACCTCTTTTCACATTGTATTTAGATAGATGGGCATAAAGGCTCACATACCCAAAGCCATGATCAATACGAATGTGATTTCCAAAGCCTGAGGAACGGCTGTCCGCGCGTTTCACAACCCCATTACCCGTGGCATAAACAGGAGTCCCTCTTTTTGCCGTAAAATCCATACCGTAATGCATTTTTCTAGTTTTGAAAAAAGGATCATTACGATATCCAAAACCTGAAGCGATTCGGATCAGATCTTTATTATTTACGGGTTGAATTGTAGGAATTGCTTCGATAAGTGCAGCCTTGTTTGCTGCCAAACGTTCTATTTCATCTAGAGAACGTGACTGAACCACGGTTTGCTTGGTTAAAATCTCCAATCGCTTGGCGGTATTGATAATTAAATTTGAATTGTCATAACCTTCCAAGTCTTTGTACCGATTGACCCCACCAAAACCCGCTCGTCTGATCTCTTCTGGAATGGGACTTGCCTCAAAATAAACCCGATAAATGTTATTGTCTCGTTCTTCAACATTGTCAACAACTGTCTCAAGTTGGGTCAATTTTTTATTTAAAATATCAAACTGTAATTCGTAGTTTTTTAACGCTCTTCTCTGGGCAACTTCTGAAGGTGTGTTAATCACATCCGAATTCAATAAAATTAAAAGACAAACCACACCAAAGGAAAAGGAAGTGAGAACAAACAGTACAATGTTAGAAATCCTGTTTTTATTAGTTGCTTTGATGGGACGGTAAGAAAGTGTTTCTTGGTCGTAATAGTATTTAACTTTACCCATAAAGTTTTATAAATTTTCGCTTCTTTTGCAAAGAAGATTAATTAAACATACAAATATACAAAATTTTGATAGGTCGAGTGCTTAAAACCCCCACTTGGAAACTTTAATCCAATAGCCATCATAAAACAAATATGGAATGAAATCCACTCAAGTTAGAAAACAGTTTTTAGATTTTTTTGCTTCCAAAATGCACAAGGTTGTACCCTCTGCACCCATGGTGATCAAAGATGATCCAACTTTGATGTTTGTCAATGCAGGTATGAATCCGTTTAAAGAGTATTTCTTAGGCAACGCAATACCCGTTTCAAACAGGATTACAGACACCCAAAAATGCTTGCGAGTATCCGGAAAGCACAACGATTTGGAAGAGGTAGGGATAGACACCTACCACCACACCTTTTTTGAAATGCTTGGAAACTGGAGCTTTGGGGATTACTTTAAGAAAGAAGCTATCGCATGGGCGTGGGAATTGTTGACAGAGGTTTACAAAATTGATCCTGACAAACTGTATGTGACCATCTTTGAAGGCGCACCTGAGGATCAAATCGAAAGAGATGATGAGGCGTATCAGCTTTGGAAGGAAATCATTCCTGCGGATCGTATTTTACTAGGAAATAAAAAAGATAATTTTTGGGAAATGGGAGACCAAGGGCCCTGTGGGCCTTGTTCCGAAATTCACGTGGATATTCGTTCTGATGAAGAACGCGCTAAAATTTCAGGTGCAGAGCTGGTCAATCAAGACCATCCTCATGTGATCGAGGTGTGGAACCTAGTCTTTATAGAATTCAATCGAAAATCTGATGGAAGTTTGGAACAATTGCCGAACAAACATGTAGATACCGGAATGGGATTTGAGCGTCTGTGTATGGTTCTACAAGGAAAGAATTCAAACTATGATACCGACGTTTTTTCCCCACTTATCAGAGAAATTGAAACCTTAACAAATACAACTTATGGCTTGTCAGAAAAATCTGACAGAGCGATTCGAGTTGTGGCAGATCATCTAAGAACGGTTTATTTTGCCATTGCAGATGGACAGCTTCCGAGTAATACAGGAGCGGGCTATGTCATTCGAAGAATTTTAAGACGTGCAATTCGCTATGGATTTACCTTTTTAAATCAAAAAGAACCTTTTATTCACCTTTTAGTTAAGACATTGTCGCAACAAATGGGTGCCTCATTTCCAGAGCTAATCAAAGAGCAACAACTAGCGTATAACGTGATCAAAGAAGAAGAAAATTCATTCTTAAAAACCTTAGATCAAGGATTGGTGCTTTTGGAATCTATACTTGAGAATTCAAAAGGAAATTCAATTGACGGTGCAAAGGCTTTTGAATTGTTTGACACCTTTGGTTTTCCATTTGACCTCTCCGCGCTCATTGCCAACGAGAGAGGATTCTCTATAGATCAAGCGGGTTTTGACCAAGCCATGAATGCGCAAAAATCAAGGTCTCGAGCCGCAGCCGCTTCCAAAGCAGGGGACTGGGTGATCCAGGCAGCGTCTAAAAAAAATGATTTTATTGGTTATGACCAATTGACTTCAAAAGTAAAAATCACTCAATATCGAAAAATGACTACTGCTAAAGAAGGTGATTTTTATCAGTTGGTTTTTGATTCTACTCCGTTTTATCCTGAAGGTGGAGGTCAAGTGGGAGATAAGGGCTATCTAGAATCCTCCAATGGAGATGTTTTTTATATCCTAGACACCAAAAAAGAAAATAATTTAATAATACACTATTGTAAGAACCTCCCTGAAAAATTAGAGGCAACTTATAGGGCTGTAGTAGATCCAAAACAACGTCTTCGCTCATCTTGCAATCATACGGCAACCCATTTGATGCACCAAGCATTACGCTCTGTTTTAGGGAATCATGTTGAACAAAAAGGATCAATGGTACATTCGGGAATGTTTCGTTTTGATTTTTCTCATTATGCCAAAGTAACTTCTGAGGAGCTCAAAGCAGTTGAACAATTTGTAAATGCTCGAATTCGAGAAAAATTGCCACTGGAAGAACAACGGAACACCCCTTTCGATGATGCGATCAAACAAGGGGCAATGGCACTATTTGGAGAAAAATACGGCGATGAAGTGCGAACTATAAGGTTTGGACAATCTATTGAGCTTTGCGGAGGGACACACGTTTCCAATACTTCAGAAATATGGCACTTTAAGATTACTTCCGAAAGTGCTGTAGCTTCTGGAATAAGAAGGATTGAAGCCATAACTGGAGATGCTGCCAAGGACTACTTTGAAAAACAAACAGCACTTCTGGAAAATGTAAATCAACTTTTAAAACAAGCACAAGATCCATTAAAGGCCATTCAAAATTTACAGTCGGAAAATACTTCTTTGAGAAAAGAACTGAATACGCTTTCAAAATTAAAAGCACAAGTACTTAGGGATCAGTTGATAGAAGAAACACAGATGCATTCAGGAATTCAATTTATTGCCAAAGAAGTAGATTTAGATGCACAGGGAATGAAAGATCTCTGTTTTGAGATGGGTGCCAATATGGACAAAGCCATATTGGTTTTGGGATCCCATAAGACCGGAAAACCCTTGCTGAGTTGTTATGTTTCTAAATCATTGGTATCAGAACAAGGAAAGGATGCAGGTAAAATAATTAGAGATCTAGGAAAATACATCCAAGGTGGTGGAGGGGGTCAACCCTTTTTTGCTACCGCAGGGGGCAAAAAAATTGAAGGTATTGCCGAGGCACTCAAAGCCGCAGAAAAAATATGTTTTCCCTCAGCTTAGGGCTCTAAATTTGGGGGGTAGTTTTCGACAATTTCTTTAACAAATAAAGCGATACGCTCATCTCTATTTTTGACACTTTCGCTTATGCCTCCCCTACCTTTTCCTTGCCAAACCAACTGTTTTGTAGTGGCATCAATAATATTTACGTATAATGTACCTTCGGTTTGAGAACTAACTGTATTATAACTCGGTCCGCCCCAAAACCAAGGGTTGAAGCCCCAACCCCAGCCCCAGCCCCAGCCAAAATTGTTCCATGTATTGACATAAATTTTTTCTTTGGCTTGAGTCGAAAAACCAATTAAAAGATCAGGAGTTTCGGATTTAGAAAGCCCTTTCAGATTCATCTGAGTGTCGAGCGCCCTTAGAATACGTCGTTTATCGAGATCTGAAATATCAACTTTATCAATTTCAGGTTTAAAATATGCAAAGGTTTCGTATCCCGAAAAATCTACATTGCGGTCAAAATCTGAATAAACTCTTATGGACGAACAAGCCCCTAAGAATAATAATGTTAAAAGTAATACAGTGGTTCTCATATCTAAATGACTTTTTATTTAATACAAATCAAAAATAATGCCGAAAAAATCAACTGCGTTTGGGATCATAACCATACGGACAATGTCGGCAATTACTTTGGCAACAATATCCTCGCTTAAGATGATATTGCTCTGTAAAGACCTTATACCCCTCTTGCGTTAAATAAAAATCTCCTTCTTCTAATGGAGGTAGTGAACCCAATTCCAATTTACGTACTTTTAAACATGCAATTTTTTGATACGTTCAAAAATAGTATAAATCAACCGGTTGGAGTCATTGAGGGCCATTCGATTTTCATCAAGCGAGAGGATTTGTTACACCCTGTAGTTTCAGGGAATAAGTTTCGTAAGCTAAATTATATTTTTAAGGAGATCGTAGCACAAGATGTTTCCATGGCAATTACTTTTGGAGGGGCGTTTTCAAATCACTTGGCAGCTACCGCCTGCGCAGGAAAATTATTGGGAGTAAAAACGATTGGAATTGTTCGTGGAGAAGAGTGGCAAAATAAAATATCAGAAAGTGCTACTTTATCCTATTGTGTTTTGATGGGAATGCAGTTGTGTTGTATTTCTAGGCATGCTTACACTCAAAAGGAAACTGCTACAGAAGTTCAAGCGATACTAAAAAAGCAATCCAAATATCGCTTGATTCCTGAGGGAGGAACAGAAGCTTTGGCTGTCCGAGGTTGTACTGAAATTCTCAATCCAAATGATGTAGCATTTGATGTGATTTGCACAAGTGTAGGTACGGGAGGAACCCTCGCAGGTCTTGTTCAAGCTTCTTTTGAAAAGCAAACTGTACTGGGATTCAATGCATTAAAAAACCCCGAAGTGAGTAAGTTTGTATCCAACCAAGCCCCACAAAGAAATTGGGAAATAAATGAAGACTACACTTTTGGTGGGTATGCCAAAACTACGCCAATGCTCATTGACTTTATGAATACTTTTTATAAACAATATCAAATTCCTTTGGATCCAGTTTATACTGGGAAGATGCTTTTTGCTATTTTTGATCTGATTAAGAAAAAACAATGGCGTTGGGGAAAGCAAATTTTAGCAATTCATACAGGAGGACTTCAAGGAGTTGTAGGAATGAATCGTCAACTGGAAAAAAAGAATCTACCAATCCTGTCTTATCAAAGGCACTTACCCTGATTATATTCACCCTACTTTTAAGTTCTTGTGGTACTTCACGAAAAGTAGTAGTCCAAGCTCCAGACGCTCAACCTACAATAAAAAAAGTAGTGAAAGCTGAAAAGAACCTCACCAATCAGGAGAAAATAGAACAATATATTGATCAATTTGGTCTTGTTGCCAAAGCAGAAATGAAAATTTACGGAATTCCAGCAAGCATCACCTTGGCTCAAGGAATTTTAGAGTCTGGTATGGGATACGGTAGATTAGCTACAGAGGGGAATAACCATTTTGGAATCAAGTGCCATAAAGATTGGGCTGGGAAGCGTATATATCATGACGATGATCGAAAGGGAGAATGCTTTCGCGTTTATAAAGACCCCAAAACATCTTACAGAGACCACTCATTATTTTTGAAAGACAGATCTCGGTATGCCTTTCTTTTTGACATTAAGACGAGTAACTACAAAGCTTGGGCTAAAGGGCTCAAAAAAGCGGGTTACGCCACGGATCCCAAATACCCTGATAAATTAATCAGCTTGATCGAACGATTTGATTTGACCCGTTTTGACGATAGAAAAGAGAAAGTTCTAATAGGTGAAAATAGAGTTTCCAATCAAAATAAAAGTCATACCGTAATAAAAGGTGACACGCTCTATTCTATTTCAAAGTATTATGAGATTCCTTTGGAAGAATTAATTGAAATCAATCAACTCTCAGATCAAACGATTTACCTAGGTCAGGAGTTAAGGATTCCAACAAAAAACTAACTATGCGATATCAAAGAAGTAGTGCCTTGTTCAAAGAAGCGCAACAGGTCATTCCAGGAGGGGTAAACTCTCCAGTACGTGCTTTCAGGTCTGTGGGCGGGACACCTATATTTGTGGAAAAGGCAAAAGGAGCCTATCTCTATGATGTGGATGGAAACACCTATTTGGATTATATAGCAAGTTGGGGTCCTATGATCTTAGGCCACGCCTATGCTCCAGTAATTGAGGCTGTCAAAAAAAGAGCAGACAAGGGCACCTCTTTTGGCATACCTACGGAATTAGAAACCGAAATTGCAAGTTGGGCTCTAAAGATGATTCCCCACATGGATAAAATACGTTTTGTCAATTCGGGAACAGAAGCCTGTATGAGTGCGGTGCGTTTGGCTAGAGGAGTGACTCAAAGAGAAAAAATAATCAAATTTAAAGGGTGTTATCACGGCCATTCTGACGCTTTTCTGATTCAGGCAGGAAGTGGAGCGGTCACTTTTGGTAGCCCCAGCAGTCCAGGAGTAACCAAAGGAACTGCAAAAGATACACTTTTGTCAGCCTTTAATAATTTGACAGAAGTAGAGCACCTTTTCAAGGAGTATCCAGAAGAAATAGCTGCCATAATTGTAGAACCTGTAGCGGGTAATATGGGATGTATTCCACCTGTGGAAGGATTTCTAAAAGGGTTACGCCAATTGTGTGACCAATATGGAAGTCTGCTTATTTTTGACGAGGTCATGACTGGGTTTCGTTTAGCAAAAGGTGGCGCACAAGAACTTTTAGGAATCAAAGCCGATATCGCTACCTATGGGAAGGTGGTTGGCGGAGGATTGCCTGTAGGAGCTTTTGCTGCCAAAAATGAAATCATGAATCACCTAGCGCCAGAAGGAAATGTGTATCAAGCAGGAACCTTGAGCGGAAACCCCCTCGCAATGGCGGCCGGATTGGCAATGCTTCAGACTTTAGATGCAGAACCGGATTTATATACCCGTTTGGCTCAAAAAACAGAGCGCCTAGAGGTCGGATTTAAAAGTGTATTAGAAAAGAAAGCAATTCCTTACCAGATCAATAGATTGGGTTCAATGATTTCCCTCCATTTCACAGATCAACCCGTCATTGATTTTGAAACTGCAGCCCCTGGAGACAACGCACAATTCAATTCGTATTTTCACGGAATGTTAAATGAAGGAATCTACCTACCTCCAAGCGCGTTTGAAAGTTATTTTCTTAACGACGCCTTATCTAATGAAGACATTGACAAGACCGTGGAATCTTTTAGTAGCGTTATAAATAAGTTTTAGGTTTTTTTGTTATATTGGGGGCAAACCAAATCTTTAACCCCAATGAAAAAAAATTACTTTTTCCTTTGCGTGTTGTTTACCGCAAACCTTATGTTTTCACAAGAATATTTCGAAAACTTACCCGAAAATCCCGATCCCAATAAATGTTTTGCAAAATGTGTGATTCCAGATGAATATGACGAGGAAATCATCACAGTTACTACAAGGCCAGAGTACGACAGATTAGAAATTGTTCCTGCGGTTTATAAAACTGAATACGAAGAAATCATCATTCGTCCTGCTTCGGTACGATTTGTATATGTGCCCGCTGTTTATGAAACAGTAGTAGATACAATATGGATTAAAGATGAATTTCACAAACTGACGGTTCATCCTGCTGAGTTTGAGAAAGACTATCAAACAGTTGAAATCAAACCCACTACTGGAAATTGGGTTGCTGGCGAGAAAGATCCCGATTGCCCTTCCATCGACAAATCAGATTGTAGAATTTTTCATTACGTAGAAAATCCAGCCGTTGTTAGAGAAATTCCTATTGAAAATTTAAAGGCAAAGGAACACACTTCTGCAGAAGGGATCAAAGGCGATTATCGTTTGGTTACAAAGCAGGTAGAGGTTTCACCAGCTCATACAGATCAAGAAGTAATTCCAGAAAAAACTCAAACTATTGAGCGTCAAGTTTTGGTTTCTAACGAGACCACTCGTGTCGTAACTATCCCAGCAGAAACTACTCAAGTCATCAAAAAGACATTAACCAAAAAGGGAGGGACTACTGCCTGGAGAGAAGTACCCTGTACTATTCCTGATCGTGGAGAGCTCTTGCCAATTCATTACGCACTGGGAAGTCATGCCTTGACAGCAGAGTCAAAAAGAATCATTGATCAGTATGTATTGTCTCGAATGAGAGAAAACAAAAGTAGTCTTGTTGAAATAGGTTCTCACACCGATGCTCGAGGTGGGGATTCTTTTAATCAGAGCCTTTCTGAGCGTAGAGCAAAATCAGTTGTGGAATACTTGATTTCTAAAGGAATCGATAGTGCGAGATTGATAGCAGTGGGGTATGGCGAAAGTAAACTCCTTAATGATTGTGGAAACACCTCGACCTGCAGTGAAAGTGAACACGCAGAAAATCGAAGAACGGAGTTTAAAGTTTTTTAATTTATAGTCCACTGTAAAAAAAGCGGGAATTAATTCCCGCTTTTTAACTTTTAGTTTCTTTTTCTATTTGTCGAAGGGCTTCTTCCTTCGTTTCGATGCATTTTTTTAGGCTTTTGGTGCGAACGAATTTCCCTTTGGTTTCTAGACATGTTTTCCTTCCAGTTGGAGTACTGCACTTCATTCAGAATTGATTTCATTTCTTTTTGTATGGCGAGCTTAGTATCCATTTGTTTCATCATCATTTCATAGCGTTCATCGGAAGAAAGTGGGTTGGTCTTTTCTCTTTTAGGCCGTTCAGATTGGTATTTTTCTAGGACAGCTCGAACCGAAGCTGTTTGATCCTCTGAGAGTTCCAATGCCAATTGCATTTTTTTTGTGTGTAATTCCAAACGTTGTTCTTTAGTCAACGCTTTTTTGGATTCTGGGGCTTGAGCCAATACCATAAGGGGAAAGGCTAGGGCAAAAAGGAAATAAGTTGTTTTCATAATATATTGTATTTAATTTCCCTTTGGATATATCAAAATGATTTAGGTTTAATCTCTTGGGATTATTTTAACACTTCTATGAATAAGCCCTCCTCATTTTTGATGACTTGAACTATTTTTTTCTGGCCAAGTCCTTTGATGGCTTTATCCCATTTTTTGTTACTCAGTTCCGACTTTTCTTTGATAGTTATCAATTCAGCAGGAGATGTTTCTTTGATATGTTGTAAAATGATTTTTTCCTCTTCGGAGAGCTCTATGGTCTTTTGCTCGGGCTTCATTTGTGGGAAAAACAAGACTTCTTGTATAGAACTGTTGTTGGTCATCAGCATCACTAATCGATCAATTCCGATTCCAATCCCTGAGGTAGGTGGCATTCCATATTCTAGCGCACGAAGAAAATCCTGATCGATAAACATGGCTTCGTCGTCTCCTTTTTCACTCAGTGCGAGTTGGGATTCAAAACGTTCTCTCTGGTCTATTGGGTCATTTAACTCTGAATAGGCATTGGCAAGTTCTTTACCATTGACCATCAACTCAAAGCGCTCGGTTAGATTTTTATGAGTTCTGTGTTCTTTTGTAAGTGGACTCATGGACTTGGGATAGTCTGTGATAAAAGTGGGTTGGATGTAATGGTGTTCACATTTTTCACCAAAAATTTCATCGATCAATTTTCCTTCCCCCATGGTTTCGTTTACTTCAATGCCAAGTTCTGTTGCGGTTTTTCGGAGTTCTTCTTCGTTCATTTGAGAAATATCCACACCCGTATGGGTTTTGATGGCTTCCAAGATGGGAACACGAGGATAGGGTGCTTTAAAATTTATTTTATGAGTTCCTACCTGAACCTCAGTATGCTGGTGTACTTCTTGAGCAATACGTTCCAAAAGGGTTTCGGTGGTTTCCATCATCCAGAAGTAATCTTTGTAAGCCACATACAATTCCATTACGGTAAATTCAGGATTATGCGTTCTGTCCATTCCTTCATTGCGGAAGTCTTTTGCAAATTCAAATACTCCTTCAAAACCTCCTACAATGAGTCTTTTCAAATAAAGCTCATTGGCGATACGCAAATACAATTTTGTGTTGAGCGCATTGTGGTGTGTCACAAATGGGCGGGCTGCAGCACCCCCCGGTATGGGCTGAAGAATAGGGGTTTCTACTTCTAAATAGCCTTTTTCTGATAAAAAGTCTCGAATAGTGGTTGTAATTTTTGACCGCTGCAGGAAGGTGTTTTTAACTTGAGGATTAACAATCAAATCAACATAGCGTTGGCGGTAGCGTAACTCGGGGTCGTTAAAAGCATCGTACAGATTACCTTCAGCATCCGTTTTGGGAAGGGGCAGAGGACGAAGAGATTTATTGAGTAAGGTGAAGTTGGAAACCTTTACTGTTTGTTGACCTACTTGTGTGGTAAAAAGGGTTCCTTCCAATCCGATGATGTCTCCGATGTCCAATAATTTTTTATAGACCTCATTATACTGAGATTTGTCTTCACCATGACAAATTTCATCACGGTTAAAATAAAGTTGGATACGTCCTGTGCTGTCTAGAAGTTCGGCAAAACTAGCGCTTCCTTGTATTCTACGTGACATCAAACGTCCAGCTAGAACAACCTTTTTCCCCTCTTCGTACTGTTTTGGAAGATCTTGCGCCATAAAGTTTACTTGAAATTGTGCAGCGGGATAAGGATTGATTCCTATTTTTCGGAGCTCTTCTAATTTTTCTCTGCGTATGAGTTCCTGTTCGGAAAGCTTTGACATAACGTTAAATTTGACGTAAAGATAAGGAGACTATAAAAATCTAAGGACTCAAATTTTATATCTTTATACCACAATTAATTAGATGAGTTTTTTTCGCGTTTTACTTTCTATTTTGTTTCCTCCCCTTGCGGTAATTGACCAAGGGTGTGGTTCGGTATTGATTGTTTTTATTTTAACACTATGCGGTTGGGTTCCTGGAGTGATAGCCGCTTTGGTCATTCTTAACAATCCTGGACGATGGAGCATAAATAGCTGATAATAGATGACCCAAAAAAACAAAACCATCCAGCTTATTGAACTTGGTTTGAAATCCTATCAAGAAGCATTGACACTTCAAGAAGAATTGTTCAATCAAACCATTGCGATTAAAAGAGCGAACAGAAACCAGAAAGAACAAACCCCTACCCAAAATTATTTGTTGTGGGTAGAGCATACGCCCGTCATTACACTTGGGAAAAGCGGGAAAAGTGAACATTTGCTTTTAGATGAAAACCAATTAAAAGAAAAAGGTATAGAATACCACTCCACCAATCGAGGAGGGGATATAACCTACCATGGTCCTGGACAAATTGTAGGGTATCCTATTTTGGATTTAGATAATTTTTTTACAGACATCCACAAGTACCTTCGTTTTTTAGAGGAAGCAATTATTATGACCTTAAAAGATTACGGGTTAAAGGGCGAGCGAAGTGTAGGAGAAACAGGAGTTTGGCTGGACGTAGGGACTCCTTTTGCACGAAAAATATGCGCCATGGGTGTCAAAGCTAGTCGCTGGGTGACCATGCATGGTTTTGCATTAAACGTAACTACCGATTTGAGTTATTTTGATCATATTATTCCGTGTGGTATTCAAGGAAAAGCGGTTACCTCTTTAGCAAAAGAATTGAATCGAGCAGTCCCTTTTAAGGAAGTTAAAGACAAATTAAAAGTACATTTTGCCCAACTCTTTGAGGCAGAATTGAACGAGGGAGTACTTTAATTAATTTGATAAATCAACAGCCCTTCAGCTTCCGATTGCACCACCATTTCTATCGCTTTGTCGTTGTCGGCATTAGACAAATCACATTCAGAACTACCATATACTGGAAAACCGCCAACTGCGCTACCGTTGCTGTAAAACGCATATACTTTTTGGGAGTCCAAATCGGTAAGAGTCACGTAAATGACATTGTTGATATAATGAATTTTGGGAGGAGTATAAGTTCCAAAAGGAAGGACAACGGGGATACCCTTGATCACTAATTTATTTTCTGAAAGGGTGACTAAGGATTTGCTAGTCATATCTATTTGATGTCCTGGCCTAAGCCCTAAAGGACTCTGTGTTAAGTTCCCCTTGGTATCAATTTGTAAAAGAGCTCCTTCTTGGGTTGTCGTAGCGAAAGTATTCCGATGCTCAAAAATACGATTAGAGGAAGTGTTCGCATTTGCTTTCAGTTGAATTCGGTCTTTTCCTTGCCGATTTAAAATGCGCACTTGTCCATCAATATCTTGCAAAACGATATAATCTTTGTTTCCAAAACGAACGTGTGTGGGAGGGTTTTGTAGAGGCTGTTTTAGAGTATTCAGTTTGAATCCCGAAACACGCCTTCCATTATTGTCATACATTTCTACTTTTTTTCCATGACTAAGAAGAAAACGATAATTGCGGTTGAGGTCATAATCAAAAACGGACAGATGATGTGGTGTCTCTGAAGCTATTTTTTTGTCGAAGGGAGGCACTACCTTCCCATTTCGGTCTAAAATCATAAAACGATCGGGTGTTCTAAACGCCATCTGTAAACGTCTATTTTTGTATAAATCTACTTGTTCGATTTTTCCTACAATAGGTCCAGAAAGTTGTTTTTTCCAAAAGAGTGTGCCTGTATTGGAGAATAAGTACAACATGTGGTTTGTGTCTTGAACAACTACGTCTAACGTTTTATTTCGGTGGTTTTTAATCCATTGGGGAGCTCGCGCAAGAGGAGCGTCTAGTGTAAAGCTGTATTGACTGACTACACTGTTTTTTTGTTGTTTTGGATTGTCCCGCTGAGCGGTAAACCTACTTTGAATAAAGCTCGATTCAGCAATCCCTTGAAGTACCAATAGAGGATACTGCTCTAGTTTTATAGAATCCCAAGCGGATTCTTTTTCGGGCATGTTTTCTTTCCATTGATTTTTAAGATTGGCTGTATTACCTAGCCAAAGAAAGGTACTGCGATCTGCCAAATCCTCTTGAAGACTTTTGTAGTTGAAATTTTTGGCTAGTGTGTTCCCGTCTAAGTATGCTCCGATGAGTTGCTTTAAAAAGGCCTTGTCTGTGGTGTAAATTAAAAAATCATCTACCTGGGCTACGTAGTTGGGATCCAAAGGTGCTCCAAAGGCTCCTAAAAAATAGAGGAGGTCTTTGGGAAAGCGTACTTGCGAAATAGAGATGTCTCTATAGGAATCTTCTGAGGTTTGGTCAGAAAACAAAACCGAAGGAATTGTTTCAACATTATTCAGATGGAAATACAATGCTTTGTTGGATTTTGTGCTCAACCAAGTGATTTCATCCACACCACTCAAGAGATCAAAATCAATTTCTACTAAAGGAATGTTTTTGTAGCGACTGTATTTCTTGAAGTTATCTTCTAAAGATTTATAATCACTAACTGCTAGGGCAAGATAGCTGTCAAAACTTTGGGGGACAAAAGCTGGACTTTTGATTGTTTGGGGCTCTAAGCCATTTAAAAAAGTGAGTTTGTCTGGAATCGAATCGTTGATAAAACTTATCCCATCTAGGGTAAAAGGGTCTTTTTTGGTATTGAAATCAAACGAAAACCAGGTGCTTCCCATAAAAGGGAAAAGCTCGGTTTCTGGAAAAAATTCGTTTACCAATGCTTTGACATCATGATGTAGATAAAGATTTGAAGGAGCATTACTGTCACTCACCTCAGCAAGCTTAAAGAACCGGTCATCTTGGATTCCCTTTTTTTGGTCTTGAATGTTGCGGATGCTATTTTCGAGAGCCAGTTTTGAGCTGCTTACCAAATGAATATCTTCGATTTGCGCCTTAAAGATTTTTAGATTTTCTTTTTCTTCAACTTGTATGGAGATGGAATTGTAGGTAAAGGATTCCTTGGCATTGTTGTTAGGTAGGGATAGGCTATCTGTTGGAGAAGTTTTGTAAATAAAAGAGGCTGCAAGGGCTGCTTTTCCTTCAGGTGTAATACAAAGTAGAGCATTAGGAGCAAAAGACTCGGGTAGAACGGATTTAATTTTAGTGTAAAAATCATCATTCAACTGAAATATGTGTTCTATAAAAGGCAAATTGTTCAGCGCACTTCTCAGCATATTTTGATCATTAAGTTGAAGCGTAACAAGTGTGTTTTGTGGAACACAGTCCAGCAAGCTAACATGTTCTTTTTTTTCAACGTTACAGCCGAAAAAAATCAGATAACTTAATAGTAAATAGGGATATCGCATAATTTGTATCAAAATTAAAAAACTCTAAAGGTCGTTTTTTTAAAATCTTGAAATGTTATTAACCGACTCATGAACGATTTTAGGAATCAAAAATCTATTTCGAGTTGACGGGGCAGTAATTGAAAGGACTTTCTGTGGTGTGGGGTACTGCCGTATTTTTGAATGGCGGCTCGGTGTGACTGGGTTGGGTATCCTTTGTTTTGATTCCAACCATAGACTGGGAAATCGGCATTGATTTTTTTCATATAATCATCACGATAGGTTTTTGCTAAAACAGAAGCCGCCGCAATATTTTGAAATTTACCATCTCCTTTGACAATACACTGGTGAGGAATTTCATTAAAAGAAAAGAATTTATTTCCGTCTACCACAATGTATTCAGGGGATTTTTGAAGCTGTTCAAGAGCGAGATGCATCGCCTTTATGGAAGCCTTTAAAATATTAATGCGATCAATTTCTTCTTGAAAAACATGGGCTACCGAAAATGCAATAGCTTGATCTTCAATCTGAGGTCTTAGGATGTTCCGCTGTTTTTCGGTCAGTTTTTTAGAGTCATTTAAAAAAGGGAGATTGAGGTCTTGAGGCAGAATAACGGCAGCGGCAGTTACAGGTCCTGCCAAACAACCTCGACCCGCTTCGTCTGTACCCGCCTCTATAAAATTTGTCAATTGTATACTGAGCATGAATAGGAATCAAATTTTATGTTTTATACCCTATCACAATTTACATCCATTTATCATAACTTCGCAAACAAATCATTCTTGGCATGCGCATCCCCCTTTTTGTTCTCCTTTTACTCGTAAAGCAAATGCTTTGGAGTCAGCAAGAAGAGCTGCCTGTAATGGACACCATCCCTTCAGTCCAAGAAGTCGGGATAAAATTAAGTGACACTATACAAAAGAAAGAGCTTCTGATTTCAGACGCGCAAAAAGAAGATATACTAGCGAAAGAAGAAAAGAAACCTCCTAAAAAACAACGCTATATTCCGTTCATAAAATCGATGAATGAAGTAACTGTATCGGATTATAAAATCATGTTTTTGGATGGAACGGAAAAGGTGGTGGACACTTCACTTTCATTAGATGCGGAATATAAGTTCAATTTTCTGAGAGAAGATTACTTCGAATATTTGCCATTGCCTAATATGGGTGAAGGATTTAACAAGCTTGGTTATGACTTTCACGAACAACCTTTTACCCCTCAAATGGGAGCACGAGTCAAACACTTTGGATATTTTGAAAAGGAAGACGTCCCTTATTATGAAGTGCCTTCTGCATATACTGAATTATTTTTTAAATCGACTTTTCAGCAAGGGCAGTTTTTAGATACTTCACTGGCCATCAACACCTCTCCCAAATTCAATATTGCAGTATCTTTTCGCGGTTTTCGATCTTTGGGCAAATACTTTTCCTCCCTGAGTAGGTCTAGACAATTTCGGCTAAGTACACAATACCAAACCTACAATCAGAGATACCGATTACGTGTACATCAAACGACACAATCTTTAGAAAATGAGGTAAATGGAGGGTTGACCAATGATTCGGTTTATTTTTTTGAAAATGCTCCAAACTATGTCGAGGCAGACGATTCTGGCAGTCCTGTTTTAGATGAAAATGGAAATGAGCAAATTGTTTTTTATGATGGCTTTTTAGATCGCAATCGTTTGGGAACACAAATTCAAGCGGACAATGTCCTTGAAGGAAAGCGGTACTTTATGGAACACCGTTATCAGATGTTTCCCTTGGCCAAAGATACTACAGCTTACAAAATGGCAGTTGGGTATTCTGCCAGTCTTGAAAATAAAAATTACAACTTCAATCAAAGTCGCCCGAGTGCCTATTTTTTTGAAAATTACGAGGTCTCTAATGTTCGCGACAGTACTTCATTCAATACTTTGGAAAACAAATTATTTGTCCATTATAAGGATAATGAATTAGGTGAATTGAAATTGGATTTGTTTCATCACAATTGGGATTATACTTTGGGACCCAATGAATATGAAAAAGACAGCCTATTAGCGAACCAAATAAAAACATCTCAATTAGCCGCTCAAGCACGCTGGCAAAAAGAATTATTTGGGGTTTCTACAAGTGCAATGGGGTATCAGTCATTAAATAAAGACTACGCTACTCAAGCTTTGTCTTTGGAGGTTAAACGTCATTTAGTGAAAGGTATTACTCTAGGTGGGTCGTATAAGTATCGCTCGCAACCTCTTAATTTCAACTTTTATTTGGTAGAGAGCGATTATAAATTATACAATTGGGATAACACCCATTTGGAAAATCAACAATTCAATACCCGTTCTGCATTTATTTCACATCCCAAATGGGGGAGAATACAAGGAGAATGGACATCGATAGACAATTTTACATTTTTAAATAATACTACACCGTTAAGAAATTTGAATGAAAAATTTAGAGTAGAGGTTCTTCAAATCAATAAAAAAATAGATTATTTCAAGGCAAGGTTGGACCAAAGAATTGATTTTGGAAATTTTTCCTGGGTCAATAATGTACAGTACCAAAAAGTAAATCAGGAAGAAGATTCAGATGCATTACTCAGTGGACCTATTGCGCTAAATGTGCCAGAATGGTTGGTTCGTAGTACCATAATGTTGACTTCATCCCTTTTTAACAAGGCTCTGTTTTTTCAATCAGGAGCCACTTTTGTGTTCTTTACAGATTATTATGCTGACCAATACAATCCTTTATTGGCAGAGTTTGTAACCCAAAATAATGTCAAAATTGGAGAATATCCTCGGGTAGATTTTTTCTTTAATGCAAAAATCAAAAGCTCTAGAATCTTCTTTAAGCTTGAAAATATTTCTTCAACTATTGAACATCTTATTAATATAGACACTCCTTATGATTACTATGCTGCACCTTACACCCCCTATCGAGATTTTTCCATCCGTTTTGGTCTGATTTGGAATTTTTTCGAATAATTGTAAGACATTTATTTTCAGTTAGTTAAATACATATTAATGTCAAAAAAAAATATTCTTCAATTTTTCTAACTCCAAAATTCTTAAAAAAAAGTTAAAACTTTTAACATAATCTTTTTGGAAATAAAAAAAAATATTTCCAAGTTTACATGATATTGGTTGTTTAGTTTTAACTACACACAAGAAAATTTGTTCATGAAGCCCCAAAATGACATATTTGCACCTACTCCCTTTGAAGCATATTTCAGCATAAGCAGTCTGTTTTTTACGAATTGTGACGTATTATATAGTTATATAAAACAGTTTGCCTTTTCAGTGCCAAAAATTTTTCAAAGAAAGCTTTACAAATTTTCAGATTCCTTAAAAAACAGTATATATATAAGTGTGCTATCATCAGAGACTAAACAGGATTTTTTTGTTTTTGACTTGAGAATAAAACTGATTCTGTTTATTCGAGAAATGACATTCAATAGTAGTTGACTTGATTTTTTAAAAGACAATTTCAATAAAAATCGACCTTGATCCAACAGCATTAGCGTATGATTTAGATGCGTTGTATGTGCTT
>JAFMLQ010000009.1 GCA_017852075.1 Flavobacteriaceae bacterium | reverse complement strand
AAAATACTTTTTATAAGTGTTAGTCTTTTAGCAATTGCATGTTCTCAACCATTTGCTAAAGTTGAAATAAATGATGAAAAATCAGTAATTATAAATAAAATTTTTGAAGAAGTTTCTGCTGAAAGAATCGATTATTTAAATGAAGTTTTTTCGAACGATATGAAAATGGTTAATTCAAAAGAAGCGAGCTTTAACAAAAAAGAATTTATAGCAGGCATAGAAGAAATGTTTGATCTCTTTGATGATATTACTTTTGAGTCAGTTAATGGAGATGCAATCGGATCTGAGATTGAAACTAATTACTACTCTAATGGTAAAATCTGGTCAAGTATTTGGAATAATTTTAGTGCTACTGGAAAATACACTGGTCAAAAAGTGAAATTTCCATTTCATATTTCATATCAATGGGAGAATGATAAAATTATTGAAGAGTTTCAGTTTTTTGATATGTATTATTTTGAAAAAGAGGCAAATGCAATATCAAGTAAAAATCTAACAAATGAAAAAGTTGGTTTTATTCTTGAGCTTTCAGTGAATAAAGGATATACTTTAGATAATGTAAAAGCATTTTTAGAAGATCTTACAGCCTTTATGAGAAAAAATGAACCTGATGCATATGACTATGGTTATTATATATCAGAAAACAGTAAAAAAATAACCTTAATTGAAAAATATAAAAACTCTGAAGCAGCAATACTACATGCAGATAATTTTGAGAATGGACCAAACATGAAACCATTTTTAGATACATTCACAATAAACTCTTTTTTTTTGATCGGGAATTCTACAGAAGAACTTAAAAATAGAATAAAGTCTTATGGCGTAGAACCAAGAGTTTTAGCTGGCGGATGGACAAATTAGACAATTAAAATAGTATCCAGGCGAAGGGTTTTTTTTATACCAATTTTTAAAATTTTGGAGGTGTGATATACCATAAAGCGATCACTAGATTACAAGAAGTTGTAAAAGATTTTTGATGATAAGGATAAGTTCTTTTTATATCTTGGAAATACTTTTCCTATTGTTGTAAGTGTTAAATGTAAAATAGTGTTTAATTAAACCCTAAGCCTAGAAAAGACGCATTAAGAGGTGTTATAGTATCAGATAACTTTAAATCTCATTAAAACACTCTTTAGACTCCGGTATTACCTCCTATAACAATTTTAAAAATTCTCTGTCATATAGCCCCTACACAGTTTATTATAAAAAAACATTTTCAATACTTAGTAATTATTCTATGTATGAGAGTTGATTTATTTATATTTAGCTTAATATTTTCACTAATTTACACAAAACAATATGAAAACAATTTCTAAAATAATAGTATCAGGCCTGTTGTTTTTAGGTTCTTTTGCATTTGCCCAAGAACAATCTACAATAGAAGATATCATAAAGGAAGCTCAAGAAAATTCCCAGCTAGAGAACCTAGCTCAAGAATTATTAGATGGAATCGGTCCCAGACTGGTTGGGACGCCTCAAATGAAAAATGCTCACGATTGGGCCGTAGAAAAATATAAACAATGGGGAATTCAAGCAAGAAACGAAAGTTTTGGCACCTGGCGGGGCTGGGAAAGAGGCATCTCTCATATTGACATGTTACAACCTCGTGTTCAAAGTTTACGTGGGACACAACTTGCCTGGAGCCCCACTACTTCCAAAAAGGGAGTAACCGCTGAAGTCATCACCTTACCAATTGTAAACACTCCTGAGGAATTTACATCGTGGCTCTCAAACGTAAAAGGGAAAATCGTTTTGATTTCAAGAATGGAACCTACTGGAAGACCAGACTATAATTGGGAAAAATTTGCAACAGAGGATTCTTTTGAGAAAATGAAATCCGAACGTAGCGAAATGTATAAAGATTGGAACACTAACCTCAAAAACGCCGGCTATAATTCGAGAACTATCGTTAAAGTCTTGGAAGATGCAGGTGCTGTGGGTCTGGTCAGCTCCAATTGGTCTCGTGGATTTGGAACCAGTAAAATTTTTAGTGCTCGTACCAAAGCCATTCCTACGGTGAGTTTGGAATTAGAGGATTATACACTCTTGTATCGATTAGCTGCTAGGGGTCAAAAACCTTTGATAAATATTACTGCACTTTCTAAAGAGCTAGGAGAAGTGCCCACTTTCAATACAATAGGTGAAATTAAAGGTTCAGAGAAGCCAGAAGAATATGTTATTTTGTCAGCTCACTTTGATTCTTGGGATGGGGGTACAGGAGCAACTGATAACGGTACTGGATCTCTTGTGATGATGGAAACTATGAGAATCTTAAAGAAATTGTATCCAAATCCAAAAAGAACCATTATCGTTGGACACTGGGGCAGTGAAGAACAGGGTTTAAACGGATCTCGTGCTTTTGTTGAAGATCACCCCGAAATAGTTGCAAACATTCAAGCCGTTTTTAATCAAGACAATGGAACTGGGAGGGTTGTAGATCTTTCAGGGCAGGGCTTTTTACACGCATATGAATATCTTGGAAAATGGCTTAGTAAAGTTCCTAATTCGGTATCAAAACATATTAAGACAAATTTTCCTGGCACACCAGGAGGAGGAGGTTCAGATTATGCTTCTTTTGTAGCTGCTGGGGCTCCAGCGTTTAATTTAAGTTCATTGGACTGGTCCTATCGTGACTATACATGGCATACCAATAGGGACACCTATGATAAACTTATTTTTGATGACATAAAAAACAATGTCGTTCTTACCGCAATACTTGCCTATATGGCTTCTGAAGATCCTGAAAAAAGTTCAAGAGAAAAAAGTGTTTTACCAATAAGTAAAAGAACAGGTGAACAAATGAATTGGCCTAAAAAAAGAACTCCAAATAGAAAAGGAGGAACAAGATAGTTTTTGATTCAAATTAGGTAAAGGAGGCCGTAGATTATAACTCGATTTCCCTCCGTTTATATATTAGGGATGGCATATGTCATCCCTTTTTCATGTTTTAAAATGAGATAAAGAGCATAGGATATTTCAAAACATTTTCTAGGGTACGATTTTGTTGCTGTACATGGTGGATACGAAAACCATTTAATAATTTCATAGACTTAGGTCATCAATTTATTTCAACTCATGTCTGCATTATTCTACAACTAGATTTAGAGGAAGTGCAACCTATTCTTTGAGGGATAAATTTTTTGCAGGTCTAAACTCTGTCAATCCTTGTTCTCTGATCACTTTTTGAATTTCATCGGTTGAAGAGGGTACAAATGCGCTAAGATTTTTTGCCCCTTTTTCAGTTATGACCACAATATCCTCTATTCTGATGTATAACTCTTCTTCGGGAATCCAAATCATAGGATCTATTGTGAAAACCATCCCTTTTTTTAAAGGAATATTTCGCAACTGACCAACATCATGAACCGCCATGCCTACCGGATGTTGAAAATGTCCTCTAAAACTCAAGCCCTTTTTAACAGCCTTTAAATGAGAAGGTTTTTCAAAAGTTTTCCCAACAAGATAACGTTTCATGTCTGCTGCGGCATTGTCCAATACTTCATCTGAAGTAACACCTGGTTTTAGGTGACGAAACAAAGCATTTCTATATTCCTCAATATAGTTGTACAAAGCTTTTTGGCCTTTACTAAACGTTCCATTTACAGGCCAAATTCTAGTCACATCACTTGTGTAATATTTGTAATCAGGCGCATAATCCATGAGTACCAAATCACCTTCTTTTAACACATCAGTCTTTCTGAAATAATGACCAAAAAAAGTATTCTTCCCACCTCCAATAATCGATGGATAGCCATCGCCTTGTGCTCCGTGTTGATAAAAAATATATTTTGCAGCAGCATCGAGTTGATATTCGTAAATCCCAGGTTTTGTTGAACGCATGGCTTCAATAATTCCCAAACCTGCGATATAAGTTGCTTCTGTTATAAGTTCAATTTCTCTTGGACTTTTTATCAAACGCATTGAATCAAGTAAAGGAGATAAATCTTTTATTTGAAACTCTGGGAAGCGTTCAGTTAAGAGCTTTTTGAACATCGCTTCACGTGTTATCTGAGAATCCCATGGATCTGCAGCAGCTCTGGCGTGGCCACTCAAAATTTCATCCCTGCTGTCGTTGCCCATTTCAGCAGGGCTTAGCGGGGTGTACAAAATAGGTGTTTCACCTTTGATTAAGCCTGAACGGACAAGATCATTTCCTAGAAACTCAATAGGTCGAACACGGTCTACACCTGTCAACTCTTTGATTAAATCCGCATCTTCTGCGGACAATATTTTCCCTTGACTTTTCTCTCTTTGTGACTCCCTGTGAGGTAAATAAATAGTGGAAGATCTATTCTTGCCATTCAGAAGTAAATAGGAGTGCCCTTCTTCTAAACCACACAAATAATAAAAAGAATTTGTTTGACGAAACACTTTAAACCCTGCTACAGTTGGAGCACTTTGAATTAGTGCAATTCCATTAGTCCCAATTTCATCATAAATTTGAGCCCTGCGATTTTCAAATTCTTCAGTTGAAAAATCGGTTTGATAATAGTGTTTTTCTTGACCAAATAAAATAGGGGTTTTCAGCAAAAAATAGATCAGAAATAAGTTTAGTTTTTTCATATGTCCAAGTATTTAAAATTGAAATAAAACTCGTTATGAAAGCAAAATTGGTTTACTAAAGTTTCATTAAAATTTACAGATATAATCTATTTCATAATAGTAAGAAAATATCTAGAAAACATCTAATTTATAAACAACTAAAATCGATATGACGATCGAATTTATAACGAGTGTAATGGGATTCTTGAGTTTTCTTTTATTGGAAATGAAGGGATTAGTCACAATTTGAATGCGATGTGTTTTGATGTTCTTTTAAGTTTCAGAATGACATAAATAAACCGCCTAAAGGCAGCAGTACTCATATGAACTTAATATATTTGTGTTTTACGACCATTTTATACCTTTTCAAATGTTTGCACAATACAACAGACTCTCGCTTCTACTCACTCTTTTCATTTTTACATTCCATACTTCAGTTGGACAGGAATCAAATTCAGTTGAATTTAAAGATTTAAAATATAGAAATGTGGGACCTACAAGAGGAGGTAGGGCCACAGCAGTTTGTGGAGTAACTAATGCTCAATTTACCTTTTACCTTGGAACAACAGGAGGTGGCTTGTGGAAAACAACCGATGGAGGATTGAATTGGAATAACATTAGCGATGGATATTTTAAATCTCCCTCGATTGGTTCAATTGACGTTTTTCAAAAAGATCCTTCGGTAGTTTATGTGGGTACTGGTTCCGATGGGATTAGATCTAATGTAATTGTAGGTAAAGGAGTTTATAAATCAAAAGATGCTGGAGCTAGCTGGGAGTTTATAGGTTTAGAAAAAACAGGACAAATTGGTGCAGTAAAAATTCACCCAGAAAAACCCGAAACAGTATATGTTGCTGCTATTGGACAAGCATTCCAACCCAATAGTGAAAGAGGTTTGTACAAAACTACAGATGGAGGAAAAACATGGGATAAAATCCTTTTTATATCCGATCAAATAGGAATTGTGGATTTTGAATTTTCACCTGAAAATCCAGACATCATTTATGCAGCTTCTTGGGAGGTAGATCGAAAGCCTTGGACTATTTTAAGTGGTTCAGATGCAGGGGGAATCTACAAGTCTGTTGATGGTGGAGAAAACTGGATTAAGTTGTCTGAAGGACTTCCTAATGGAAAAATTGGAAAAATTGATTTGGCCGTATCCCCAGCAGATCCCAATCGACTGTACGCATTGATTGAGGCGGACAAGGGGCAGGGTGGAGTTTATATTTCTTATGATAAAGGAACCCATTTTAAAGCCATGAGCCATAGAAAAGAATTGGTAAACAGACCTTTTTATTATTGTAACATTTACGCACATCCCAACAATGCAGATATTGTGTATTCAAGTGCCAATCGTTTTATGGTATCTGAGGACGCGGGAAAGACTTGGGAAACCAAAAGCACTCCCCATGGTGACAACCACGACATTTGGATCAATCCTAAAAATGAAAATATTTGGATTCAGTCCAATGACGGAGGAGGTAATATTACCTTCAATTCTGGAGCCACTTGGACAACCCAGTTTAACCAGCCTACAGCTGAAATCTACCAAGTAGAAGTAGACACCAACTATCCCTATTGGCTCTATGGAGGCCAGCAGGATAATTACAGTACCGTGGCAGTGCCTAGCTTGCCCCCATTTCCCATTCAAGCAGGACCCAATGCGTGGATCCTTTCAACTGGAGGGTGTGAAACTGGACCCGCAGTACCTCATCCAACCGACCCAAATATCGTGTATTCCAATTGCAAAGGGAGGTTTAGTGTTTACAATAAAAAAACGGGTCAAGAAAAACAATACTACGTGGGAGCTCAAAATATGTACGGTCACAATCCCAAAGATTTAAAGTATCGTTTTCAAAGAGTTTCCCCAATTCATATCTCCCCCCACAATGAAAATGTGATTTATCACGGTTCCCAATTTCTTCACAAAACCATGGACGGTGGTAAGAACTGGGAAAGAATTTCTCCTGACCTTACAGAATTCGATCCGTCAAAACAGGTCATCTCTGGAGCACCGATTACTCGAGACATTACAGGAGAAGAGTTTTACAGTACGATTTACTCCATCAGAGAGTCCCGCATTAAAAAAGGTCAGATTTGGGTTGGGTCTAACGATGGGTTGATCCATGTGACCCAAGACGGAGGAGACACATGGAAAAATGTCACTCCTAAAAATATTCCAGGAGGTGGAAGGGTAGATTCGGTAGAGCCCTCAAAACATGACCCAGATACGGCATACATCACGATTTTACGTTATCAGTTGGGTGACTGGGCTCCGCATATTTACCGAACAAAAGATAAGGGAGAATCTTGGAAATTAATCGTGAATGGTATCCCTAATGATTATCCAGTACGGGTGGTGAGAGAAGATCCAATAAGAGAAGGATTGCTTTTTGCAGGAACTGAATTTGGAATGTATATTTCAAAGGATGCAGGTGATTCTTGGGCTGAGTTTCAAAAAAACTTACCTATCACTCCAATCACAGATCTAAAAATTCATCGAAATGATCTGGTACTTTCAACCATGGGAAGATCATTTTGGATTATGGATGATATTCATTTTTTGAGAACAGATATCAACTTGGCACAGCCCGCTTTGATAGAGCCTATCGAAACCGTTCGATACCGATACACTCTTCCTAGAGCCAAAGTCAATGAATATTTAGCTCCAGGAGTTTTCATTAACTATTATTTGGATAATAATGAATATAAGACCGTCTCAATTTCATTTTTTGATGAAAAGGGGCAATTGATCAACTCATTTACTAATGAGACAAAGGACGAGATAGACAAAAGTGAATACGACATGCAGCTTAGTAGATTTACAGTCATTAAAACTTCAAATGTCACGCTTAATAAGGGCTTCAATCGCTTTCGATGGAATTTGAAACACCAAGGTATCGTAGGTAAGGAAAAAGGAAAAAACCTTACTGGACCTCTTGTAAAGCCAGGGACTTATAAAGTTCAGATCACTCTGGATGGGCAACAAACACTTACTGATGAAATTGTTGTTTTAAAGGATCCTAACACTGACACCTCTGAAATTGCATTGGGAGAACTTGAAGATTTTCAATTGAAACTTTTGGACAAAATTGGTGAGGTGAATCAATTGGCTGAGGAAATGAAAACTTCAATTGCAAAAATAAAATCAAAGAAACGTAAAACCGCTTTACTTCAAAGCACTCTTGAGCAATTGGAGACCCAAGAAGGAACCTATATGCAACCAATGTTGATTGATCAATTAAGATACCTTTACAGTATGACCACTAGAGCCGATCAAATACTTGGGCAAGATGCTTACGATAGGTATGCAGAATTAAGTGCTCAATTTGACGAGATTAAAAGGCAATTGTGAATAATCTTTAAAATTGAAATTGGATTTTAGAGTTAGATTTAAATCCCAATCAAATATTGGAATTTTAAAAAGAATTGCGTCTGATCAACTCTAAAAAGCGAATATAAGTCGTCATTAAATTCATCCAGTGAGTTCTGGTTTCCGCCTATGTAAAATACTGTAGAAGGGTTGGGGTTCCACTGCACGAGGGGTTGAATTAAGAAGCGTTCAGAAAAAGTATTGTATTCGGAGATAAGGCGTACACTAAAAAAATTATTGAATTGATAGCGTGCAGAAAAACGTGTAATAGCTCCGTCGAAATAGTTGGATTGAGTTTGTATGTTTTTTAATCGGGCGTAGCGAAGCGAGGGAGAGAGTTTCAATTTGTTGCTGAGCTGAAAACCTGGCATAAAAAAGAGAGTCAGTTCTCTACCAATTTCAGGTATCGGTTCATTATACGCCAAATCCTTCCCAAAGGTCATTCTGAAATTGAATGAAAAAGATTCTGAGGGATTGCTATCAAACTGCAATTCACTTTTTCCTACATTTCTGTAATTTCTCCCTAAGAAATTTTTAAAGATATCCCAGTCGTAGGTGTAATTGAAGGTGGTATTAAAGAACGTTCTCAAACTCAGAATACCATCTACACTTACAGATTTTAGATAATCTTGATAGGTAAAACTGACATCTGCCTTGGTTCCAATACTAAAAAACTGAAGCCCTTCTTTATTAGGGAAGTTTTGATAAACATGGTACAAGGTAGCCCATCTTCTATTGTTTTTTACCACAAAGCCAACATCTGCTTGATAGTTTGGAGAGATGTCTCGTAGGCTCAAGTAGGATTTCCAATGTTCTGTGTTTCTGTACAGCTGCAGGTATAAGGCACTACCCCGAAACCGTTCACCGTCAAGAGAAACACTGCGATCAAAATTCTGATCCTCTGTCTCAATCCAGTTTGCAATTGGTTCTTTGTTTACATTTAAAAAGAATTCGTAAGTAAGGCGCCAATTTTTTGAAAACAAAAACCATCCATCAGTCCCCAAGAGATTCCCAAATCCTCCCTCTGTGAAATAGCGATTGGTAGAAATAAAGCCCAAACGGGCATTTTTGTTTAAAAAGCGTTGATATCGAAATACATTGACATAAGATTGTCCCCCGGAACCCAAATAAGAACGGTCTTCTCCCGCAATTTGATAAACAGAGTTTTGATCCAATGCGGTGAGAAAATAAATACGGTCTTTCTTTCCTTGACTGATCAATTTAGTAGAAATCAGCGGATTATTGATAGAGCGGGAGTAGAAGGCACCACTGGTATATTGAACAATGTCCGTACCTCGATTAAAATAGGGTCTGCGTTCGGGATATTCTAAAGCTACAGATGAATTAATATCAATTTGGGTAACATCAGCCTCTACCTGAGAAAAGTCAGGATTAAAAGTGACCTCCAAAGTACTGTTCTTATTGAGATCAAGGTTCAGACCCAATCCTGCATTGGGTTTAAAATTATCATATTTTAGCGGCCCATTGGAGGTCTCTTTTGCCCCCGAAAGCCCTCCTGAAACATAGGGAAGCAGTTCCACCCTTTTTTTGATGCTAATGTCCTTTAGAACCAATTGATCTGTAGTTTGACATACTTGACAAGGATCGGTCCGATCAAAGGGTTGACTCCTTATGTCAATTGGAATTCCATCTCTAAAAGCCTGCCTTGTGATATTAAAATGCCATAGTTGGTCAGTACCGTTAGGGAAAGGAATAGAAGAAAACGGAATTTTAAACTCTACTTGATAACCGTCTGACACAATTGTACCTTGGGTTTCATACTCTAAATTAAAACTACTGTCATATCGTTCATCGTCAGTAAGGGCATTGATAGCCCTTGCATCCAATTGACTTCCAAAGGGGTTTACGAGTAATAGATAATTGTTTCTTCCATCTGTATAGGTGTCAAAACGGAGCAAGATAAAGTCGTCTCCAATCATTCCAAAATCATCGCGAGAGCGTACCGAAGCTCTAATTTCTTTGGGATCTGCAAAGGCATGAACGGCGACATAGAGATGGGTATCAGTATACGAAATATAGGCGATGGTTTTCTCTTTAGGAGAGACATTGTTTCCTGGATCTACTTCAAAATCTAAAAGCACTTCCTCCGCTGATTCCCATTCCCCTGCTTGGATTTGCCCATCAATGACCGGGATGGTATTTTGGAGCTTTGGAGGTGTGTAAATGTCTTGACCGAAGGAGGGAAGTGCCAAGGACAAAAAAAGAAAAGTGTAAAAGGAGTTCCTCAATTGTTTTTTATAAATAATTTGCAAGTTAAAGTTTTAATCTGATTCATTTTAGAGGCAGTTTTTTTTAATTCATTATTTTAGACAAGCTACTTTAAATATTCAAAAGCTATGTCAGAAATACAATGGTATCGAGCCAAAGATGAAACTCAGTTGATAACTCCAGGTTTGTTGATTTATCCCGATCGTGTGAAACACAATATTGAGTCTATGATTGAAGTAGCTGGGGATGTAAATCGATTGATTCCACATGTGAAGACCTATAAAATGCAAGCTATAGTTAAATTGCAAATGGGTTATGGGATAAAAGAATTTAAATGTGCTACGATAGGGGAATTACAAATGTTGATTGCTTGTGGAGTACAACACATTTTGCTTGCAATTCAACCCACAAAAGCCAAAGTCATTCGGATCTTGGACGCCCAACAAAAGCATCCTGAGATTAGTTTTTCCACTCTGGTGGATAATTCAGACTCCCTAACTCTTTTTTCAACTTTAGCCAAGGCACGCAAGCAGCAATTAAACCTTTGGCTCGATATCAATAATGGCATGAACCGAACGGGTATTGTGCCAGAATTTGCCAAAGCACTCTACATGCAATTGTTTCAAGATCCAAATCTGAATGCTATGGGTTTACATGTTTATGATGGCCATATCCGACCAATCGAACTTCAGAAGCGTGTCGATCAATGTAATTCCGATTTTCAGTCGATTGAACAACTAATCAATGCTATTCAAAAGGAGGGAGGAATTGTACCTGAGCATATAACAGGAGGTTCCCCCAGTTTTTATCCCCATTCTTTGAGAAAAACCAACCGTTTGAGTCCAGGAACCACGCTTTTATGGGATTTGGGATACCAAAAAATTTGGCAAGAATCTCCATTTTTACATGCCGCAGTCCTAGTTACTAGATTGATAAGTAAACCCAATACCAATATCTTTTGTTTTGATTTGGGTCATAAAGCAGTTGCTTCAGAAATGCCCTTACCCCGCGTAGAAATCTTTGGACTAGAAGGAGCTGTTCATAAAGGTCAGAGTGAAGAGCATCTTATCGTGGAATATCACAAACCCAACGATTTTAAAATCGGGGATTTATTTTATGCAATTCCCTACCACATTTGTCCTACCGTAGCAAAGTACAGTAAGGCCTACACTCTAAAAGATGGTGAGCTTGGATCTTTTTGGGAAATAGAAGCACGAGATTATCAGGCCTAAAAAAAATCGCTTTTTTTCAAAATTGTGTTTAGAATGCATTTATTTCCCTAACAAATCAAATTGGTGGCTGTATTTGATCGTTATGTTTTGATTATTCAAGCGGTCGTTAAAATCGTTATCCTTGATGATATTGACCACCACAAAAAGTCCCGTATTGGCATTTCGCAACAATCCAAAACGAGCATTCACAGAAGTAATTCTACTGACATTATTGTATTGAACTAAACTTTGTAAAAACATACGAGGTGTAAATGAATAGGCTAGCCGTCCTCCGGTGATGACAACATCGGTACTCCCGTTGGGAAGGTTCAATCGGTTGTAATTTAAATTGGCTTCGGCATTAAATTTATCGCCTAGACGCAAGCTAGTGGTGTTATTACTAGAAATTCGGTTTCCGCCAAAATATCCTCCAATTACTGTCCGGGTTCTGTAAGCGAGTTTATTGTTGGAGTTGGTGAATAGTACAAATTGGAATTCCTGATGATCATATACACCTGGGTCAACGGTGACTTGAGAAATAGGAAAGGCCTCCAGTACGGTTTCTTTTGTAAAATTGATTCCAGTATGAACTTCAAAACCACTTTCCCAAACCCAATGGTTATCCACATGCAAAAAACCTGTTTCTTGAGTATTATTAAAGTTCCAATACCCTCGGTAAGAAATATGAGGACGTACCTCTAAAAACTTACCTGTATTTTTAGGGCGCCATTGTTTAAAAATGAGAAACTCAGGCTTTTTAAAGGCAGAACGTAACAAAAATCCAACCTCAGGATTGAAATTTTCTCCCACTTCGGTATATCCTGCTCGTAAATTCCACCCGTTCCAGTTGTATACCCCAAGAATATTAAAGGCATGATCTCTATTGTCAATTCCTGGGGTGCTACTTTTTGAGAGATAGCCTGTCACTTGAGCTTTTTTCCCTAAACCCAATCTGCCGTCCATAGCAAAAACACGATTGTAATCTTCAGAAATACCAATTCCATTTCGGTTCACAAAAATCCCACCCAATGAAGAACGACTTTTTGCAAAATCATGGTTTACCCGAGCAACTGAATAATTATTTTTAACAAGATCAAGACCGCCTTCACTGTCTATTTCATCTGTAAACATGCTTAGCAACCCAACATTGGTTTGTCCTATTTTTCCAGAAACTCGAGAGCCTCCTATTATAGGAACAATAGACCCCCCTTCTCCAATTCCAATTCGTCTGCTAAAAAACAAATCGACTTCACCTGGACTACCCACGCTAAATTGCCCAGCATTTTCCAAAAAGAAAGGTCGTTTTTCAGGAAAAAAGAGGTTAAAACGATCTAAGTTGACTTGTTGTTCATCTACTTCTACTTGAGCAAAATCAGTATTGTAGGTCAAATCCAAAGTCAGTCCAGGGGTAAGACTGTATTTGATGTCTCCCCCAATATCCGCTGTAGCAGAAATATTTTTCTGTGACGTATTGTCGCGAATTGCCTGTGACAATACATAAGGAATGACTTTAAGATTTTTTGGAGATTTTAATTCAATCCCTGTCATTTTACCAGCTAGTGACAATCGCTTAATGTCAAAGCCTAAGGGTAGGTTTGCCCAAAAGGCAGTTTCACTTCGTTTACTGATATTACGTTGAAAATTGATTCCCCAAATTTTGTCTGTACCACTATTAAAACGGATGGATCTAAGTGGAATAGCAAACTCTGCGCTCCAACCGTAGTCTCCTGTTTCTGTCTTAACTTCCCAAGAGGCGTCCCAGTTGATATTCGTGCCTCCTACAACACCTCCTTGCTGCCGATTGGCGCTAAAGTTCCCTTCTCCTTCATTGTCGATTTGCGCGTCATATTCCATTCCGTTGGCATTGGTGCCAAATAAAAATCCATTTTGCTGATCATTGTAGGTATCAAGAATGAATAAAAAACTGTCTTCATCGCTTAGGTCTCCGTCTCGTCGTGAATCTGAAACCACAATTTGATCAGGAGTCTTGTCATAACAAATTACAGCAATGTAAAGGGTCTTTTGGGTATAAGCAACTCGGATTGCCGTTTCTTCTGAGGCAGGCTGATTGTAATTGGGTTTGATTTGTTTTAAATCTGTAATAGCAGGAACTTGTTCCCATATTGCTTCACTTAAAATATTTCCATCTATGGTAGGATCAGTTTTTAAGAAAGTTATCGGAAAATTTAAATTTTGATTAGGATTATTCTTTTGTGCCCATAAGATGGTAGTAAAGAGCAAAATTGGGGTGAGTAGAAATAGTTTCAATTTTTTATTTGATTTAGTTATACCTGAAGGGATGAAATTACAAATAATTTTATTAGACATTATGCTTTATAAGGGCAGTATTAATGAATTTTGATTATAATCAGCAAAGTCCCAACAAAAACTTAAGAATCGGAAATTACTGAATTAGAATTGAAGCATCTGTCGCTATTTTAACTACAACGTTTTAGTTTGAATAATTTAATTGAAACGATTGGCAGAAAATCAATAAATAGTATATTTGCTATCGTTTTTCAGGTCATGTCATGATCTGAGAACAAGTAAAACTTATATGAATAGACCAATCCAATGTCTCATTGGAATGATTAAAGTTCAGAAGAGTTTTTAAAAAAAAGGTCGCGTAGCTCAGCTGGATAGAGCATCTGCCTTCTAAGCAGACGGTCATAGGTTCGAATCCTATCGCGATCACTACCTCCCCCCCAAAAAAAAATATATTTTTAAATCCTTATTTCCTCATTTTAAAAAGACACAACACTAGTCATAAACCAAGTCATTAGAAGTTACTTGTACTGTAAATTGCCTTGTTGAATATAATATCGAGACCAATCGCACTTCTAAAATAGGTTAACAATAAGGTGTTTTTTTCAATTTCAGCAGTTTTCCCATATACCAATGTAAACAAGAATTTAAACAGAATACTAAATAATGGGCTATTGGTTTCAAATACTAACAGGAAAATTGAATGTATCTGAAGGTTTATGTTTTTAACCTTCTGTTATATTGTGCTTACTGATTCAGCTTTTTAAGTTCTTTTAGAATTTCTTCTAAAAGATCAGATTGTTTATTAAGCAGTGCTAGGACTTCTCTATCGGTTACTTTTTGTTAGATGGTTCGGGTTTTGTTGAAGTATTTCATGAGAATTGTTTTGGGTTGATATAAAGTTAAATAATTAGAATGAATTCCTTTGTTTTTCAATTATTGAATTGTTCTAAATTCCTATATTCGACAAAAATTTTTTATGAAAATTGGTGTTCCAAAAGAAATCAAACCCCAAGAAGCTCGAGTGGGGGTAACCCCAGCAGGTGCGTTGTCACTTATTCGCTCAGGTCATAAGGTTCATATTCAGAAAAGCGCAGGAGTGTTAAGTGGGTTTTCAGATGAAGATTATCAAGAGGTAGGGTGTACCATGGAACCGGATATAGAGTCGGTTTACAGGTTTGCTGAAATGATTATCAAAGTCAAAGAGCCTATAGAAGTTGAATATCCTTTAATCCAACCTAATCAATTATTGTTTACCTACTTTCATTTTGCTTCCAGTAAAAAGTTAACAGATGCGATGATCGCCTCTGATTCAGTCTGTTTGGCTTATGAAACGGTGGAGGAACACGGAAGACTTCCCTTATTGATTCCAATGTCTGAAGTAGCTGGTAGAATGGCAACTCAAGAAGGTGCCAAATACCTTGAAAAACCCTTTGGAGGTTTCGGAATTCTTTTGGGAGGTGTAACGGGTGTAAAACCTGCCAATGTTATGATTATTGGTGGCGGAGTAGCAGGAACTGAAGCCGCCCTGATGGCAGCAGGATTAGGTGCCAATGTAACCATTTTTGACACCAATTTGGAACGCTTGCGTCATCTAGAAAGTACTATGCCTGCGAACGTAACACCTATTTTTTCTAACTCGTACACTTTAGAAAAAGAAATTCAAAGATCCCACCTAATCATCGGGACGGTTCTCATTCCAGGTTCAAAAGCGCCAAAACTTGTGCGAAAGGAAATGCTTTCTAAAATGATGCCAGGCACTGTACTCGTGGATGTTGCCATTGATCAAGGAGGATGCTTTGAAACGAGTGAACCGACGACACATGACAATCCTATAGTTATTAAAGAAGGAATCATTCACTATGCCGTAACCAATATGCCCGGAGCCGTACCCAATACATCTACGACTGCATTGACCAATGCCACATTAAATTATGCGTTACAATTGGCGAATAAAGGTTGGAAACAGGCATGTTTCGAAAATCCTGTTTTGGCAAAGGGGTTAAATATTATCAATGGAAAAGTGGTGTACAAAGAAGTTGCAGAGGCATTTGATTTAGAGTATATTGAACTCGAATCGATAATGTAATTCATGAAACTCACTCCTTCGGGAATTAACTTGTACACTTTTTTCAATCTACCTTCCGCTTGGTGGTGTGGTGTGCGCGTTGTTACCCTTACTCCTGAGGTTTCTGAAGTCAAAGTGCGTCTCAAGTGGATCAACAAAAACCCTTTTAAATCCATGTTTTGGGCGGTACAGGGTATGGCTGCGGAACTCGCTACTGGGGTGTTGATTATGCAGGCTGCTAAAGCTTCTCAAAACAAAATTTCCATGTTAGTTATTAACAACAAAGCCAATTTCACCAAAAAAGCTAAAGGGAAATTACTTTTTTCCTGCCATCCTGGAGACAGTATTGAAAACACATTTGCTAATTTAGTAGACACCAAAAAGCCACAAACCCTTTGGCTACAGGCCAGAGGAGTTGACGAAGAAGGAGATGTTGTCTCTACCTTTGATTTTGAATGGACTTTATTATTAAAATGATTTTGTGATAAAATAGCCTTTACAAACTTTATGAGTAAACCTCTGGAATGTTTGATTTTTATCAAATTCCAGAGAACCTAAAAACAATTAAAATTAAACAGATGAAACCCTCTTTTATTAATGACCTCAGTCTTCCTGCAGTTGCAGCACCAATGTTTTTAATCTCAGGGCCTCAGTTGGTGATCGAATGTTGTAAAAACGGAATTGTAGGTACTTTTCCAGCGTTAAATCAGCGTACTACTGAAGGATTTGAAGAATGGATTATTGAAATAAAAGAAGCCTTAAATGCATTTGAAAAAGAAACGGGTAAAAAAGCAGCACCCTTTGGAGTAAATCTTATTGTCCATCCAACCAATCCCAGAGTGATGCCCGATCTTGAAGTTTGTGTCAAACACCAAGTCCCCTTAATCATCACTTCATTAGGTGCCGTTTCTGATTTGGTCGAAGCGGTACACAGTTATGGAGGGTTGGTTTTTCACGACATCATCAAAAGACGTCATGCTGAAAAAGCATCAGAAGCGGGTGTAGATGGATTGATTCTGGTAGCAGCTGGTGCAGGAGGTCATGGAGGTACTCTGAATCCTATGGCTTTAGTAAACGAGATTAAAACCTTTTTCCACAAAACTATTTTACTTTCAGGTTGTATCAGCACGGGCAACGATATTGCTTCTGCCTTGCAAATGGGTGCCGACTTGGCATATATGGGAACCCGTTTTATTAATGTAACAGAAAGTATGGCGGACAAAGCATATCAAGAAATGATTCTGTCTAGTAAAGCCGAAGATATTGTCTATACCGCAGCTGTTTCGGGAGTGCATGCAAGTTTTTTGAAACCCAGTCTAGAGGCTATGGGTATTACAGAAGCTATGTGGAAGCAGAGTAAAAAAGTGGATTTTGGAATCGAACTAGATGCCGCTCAGGCAGAAGCTAAAGCTTGGAAAACCATATGGTCTGCTGGGCAAGGAGTTACTTCCATTAGCGATATAAAATCCGTAGCACAACTTACCGAACAGCTTAAAGTAGAATTTAAAAAAGCTTTAGAGGCACAAAACGAAAAATTCCGGAAGTATTTTAATCAATAGAATTTTTATTTACCGCGTCAAACGATAAATCAACAAAGCACTGCGTTGAATTAGAGTATTCATGGTCTTGAGATTCACTGTTTCTTGAGGAGTATGAGCCCCTGTTCCCATGGTACCCAATCCGTCTATTCCATCGGTATAGTCTGCGACAAAAGAAATATCTGCCGCACCGCGTTTTAATGGATCATAAGGTTCAACTCCTCCCTGTCCCATATCTTTACTTACTTGGTCTAATATCGCAAGAACTGCAAGATTTCCTTCTGAAGGCCCCATGGCGGGATAGCTATCTACAAAACTGATACTTGCCGAGGTCTGGGGTAGATTTTGAGCAACAATTTCACGCATTTTGGCTCGGGTATTTTCTTTTTGTTCTTCCGAGATAAAGCGTAAACCTCCGTTGACTACTGCTTTTTGTGCTACCACATTAGATTTTCCAAAGACCTCTCCACTACTGGTTTGTTTATCATATTCCACAAAAGTACCCCCAAGAAGGGTTCCAGGATTGAAGGTGAGGTATTCTTCTCCTCGAACTTCATTATAAAACGCATCGAGTATTCGACTCATTTCAAAAATAGCTCCAGCACCCACACGCTCATTAAAAATCCCAGAAGAGTGTGCGCGTTTTCCTTGAGTTTCCACTCGCCAACCCGAAGCTCCACGACGGGCAATGGTAGCGTAGTCAAAACCTGAAGCATTTTCATAGCCTAAGGCTATGTCCGCCTCTTTTCCAGCTTCAATTAAATCTTTTCGAGAAATAGACAATGGCTTACCCGTACTTTCCTCGTCTCCTGTAAAGGCTACTGTAATTGTGGTATTTTTCAATAAGTTTAAGTCGTGGAGGGCTTTTAAAGCGAAGAGAACGACTACATTTCCTCCTTTCATATCATTAGCTCCTGGTCCATAAGCAATACTATCCTTGCGTTCAAATCTTTGAAAAGGACTGTTTTCCTCAAAAACAGTATCCAAATGTCCAATAAGTAAAAGTTTCTTTCCCTTTTTTCCTTTAATGGAAGCGAAGAGATGTCCTGCTCGGTTCATTTCTTCTGGCATATCAATCCAACGTGTTTCAAAGCCAATACCATCGAAAGCACCTCTAAAAATAGAACCGACTTTACGAACTCCTTCCAAGTTGAGCGAACCACTGTTGATATTGACCACTTGTTCTAAAAAATCAATACTCTCATCCTCATAACTTTGTACTTTATTGATGATTTTGCGTTCCGTTTTGCTCAGCTTTTGACCGTATACATTGAAACCTAAGGTACTAATACAGAGTAGTGATAATAGAATTCGATTCATTTTAAAAATTTTTGGTAAGCGATTTAACAATTTTATTTTCAGCTAAAAACTCCTGAGCGATCACTTTTAGAGTTGTATAGAGGGGAATTGCAATGATCATTCCTAAAGGTCCTAATAGAGTGCCTGAGGCGAGAATGACGATGAAAATTTCCAAAGGATGAGATTTGACACTGTTTGAAAAGATAAAAGGTTGGCTGAAAAAATTATCTACCAACTGTCCAATAAAGAATCCAATCATCACATAAAGCGTTTTGGGAAGGATGACAGAACTAAAGTCTGTACCAATAAAACTACTCATGGTCAAAAGCATCATCAAAATCGCTCCAATAATGGGCCCCAGATAAGGTATCAGATTTAGTAGTGCACAGAGAAAGGCAATGATAAAGGCATTTTCCACATTAAATATGCTTAAAACCAAACTGTAAATAACCAAAAGAATGCTGATTTGAAGGAGTAAACCCAGAAAATAACGTGAGAGTAGTCCCTTAGTTTTGTCAATGGATTTCTCTACCCGATTACTTACTTTATCATTGACCAAAGCTAAAATGATACGTTCCTGGAGATGGCTGTCTTTTAAGAAAAAAAACAATATGAAGACTACTGAAAAAAGGCCAATGGTAAAGCCTCCGAGTAATTCTAATGTCTGATTTAACAATTCAGGGAGCAAACCAAAATTGACATTTTGGAACAGGTTATCCACAGAAAATTGTTCCTGCCAAAAGCGGTTATCCAACTGAAAATAAACGCTGATTTCTTCCACTAAAGTTTGAATATTGATCTTTAAAAGATCTACATCCAATAAAGAAAGATTTTCGCCTTGTTGAACCAAAAGTGGAACAAAGAGTGAAAAAAGACTAATTAAAAGCCCTAAGAGCAGAATGATACTAATACTGGTTGCCAGTACCGAACGCATTTTTAGACGTTGCATCAAAAATTGATTGATAGGACGTCCGATAAGACTTACTATGCCCGCAATAAGCATATAAATCAACAACGTTTTGAGTTGATAAAGTAACCAAGCCAATGCACATAAGCCTGTGAGTTGGAGTACTCCCCAAAATATTCCACTGGTAATTTCTTTGGCATTCATAGGCTAAAGATAGGAAACATCTCGGATTATTTAAGAGACACCTATCTGATTGATTTTAACAGTAAAAAAAAATAAATACGGTAGTCTAACTCACAAATTCAAAGCGTTAGATTTTTTATTGTTTTAGAAAGAGACTGTGACAACCCAAAAGGCCTGCTGTCTCTGTTCGGAAGCGTTGTGTGCCAAGACTTACAGATTTTAGTCCGGCATTTGTTGCGGCTTGAATCTCTTCAGTACTAAAATCTCCTTCAGGACCTATCCAGAGAGAAATTTCATCTGATTTTAAAGGGTAATCAGATAAATTTTCTTTTGAGGTGGAGTGGCAATGGGCGATAAGAGAAGTATGTCTAAGTGTCTTCAGTTGCTCTTGAAAAGAAATTATCGGATGAATTTCAGGGAGAAAAAACTGTTGAGATTGTTTTAGCGCGGCAATGGCAATTTTTCTCCATCGCTCAGTTTTAACAACCTTTCTCTCTGAGTGATTACAACGTAACGGGGTAATGGAAGAAACACCCAATTCCGTCAACTTTTCAATCATCCATTCCATCCTTTCATTGCTTTTTGTTGGGGCGATGATAAGATGGATAGATTTTTTTGGTGAGGGATGTATTTTAGCTTCGATTTTTTCGGCAAATACTTTTTGAGAGGTAACCAGGCTTAGTTTACCGGTCCATTGAAGTCCTTTTCCATCGGTGAGGGTAACAATTGTACCAAGTTGTTTACGCAATACTTTGGTTAGATGTTTGCTCTCTTCTCGATTAAAAGTAAAGCTTTGAGAGTCTAGTGTTATTTGTGGATCAAAAAATAAATGCATACTTACATTTTAAGTCGGGCTTGAGCACTGTCGGACAAACTACCTGAGTGATTTTGTTGCAATTTGTAATAGGCTGCAATTCCAATCATTGCAGCGTTGTCAGTTGTATAGGCTAGGGGAGGGTAGAAAACTTCCCAACCTCTAGCTAGCGCCTTGATATCCAACTGTTTTCTTATTTCAGAATTGGCCGCAACCCCACCCCCAATAACAATTTGATTGAGGTGCTTTTCGTTTGCTGCTTTTTCAATTTTGTGAAGTATGATTTGGATTAAAGTATATTGTAAACTTGCACACAAATCGTTACGATGCATACGAACAAAATTGGGGTCTTTTTGTTCTTTTTTGTGAATAAAATTGGTAAAAGCAGTTTTTACTCCACTATAACTTACATCGTATCCCTTCAGTTTAGGAATTGGGAAATCAAATCGGTGAGGATTTCCTTTTTGAGCGAGTTGATCAATCTGGGGACCAGCAGGATAGCCTAGTCCCATGCGTTTTCCGCACTTGTCAAATGCTTCTCCGATGGCATCGTCTAAGGTAGTCCCCAAAGGTTCCATGTCAAAATAGTCTTTTACCAAAAGTAATTGGGTATGCCCCCCAGATAGTGTGACCCCAAGAAAGGGAAACAAAGGAGTATTCTGATTTTCATCTTCGATAAAGTGAGCGAGCAGATGACCTTGCATATGATGAATAGGAATTAGGGGGAGGGCCAAAGACAGTGCTAGAGACTTGGCAAACGCACTCCCCACCAAGAGTGAACCCAAGAGTCCTGGACCTTGAGTATAAGCGATGGCGGTTAGCTCTTTTTTATCGATATTTGCTTCGGCTAATGCCTGTTCAACTACAGGGATTATTTTGGATTGATGTGCACGCGAAGCAAGTTCGGGAACAATACCTCCATAGGCCTTGTGAATCAAATCTTGATTTGCAATGCAATTGGATAATACCTTTCTATCGTGGAGTACTGCCGCAGCAGTATCATCGCATGAGGATTCGATAGCGAGTATATAATTAGTTTTGTGCAACATTGCGCTTTTAAATACGTTACAAAAATAAACGATAAAGTATCAAAAAGAAGTATAAAATAGCATTGATCCTCGCAGGGAGTTTTTTACTCCTGGCAATTCTGCTTATCGGAATAATTTCAACTTCTTATGTTCAAACCCAAATTGTAAAACAACTCACCAAAAATTTTACAAATAAAACCCAACAACATATTTTCTTTGAGGATCTTAAGTTGCGCTGGAATGGAGAATTAGAGTTCGACAATTTCTATTTAGAAGATCATCACCAGGATACGTTGCTGTTTATCAAAACCTTACACACCTCTTTACTTGACTTTAAAGGGTTGCAGCAAAACCACTTTGACTTAAGTAAACTTAGTGCCGAGGGACTTTATTTCAAATTAAAAAAATACCAAGGTGAAGAGACTCACTCTTTAAAAATCCTTACTGAAAAGTTTAAAAAAGACGATACTGACAAACCCAAAACAGATTTTAAAATTGCAGATCTGGATTTGGAGAAAGTTGCTTTTGTCTATGAAGATGAAAATTTAACCGAAGGGAAACCTATTCGATTGGATTCTTTGAGCATACAAGCGAGTGATTTTCAATTTAAAGAAAATCGCCTTCAGATTCAAATTAAAAATCTAGTAGGGCAGCTGCATTCACCTTTAATGAAGTCTGTGAGCATGAAAGCTGAGGTGAATTATGAACCCGGACAACTTCAATTGAACGAGTGGGAGCTTCTTTCTGAGGAAAGTAAATTATACGGAAGTTTAGATTTGACAGGTGCTGAAGGAAGTTTTCGAAATTTTAATTCGCAAGGATTAGTTCAGCTGGAAGTGATGTCTAGTCAGTTGGATTTTGCCACCTTTTTTCCAGAAAACTCATATTTAAATAATTTACCTGCTCTGGATGCTTCATTTAAAGCTGAAGGGAAACTTGATAATATTGTTTTGAAAAAACTCGAGCTTTCCAATCCATTTATTGATTTTCGAGGGAGTTTCACAGCAAAAAACATGTTTACTACGCAGCCACCAGTGTGGAATCTCGTAATGGATTCGCTTCAGATTGACACTCAGATACTAGAGCCTTTACCCTTTGTTTCTAAACCTTTGAAAGAACAAATGGCTTTATTGTCCGTTTTTAGATTAGAGGGGGATGCTACCTTGAATAAGGACTCCATTCAGTTTGATTTAAAAACAGACAATCTCTGGGGAAAAATTGCTTTCAACGGAAGTTTGGGTAGAGGTGTGTTTGATCAAAAAAAGAGAAATAAAACATTTGTACTTAACGCTCTGATCGACAATCTTGAGATATCCCGATTGAGGACTATAAATTTGAAAGCCTATTTTGGTGGAAAAGTAAGAGCTCGAGGAGATTTTTCTGAGCTTGACAATCCACAACTCTCTTGGTGGGTAGAGGATGCTTCTTTAAACTCTTCTAAGACCTCAATTAATGGAATTTCTTTGGAAGGAAAACTAGAAGAGCAACAAGTAAGAAACACGTTGAGTGTCAATTCTGTACCTATTTCACTAAAGAGTGATTTTTTGTACAATTATCGTGTAGCCCCCCCCCAAACTACATTACTGGCCAATGTAAATCAATGGGATTTAAATTCTTTGGGCTTACAATTAGGCGAAGGAAAGAGAAGCTTTAAAGGAGTCATTCTGTCCAATTTTAGCGGAAAACGTTTGGATGAATTAGAAGGAGAAATCAAAATATCCTCTGCTTCTATAGAAAACGACAAACAAACGGTGGCATTAAACCCGATGACCATTCTTCAGGAAATAGAAGAAAATCAAACCCTCTTAAAAATAGATAACAACGATTGTATTGCTGCAGAAGCCAAAGGGCAGTTTGAAACCTCTAAACTAAGCGCTTTGTTGCAACATACCTTTCATCAAGTCTATCCTTTTCTGCCAGACAAAGAGGTGGCAGAAGATCAAAAGGTATCTTTCAAATTAAAAATTTATAAAAAACTCCTAGACGCACTATATCCCAGTTTTTCCATTTCGGAAAATATAACACTTAATGGAAGAATTAATGCAGAAGAAGGAAGGAGTCAATTTGTGTTGGATGCACCACTTTTACGATATCAGGATATCCAGTTTCAACAGCTCCATTTTCAGGTCGATACAAAAAATCCGATTTATAATACTTTCTTAAGTGTAGCTCAAGTTTCTCACAACTATTTTAAGGGTAAAGACTTTAATCTGATCAGTACTCGACGGCGAGACACCTTATTCTTTCGCTCAGAATTTGAAAGTGCATCGGAATTAAAAACCCCGTTTGATGTCAACTTCCATCATACCAGAGAACCCAATGGAAATTCACATTTTATTGTAAAAAAATCCGTGGTTCCCTTGGGAAGTGATACCTGGACAATCAATCGGAACAATACTAATCAACAAAAATTGAGCTTCTATCCCGAAAATAAACAAATCCGTTTGAGTGCACTAAAAGCCTCTTCTGGAAGTCAATCCATTGCTTTATCGGGAATGTATAAGAGTTCTGATGCCTTTGATGTTGAACTGGATGTTCAGAATCTTATAATTGAAAATATACTTCCTTCACCTTCTACCTTTGCTATGGGTGGGAATGCGAATTTGGAGATCAGTATCATGCGCTCTACAGAGGAAAATCAATTGGGGATTGATGCGAATATTAATTCATTGAAAATTAACGGAGAAGGATTAGGCGACTTATTTCTAGAAGCACGGGGAAATACACAAATCAATAATTATTTTGCCAATTTGGAGGTAACAAAATCAGATCAAAAAACAGTAGGGTTAAGGGGATTTTGGCAGGGATTAGAGGATCCGATTTTAAATTTCAATTTGAATTTTAATGAATTAGACTTGGCCTTTCTTTCACCTTTAGGCAAAAAAGCACTCAACCAAATACGAGGTAAAGTAGCAGGAGACGTTACCCTTTGGGGGGCTTTAAAAAGTTTAAAACACGAGGGAAGTTTGCTATGGACCAAGGGAGGTTTTGCTATACCATTTCTCAATTTGGATTATGAAATTGAATCCACAAAAGTAGGTCTAAGTAATCAGAACTTTAATTTTGACAGGGTAGTGCTCAATGATACCGATCATGGAACAACAGCTCTACTGAATGGTAATTTTTCGCACACCAATTTTTCTAATTGGGTTGCAGATCTAGAAATCAATTCCGAACGTATGTTGTTACTCAATACCAAACAAGAACCAGAATCTTTATTTTTTGGGCAAGGGTTTCTAGAGGGTTCTGTAAAGCTTCAAGGCCCTACAAAAGCACTACAAATTTCTCTGCAAGGGGCAACAGAAGAGGGGACTTCCTTGAAGATACCTTGGTCAGAAAATTACGGTTTGTCCGATACTTCATTTGTGCGTTTTGTCAATAAATACGCTAAGGACAGAAGGCAAGAGGAAAATCAACCTCAACGCATCGAAGAAGTCAAGGGATTGGAGTTGGAGTTTGAGTTAGATGTTAACAATAAGGCTGCTGTAGAAATTGTAATTGATCAAGAAACAGGCAGTTACCTCAGCGGAAGAGGAGCAGGAAATTTATTAATGGAAGTCAACACTCTCGGAAAGTTCAATATGTGGGGTGATTTTATTACCTACGATGGAATTTATAATTTTAAGAATTTAGGGGTAATCGATAAGAAGTTTGATGTAAAGCCAGGAGGAACTATTGTATGGGAAGGCAATCCATTGGAGGCTCAAATGGATTTAGAAGCTGTGTATGATGTTCCTGGAGGAGCCAATCCCGCACTCTTGTTGGATAACCCCAATTTTAACAAAAAAATTCCTACTGAGGTACTGATTCGTCTTCAGGGAAATCTATTAAAGCCAGACGATCCCATTTTCGAAATAGGATTTCCGAATACCAGTGGTACAGTAGCCTCTGAAATTAATTATCGACTTGCTGACCCACAGCGAAGTCAATTGCAGGCAATTTCGCTATTGTCTCAAGGAATTTTTATTAATGAAGTTAGTGTCTCTATGCAAGGGATCACTAACAATCTATACCAAAAAGCTTCGGATATTGTCAGTAATTTAATCAGTGAAGAAAACGATAAACTCAAAGTTGGGATTGATTACTTACAAGGAGATAAAAGTGCTTTGTTGGACATTGCTACAGAGGATCGCCTAGGGTTTACTCTTTCTACTCAAATCAGTGATAAAATCTTATTAAACGGGAAAATTGGAGTACCCGTAGGAGGACTAGAGCAAACGCTAATTGTAGGGAATGTTCAAATTGATTTTATACTCAATGAAGAAGGTTCTCTTCGAGCCAAAGTGTTTAATAGGGAAAATGAATTTCGGTACATAGGAGATGAATTGGGCTATACTCAGGGGGTAGGACTGTCTTATAATGTAGATTTCAACACGTTTAAGGAGTTGATTCAGAAAATAACGTCACAAACTAAAAGCGACTCAGAGATTACAGACAAAGCACAGCAAAGCGGTAAAAAAGATCTGATAAAATTTGTCAAAAAAACAGATTTATGACATTTTTAAGGAATTTTGTAAAATTTCAATGGGAGTTGGTGTACTGTGGATTTAATATTTAAATTTGCAGCGAAACCAAACTCATGAGTACATCAATTAAGCGTATCGGAGTCCTAACTTCGGGGGGTGATGCCCCAGGGATGAATGCGGCTGTACGAGCCGTAGTTCGAACCGCAGCTTTTTACGACATGGAATGTGTTGCTATTTATAGAGGGTATCAAGGTCTAATAGATGATATAACCAAGGAGATGAATCCTAGAAGCGTTAACAATATCATCAACAAAGGGGGTACTGTACTAAAATCTGCACGATGTCTTGAATTTCGTACGCCCGAAGGGAGAAAAAAAGCATTTAGTGTTATTCAAAAACACAGAATTGACGCCTTGGTTGTCATCGGTGGTGACGGTTCTTTCACAGGAGCTATGATCTTTCAAAAAGAATTTGACATTCCTGTCATTGGTGTTCCAGGAACGATTGACAATGATATTTTTGGAACTTCCCACACTATTGGTTACGATACAGCATTAAACACCGTAATTGGTGCAATAGATAAAATTCGCGATACAGCCATTTCTCATAATCGTCTCTTTTTTGTCGAGGTAATGGGAAGAGATGCTGGACATATTGCTTTAAACACAGGAATTGGCGCAGGTGCGGAAGAAATTCTGATCCCAGAAGAAAACATGGGACTTGAACGGTTATTGGAATCGCTTAGCCGAAGTGAAAAATCAGGTAAATCCTCTAGTATAGTGGTCATTGCTGAAGGTGATAAAACAGGAAAAAATGTTTTTGAAATTGCAGAATATGTAGAAAAAAACATGCCTCACTATGAGGTTCGAGTATCGGTTTTAGGACATATGCAACGCGGTGGAAGCCCTAGTTGTTTTGACAGGGTACTCGCTTCGCGAATGGGCGTTCATGCAGTAGAAGCACTCAAAGACGGAAATTCAAACGTGATGGTAGGGCTCAAAGAAGATCAAATGATATTGACCCCTTTAAGCAAAGCGATAAAAGGGAAATCAGAAATTAATAAAAACTTAATCAGAGTATCGGACATACTCTCTCTATAACTCAATTCAAAATAAACAATTACAAACATGGCAATTAAAATAGGAATCAACGGATTTGGAAGAATAGGAAGACTTGTATTTAGATCGGCAATGAAACAATCTGATGTTACAATCGTGGGAATCAATGACTTGTTGGATGTGAATCACTTAGCATATCTTTTAAAATATGATTCCGTACATGGCAAATACCAAGGTACAGTTTCAGTGGAAGGAAACAATCTAGTTGTAGACGGTCAAACTATCCGTATTTCTGCAGAACGCGACCCCGCTGCAATTGGCTGGGGCAGTTTGAATACAGATATCGTAGCAGAATGTACAGGAATTTTCACCACGTTAGAAAAAGCGCAACTTCATATTGATGGTGGAGCTAAGAAAGTAGTAATTTCTGCCCCTTCTGCAGATGCCCCAATGTATGTTATGGGTGTAAATCACAATGATGCTACGGCAGACCAAACCATTGTATCTAATGCGTCCTGTACCACCAACTGTTTAGCTCCGATTGCAAAAGTGCTCAACGATAATTTTGGGATTCAAGAAGGGCTAATGACTACCGTTCATGCTACTACTGCAACCCAATTTACCGTAGATGGCCCTTCAAAGAAGGACTTTAGAGGAGGAAGAAGTTCGCTAGTGAATATCATGCCCGCTTCCACAGGAGCTGCCAAGGCGGTTACGAAAGTGATTCCTGCTTTGGTAGGAAAGTTAACCGGAATGGCATTTAGGGTACCTACCGCCAATGTATCTGTAGTAGATTTGACCGTACGACTTGAAAAAGAAACTTCTTACGAAGAAATTAAATCGGTAATGCGAAAGCATTCCGAAACAGATTTAAAAAACATATTGGGTTATACCGAAGAAGCTGTGGTTTCTCAAGATTTTGTGGGTGATGTACGCACTTCTATATTTGATGCCGGTGCTGGAATGGAATTAAACTCAAAATTCTTTAAAATCATATCTTGGTATGACAATGAGTGTGGTTATTCCAACAAACTCATTGATCTTGCAAAACATATCAACCAGCTTTAATCTTTTTTTAAATGATTTTAGTTGTTGATAGCGGATCTACCAAAACGGATTGGATCTCTGTAGATGCCAATGGTAAGGTATTATTCTCCACACAAACACTGGGACTTAATCCGCAGGTGCTCTCTAGTGCTATCCTTAAAGAAAGAATCATCAATAATTACGACCTGTATCAAAACAGGAATAAGGTAACTCATCTTTATTTTTATGGAGCAGGCTGTGGTATAGAATCCCCTCAATTACGCATACTTAAGGTTTTTGATGAGATTTTTACCCACGCTGATAAAACAATTAAAGAGGATACTTATGCGGCTGTTTATGCAGCTGCGAAACCAAACGAAAAGTCTATCGTGTGTATTTTGGGCACAGGCTCTAATTGTACTTATTTTGATGGGAGTGCAATTGAGCAACGCATTACTTCCTTGGGTTATATTTTGATGGATGAGGCGAGTGGAAATTTTTATGGAAAGCAATTGATTAGAAGTTATTATTTCAATACTATGCCCAAGTCTTTGGCAAAGGAATTTGAAAAGGAATACGATCTTCATCCCAATACTATTAAAGAGAATATCTATCGCAGAGAAAATCCAAATACCTATTTGGCAACTTTTTCCAAATTTTTGATCAAACATAAGGATAACAAACGGTTTCAAAAGATTATCAAAAATGGTTTAAAACGTTTTATTGATCACCAGATTCTTCAATTTGATAATGCAACCGAGGTTCCAATTCACTTCATTGGTTCCATTTCCTTTTTCTTGAAAGACGAAATCAAAACGGCCTTAGAAAAAAAAGGATTGACTATGGGTCGCATCGTTCAACGTCCTATAGACGAGTTAGTCAAATACCACATCAACCTTTTGGAGTAGGGGGATAGCTGTTGTTATTTAACAGCAATCATAGAGATTTCAATTCGAACAGATTTGGGAAGTGTACTTACAGCTACAGTTTCTCTAGCGGGAGCAAGCTCGTTGTCAAAATAAGCTCCATACACTTGATTGACCTCACCAAAATTATTCATGTCATCCAAAAAAATAGAACTTTTAACCACGTGTTCAAAATTCATTTCTGCAGCCTCTAATATTGCTTGGAGGTGTTCCATTACCAATTGTGCTTCTTCTTTGATGGTTCCGCTGAAGAGTTCCATAGTAGCTGGGATTAGTGGAATTTGCCCAGAAATATAAAGCGTATTTCCCACTTTTACAGCTTGGTTGTAAGGACCTATTGGTGCTGGGGCATTGAGAGTAGTGATGATTTGTTTTTTCAACTGTAAAGATTTATTTAAAAATAGTGATTTTAAATGATTTAATAGGTGCGGTTGGGTTCGCTTTGTTTTTCGTATTTAATATCACTCAGCAAGCCTGATTTTATCCCAATAAAAAAATTCCATGATGCACGATCACTAAACGGAACCCAGCTGAAGTTAAGCCGCCAACTGTTTAGATCTCGATCAAAACGCAGTTGGGTGTAGGTAAAGCCCTTTCCTTTAAAGTCATAACCTGAGGACACTCCCACTTTCCATTTGGGAGTCAAATCCACATTACCTGAAAACATAAGTGAATTATTACTAAAATCACGTTGCCCTCTACTGTTGTTGTAGGTGAGAGAATATGCAAGTTTTAAATTCCAAGGAATTTTGGATCGGTAACTAGGATATGTTGGAGCTGGAGTATCATCCTCAGCGTTCATTCTTCTATCTGAAAAATCTTCGGCCTTACCAAACAAGTCATCTTCTCGCCCTCCTCCAGAAGTGGCCTCTCTTTGATTAAGTTCATTTTCGTTGTCATTGTCCCCCTCCAATTGTGTACTTGAAAAAGAATAGTTTAAGTTCACATTCGCACTGGTCAACCTTAAGAGTCCACCCCCATTCGCAATGTTATAGGTGTTTATTCTAATTTTGTTTTCACTAAGTGCGTAAGGATCCATAGTAGCTCCCATGTTGATACTCATTTTACTTTTTAATAGCGAAAGGCCAGTACTCATCCTAAAGGGACTCCAACGCAATGAATCTGCAGCAAAATTATGAGAAGTACTAATATTTAAATTGTTGAGTAGCACTATTTTTTTTAGTTCCGTAGCGGTAGAATCTTTATCCTTAACTTTTGCTTCAAAATTATTTCCTACGCTAATGTTCATATTGTTGGACAAATTCCTTCCTGGAACTCCAAAAAGACTGTTCTGATAGCGAGTGTATTCTGCGGTATTTCCTTCTGCATCAACAATATAGGTGTCATAGTACTGCTCAAAACTTGGTCGATTTGAATATCCGATGCTAGGACGAATGGTATGTCGTATAGATTGAATTTTTTTATCCTCTCCAAAATTAAATGTACCGTAAATGGTAGTACCTAAAGATGCATTGAGGCTGTATTGCCGAAAAGCGCCAATCTGACCAATTGTATCTTTTACCGCAGGGGTATTGGTTATGGGATCAAAATCTCGAAAGCGTACTGTATTCTGTGTCCAAACCTCTTCATAGTTAGCACTTGTGGTCATGCTGAGGTATTTGAACAGTTTAAAATTAGTGCTTATCGGAATCGAATGTTTCATTCCCGATTTTGCATTATCAAACATATTTGGCCCAAATAAAGCCTCTTCTGTAGTGATGATACGATTTTCTGCACGTCCTGAATATTGAAAATTGATGTTTTGGAAAAAGCCTTTTTTGGCTCCTACTTTTGGAGCAAAAGGAAAGATCCGCTCCATGGTGGCTTGTAATGTCGGTAAAGTCAGGTTTACCGATTTTGATTGTGAGTTTTGAGACATGGCTGTAGTAAGCGAAACATTCACACGAGGATACTCAGGGAAGGATTTGGAGTAGGAGATAGAGGAGCTTAAATTGTTGTTTAGAAAGTTTGGTGAATTCAGTTGATTGATAGACTGTCTAAAATAATCGCTACTTCCAAAGTTTACAGAAGCAGAAAAGGTAGCGTTAGGACTGGCTTTAGGATCCTTAGAATGAGACCATCGTACATTGAATACCGTAGATTTGGCATAATCGGGTAAACCACGCGATTCGGTAATTAAATTTTCATAGCGAAAACTAAAATTTCCTCTAAATTTATAACGCTTGTTGTACTGTGAATCTCCTCGAAATCCATAACTCCCATTGGTGTAATAATCTGCAATAAGAGACAAATCAAAATAATCTGAAAGAGCAAAGTAGTACCCTCCGTTTTGAACATAATATCCCCTTAAATTACTTTCGCCGATGGAAGGTATGATGAATCCAGATTCTTTGGTTTGCGTTGAAGGGAAATAGGCAAAAGGAAGTCCCACAGGGGTAGGGACGTCTGCGATAAACATATTGGTAAATCCTGTAATGATTTTTCCACCAGGTATAATTTTACCTTTTCTAACTTTAAAGTAATAGTCAATCCCCTCTTCCTCATCACCAACCAGTTTCCCAGCGGTACTGACTCGTGCATCTTTAATATAATAGGTAGAGTCGTTTTGTTTTTTTGTTAATGAAGCAAAGATATCCATCCCATTTTGTCCAGATTTAGAATTCCAAATCAGCGCTTTTTGGGTGTCAAAATTAAAGCGAATGGAATCGGGGTTTACCTCATTACTGGCTTGTTTGAAAAAGGGATATTGTACCAGTACAGAATCTTTTTCAATCCGACCTGCATTGACTTCGTTTGTTTTGTAGTCCAAAATAATTATTCCGGCGCGCAACTCGATATCTTGATAATACAATTCGGCTTCATCGTATAAAATGAGTTTGTTTTCTTTGCGGTTGATTTGAACACAATCTTTCGCATTATATTTTACTTTGGCCAAAAGTAAAGGCTTCTTGGGCACTTTATTGATGCTATCCAAAAGTATTTTTTGGTCAGGATTTTGTTCGCCATTTTGTCCAAAGGAAAATGTTATTCCGAAGAAAAAGATAAAAGAAGCTATATGATAAAACTTTGTTTGCAAAGTGATAAACCCTAAATTTGTTGTGGTCGGTTTAAACCATCAAAATTAATGATAATTTTAAGGATGCATCAAGATTTACTGTCTTATTCTTTTTCTTTCCCAAACATAAAAAAGCAATCTTTTTTTAAGCTCTTACTTTTGCTTTTTGTTTTGGCAAATCCCATTCAGATGGGCGCCCAGGAAAAACCTTTCGTCGTCGTTTTAGATGCAGGGCATGGCGGAAAAGATCCTGGCAGACCTGGAACGGGTTTTTCAGAGAAAGAAATCGCACTTAATATCGCTTTAAAAACAGGAAAGTTACTTGAAAAAATTCCTGAAATTAAAGTGATATATACTCGAAAAACAGATGTTTTTGTGGAATTAACACAGCGGGCTAGCATAGCCAATAAAGCGAATGCAGATCTTTTTGTTTCCATTCATTGTGATGCTTTTACATCACCTAAAGCTTATGGTGCTGGAACTTTTGTTTTGGGACTTCATGCTAATGAGCGAAATTTTAAAGTAGCTCAAAAAGAAAATTCTGTGATTTTTTTGGAAGAAGACTATGAAAAAAACTACGATGGATTTGATCCTAACGATCCAGAGTCAGTAATCAGTCTGTTGCTGATGCAAGAAACCTATTTGGATCAAAGTATTGTCGCCGCTCAGACAATTCAGGATAGTTTTGTTCGCAATCTGAACCGCAAAGATCGAACGGTAAAGCAAGCCGGTTTTGTTGTCTTGAAATATACTTACATGCCCAGTGTTTTGGTTGAAACTGGGTTTTTGACCAACCCAAGAGAAGGAGCTTATTTAAATTCAAAAAAAGGTCAAGACGATATGGCAAGCGCTATTTCTAAGGCCATCATTAATTTCAGAAAAAGTCGGAACACCAGTTTTCAATCTGAAACTCTGGTCATAGAAAAGGAAGAGGAAGAAATAGCTCCAAAAACTGTGGAAATAGATATAAAGTTTAAAATTCAAATTGCTGCAAGTAAGAAAAAAGTGGATTTAAAACCTTATAATTTTAAAGGCTTAAAAGAACTTTCTCTTGTTAAATCTGGAAAACTATATCGCTATTATTTTAGTGAAAGCCCTACCTATACTCAAGCTCAAGAACGCTTGCAAGAAGCAAAACAAAAAGGATACACCAAAGCTTTTATCGTAGCTTTTGAAGGGGATAAAAAAATTACAATTAGCGAGGCACTCGATCACTTTAAATGAGGCTGTTCAAGAAATTATTTTTAAATTTGTTAGGTATCTAAACACAAATAAATTGAACCTCTCTCGCGAATTAAAAACTGCATTTTTCATTATTGGAACAATCCTAATTTTCTTTTTTGGATTCAATTACCTCAAGGGTTCATCTCTGCTGAGTAAAGAAAAAGTAGTGCATGCGCTCTACAGTGATGTAGAAGGATTGGTTGTAGGAGCAAATGTCACTATTAGCGGAATGAATGTGGGTAAGGTTCGTGTTATTGATTTTGATGAAAATTATGATAAAATCAAAGTTACTTTTACCCTTAGAGAAGATTTGGCTTTTTCAAATCAAAGTATTGCCCAGCTTTATGAGGCAGGTTTAATTGGCGGAAAAGCCATTGCCATACTTCCTAAATACGACGCAGCTGCTGGGATAGTTGCTGACGACGATATGCTTCCTTCAGAAATTAAACCCGGTTTAACCGAATTGATCAACCAGCAAATAGCACCGCTTCAAGACAAAATTGAAGGGCTGCTTACCTCGGCAGACTCACTCTTTGCAGGGGTAAGTAATATAATGAACTACGATACGCAAAATAACCTCAAAGCTACTTTGGAAGGATTATCTTCTACGGTAAAGAACATTAATGCACTTTCTTCCAGCGTAAATAGAATCGTTACAGCCAATGAAAAGGGTTTTAATAGTACCTTAAATAACTTAGATGACGTTACTCAAAATCTAACTCAACTTACTGACTCGCTAAATCAAATGCCACTTACTGCTACAGTTAAAAACTTTGAAGCTACTTCGGAAAAGCTGAAACAAATTATTGAACGACTGGAATCGGGCGAAGGTTCTGCTGGGATGTTGATCAATGATCAGACTCTTTATGAGAATTTAGTTAGCTCATCAGAAGCTTTAGATGCGTTTTTAACAGACTTGAAAGAGCATCCAAAACGCTATGTGCATTTTTCAATTTTTGGACGAAAAGACAAACCAAACACGAAAGAATAAAACCCATGGCCTATCTGCCAAATTTGATTTTTCTCATTTTGTTAGCTGCGGGGGTGGGCTTTTTTGCACGCAATCTCAAACGTATTATTAGAAACATCAAGCTTGGAAAAGAGGTTAATCGTTCCAACCAGCCAAAGCTCCGTTTTAAAAACATGTTGCGTGTTGCTTTTGGACAATCTAAAATGGTTTCACGTCCTATATCTGGACTACTTCATTTGGTTGTGTATATAGGTTTTGTTCTTATCAATATTGAACTACTCGAAATTATTTTGGATGGCCTCACGGGTAGTCATCGAATAGTTGCTCCATTTTTAGGGAGTTTTTACAATTTTTTAATGGCCTCCTTTGAAGTGCTGGCATTTTTGGTACTGATTGCGGTATTCATTTTTTGGACACGTCGAAATGTGATCAAAATTCAACGTTTTTGGAAACCAGAAATGAAAGGCTGGCCAAAAAATGATGCTGATATTATACTCTATTTTGAGGTGGTGCTCATGGTGTTGTTTTTATCGATGAATGCTACAGATTCTCTTTTACAACAAGCAGAAATAGACCCTTACATCAAAGCAGGCAGTTTCCCCATATCACAATATCTACTCCCTTTATTTGCGAATTTTTCAGTGGAATCTCTGGTGCTTTTAGAACGCAGCTTTTGGTGGGCTCATATTGTAGGAATTTTGATCTTTTTAAACTATCTCTACTATTCCAAACACTTGCATATCCTTTTGGCATTTCCCAATACTTATTTTGCCAATTTAGAAGAAAAAGGAAAATTTGAAGTTAATCCTCATATCAAAAATGAGGTGCAATATATGCTTAACCCCGAAGCAGTTTCAGGTAATGAAGCAAGTACCCCACCAGATAAATTTGGCGTTACAGATGTATTTGATCTCAATTGGGTGCAACTGATGAATGCGTATAGTTGTACAGAATGTGGTCGTTGTAGCAATGTATGTCCCGCAAACCTAACTGGAAAAAAATTATCTCCACGAGCCATCATGATGAAAACTCGGGATCGATTGGAGGAAGTAGGCAACAATTTAAATGTCAACAAAGGAAGTTTTATAACGGACGAAAAACAATTATTAAACGACTATATTAGTCCTGAGGAGCTTTGGGCTTGTACTTCCTGTAATGCATGTGTTGAGGCATGTCCAATAGCCATAGATCCTTTATCTATCATCATGGATATGAGGCAATATCTGACATTAGAAAAATCAGCTGCCCCTGCTGCCCTAAACACTATGATGTCGAATATTGAAAATAATGGAGCTCCATGGCCTTTTAGTAACCAAGATCGTTTGCAATGGGCAAATGACGATTAATTTAATTCAAACAAAATGCAACGCGAAGAAGCAGAAAGTTATTTACACAAAAAAGTAGAAGATGGGGAATTGATTAGCCCTGTGCTCCCTGAGGGAATTAAAAATTATTTAGTTGATATCGATGGTACCATCTGCGACGACATTCCCAACGAAGAACCCGAACGGATGGCAACAGCAAAATTATACCCCGATGCTTTAGAAACACTAAATAGGTGGTTTGATGAAGGGCATTTGATTTGTTTTTTCACTTCACGTCTAGAGTTGCACAGAAAGGTAACTGAAACTTGGCTTAAAAACAATGGATTTAAGTATCACAGTTTACTCATGGGTAAACCTCGTGGAGGAAATTACCATTGGATTGACAATCATTTAGTAAAGGCAACACGATACAATGGAAAGTTTACTGATTTGATAGAAAAAGAAGTAACTATCGAAGTGTTTGACGACGGACAACCTCAAAAATAGAAAATGAAACTAAACATTCCCACATTATCAGATCTAGCTGCAGCAGGTAAGAAACCCGAAGTAGTCTTTTGGGTAGGTTGTGCGGGAAGTTTTGACGATCGTGCAAAGAAAATCACTAAAGCTTTTGCAAAAATTCTGATTCAAACCCAAACCAATTTTGCCGTATTGGGAACAGAAGAAACATGTACAGGAGATCCTGCCAAACGTGCCGGAAATGAGTTTTTATTTCAGATGCAGGCCATGCAAAATATCAATACCCTAAACCAATATGGGGTAACAAAAATTGTAACCACCTGCCCCCACTGTTTCAATACTTTGAAAAACGAGTATCCTGAGTTAGGAGGACAGTATCAAGTCATGCACCACACTCAGTTTTTAAAGAAATTGATCCAATCGGGAACGCTACAGATAGAAGGAGGAACTTTTAAAGGAAAACGCATAACTTTTCATGATCCTTGTTATCTAGGGCGCGCAAATAACATTTATGAAGCCCCTCGAGATTTAATTAAAAAATTAGATGCTGAATTGGTGGAAATGAAATCTTGTAAGTCCAAGGGTTTGTGTTGTGGGGCAGGAGGAGCACAAATGTTTAAAGATGCTGAAGCAGGTGATAAAGAAATCAATATCGAACGAACAGAACAGGCGATAGAGATACAGCCCGATATAATAGCAGCCGCTTGTCCTTTTTGTAACACCATGATGACCGATGGAGTAAAAAATAAAGAGCAAGAAGATAAGCTCCAGGTTATGGATATTGCAGAATTGATTGCTAAAGCCAACGATTTATAGTCATGATAGTACCTTTTGATTCCCTACCCAATGATGCTCGGATTTGGATTTATCCCGCTCATCGTTCTTTTTCAGGAGCGGAACAGGCAGAAGTACAAGACGCTTTAACACAGTTTTTATCCCAATGGACTGCCCACAGTCAAGATTTAGAAGCTGGATTTGAATTGCGCTACAATCGTTTCATAGTAATTGGAGTCAATCAGTACTCAGCCCAAGCCAGTGGCTGCTCTATTGATGCTTCCGTGCGTTTTATCCAAGAATTGGAAAAACAATTCGATTTGGTGTTATTGGACAAGATGAATGTCACTTTCCGACAGGGTGCTTTTTTGGCATACAAGCCCCTAAATGAATTTATTAAAATGGCAAAAGCCAAATCGGTTTCAAAAGAAACCATAGTATTCAATAACCTGGTGAACACTGTAGGGGATTACAAACAGTTTTGGGAGGTTCCCGCTGGTGACAGTTGGCACAATCGCTTTATTAAATGAGTGTTTTACAATATTAATTGATATTATTTTGATGAAATTTTGGAACTACTTATACATTCTTTTCCCCATATTCCTTTTGGGGCAAACACCCGATCCACTTTTGGTCAAAGAGGATTTAAAAGGGCAACAACAATGGGTGGATAGTCTCTACACTCAAATGACACTAAAAGAAAAAATAGGTCAGTTGTTTATGCCTATGGTTTTTACTGAAAAAGACAGTTCGCATTACAGGTATACATTAGATCTTATAAAAGAACACAAACTTGGTGGTTTGGTTTTTTCTTTGGGAGGTCCTGTAGGACAATCTCATTGGCTCAATAGTTTTCAAGCTGCATCGAAAACACCTTTATTAATCGCTATGGATGCGGAGTGGGGTGTAGCAATGCGATTGGATTCGGTGCAACCTTTCCCTTGGCCTATGACATTGGGCGCAGTACAAGACACCGTTCTTCTCAGAGCGATCGGAAAGCGTATGGGAATGCAAGAAAAACGCTTGGGGATACATTACAGCTTTGGTCCTGTACTTGATATTAATACCAATCCTAAAAATCCAATTATAGGGAATCGTTCGTTTGGTGCATCTTCAAATCGTGTAAGCCGTCAAGCTAGGGCAGTAATGCTAGGTCATCACGATGCGGATATTCTTACTTCGGGAAAGCATTTTCCAGGACATGGAGATACGGCTCAAGATTCACATAAAACCCTTCCTACAGTCGCTTTTTCTGCAGAACGTATCCAGCAGGTCGAATTAGAGCCATATAGACAGTTGATTCGCGATGGACTTTCTTCAGTAATGGTTGCCCATCTAAATGTGCCCAGTATTTCAGAGGAAGGATTGCCTACTTCACTTTCCAAAGATGTTATTCAAGATATTTTAAAGAAACAATTGGGCTTTCAAGGACTTGTCGTCACCGACGCACTAAATATGAAAGGGGTTTCCGAATATTCTAAAGTTCAGAACATTGATCTAACCGCTTTTCTTGCGGGTCACGATCTCTTGCTTATCTCGAATGATATCCCTAAAGGAATTCAAGCTATTGAAACTGCATTTTATAAAGGAATTATTTCTGAAGAACGTCTCTCTCATTCAGTTAAAAAAATATTGAAAGCAAAATATAAAGTAGGCTTACATGATTACCATCCCATAGCTACTGCTAACTTAATAGAAGATTTGAATACAGTTGAAGATGAATATTTGTATTACGAGGCAATGGGAAAGGCCTTGACCTTATTGAAAAACAAGAATCAGCTACTGCCCCTGAAAAGCACAAAACTGGTGGGACATATCGCTTTAGGAGAGGCACCTAGTACCTCTTTTATAAATCAATTGAAGAAGTACGGAACTATCAAAAGTTTAAAAGGTGTTACTGTTTCTAATGCTTTGGAAAAAACCACAAGTATTGATACGCTCATTGTGAGTTTTCATCGTTCCAATGATACTCCTTGGAAGGCATCAGATTTTTCAAAAGAAGAGCTTAAACTGATTTCTGAACTAGCACAACACAAAACCTTGATTTTAGATGTTTTTGTAAAACCTTACGCACTTGCACCATTGGAACAAATAAAAGGTATAGATGCGCTCCTTATGAGTTATCAAAACAGTATTCAGTCTCAGCAACTCAGTGCTGATGCATTGTTTGGAGCTCATACCCTCAGTGGAAGACTTCCTGTAAATGTTTCAACATCTTTTCAAGAAGGGTCAGGAATCGATTTGAGCGTACCACAACGTTTGGGGTATGCTTCCCCTATTTCTTTAGGATTTGATTCACAACGATTGAAAAGAACCGATAGCCTTGCTCAAATTGCAATTGACTCTATGATGACCCCAGGAATGCGAATTCTAGTCACTCGAAAGAATAAAATTATTTACGATAAGAATTTCGGATATCATACCTATAAAAAAGCACAACCCGTTCGCTCAGATGCGATATATGACTTGGCTTCATTGACAAAAATCTTAGGAACTTTACCATTGGTTATGCAGGCTGTTGCTGCGGGAGAACTGACCTTGGAGACAACTGTAGAAGAGTTGTTGCCAGAATGGAGCGATTCCAACAAAGCAAAAATAACCTTAAAAGAAATGCTTTCTCATCAAGCTTATCTATTTCCTTGGATTCCCTTTTATAAAGAAACACTGAACGCTAAAGGATTTCCAGATAAATCGATGTATCAAACAAAGTCTTCAAAAAAATTCGCACTTCCTGTCACCCAAAATTTGTTTTTAAAATCGGATTTTGAGAAAGAAATTTATGACCAAATCAAAGAAAGTGTGTTGCTGGATTCTGAAGAGTCTAAATATTCAGATTTCCCTTTTTACATTCTTAAAAAGTACTTTGAACGCCAAAGTGGAATGGAGTTTGATCTGTTGGTGCAAGAAAAAGTGTTTCGCCCACTGGGTTTAAAACGCATTACTTACCGACCCTTAGAAGTTTTTTCAAAAGACGAAATTGTTCCTTCAGAGATCGACGACTATTTTAGGCATACTGAATTGCATGGTACAGTTCACGATATGGGAGCAGCCATGCAAAATGGAGTAGGGGGTCATGCCGGACTTTTTGGCGATGCCTATGCGGTAGCAGCAATGATGCAAATGTATCTTCAGGGAGGGAAATACAATGGAATTCATTTACTAGAAAAACAAGTGATAGATGCCTTTAATTATTGCTATTTTTGTGACCGTGGTGGGCGCAGAGGAATTGGCTTTGACAAACCACAAATCGAGGGGAAACACCAATCTACTTGCGGATGTGTTTCAAACAATAGTTTTGGTCATTCGGGTTATACCGGTACTTATACTTGGGCAGATCCTGACGAAGAAATAATTATTGTTATTTTAGCTAACAGAACGTATCCCAACAACGATTTTGCGTTCAGTAAAAATAACATACGCACACGCATACAAGAGCGTGTTTACGAAGCATTAATCCAATAAAATTATACAAATTTGAATATAGCGATTGTTTGTTATCCCACTTTTGGAGGAAGTGGGGTTGTGGCAACCGAACTTGGACGAGCACTCGCCAAAAGAGGGCATCAAATCCATTTCATCAGTTACAATTTACCCGTCCGTCTGGAGGCTTTGAACGATCCTAATATTCGTTATCACGAAGTCAACGTACCAGACTACCCTTTATTTAAATACCAACCTTATGAGCTGGCACTTTCCAGTAGATTGGTGGATGTAGTTAAAACTCACAAAATAGATGTACTACATGTTCACTACGCTATACCCCATGCTTATGCCGCTTATATGGCAAAAAAAATGCTTTTGGACAGTGGCATTCAAATCCCTATAGTAACGACCCTTCATGGAACAGACATTACCTTAGTAGGCAGTCATCCGTTTTATCGTCCTGCAGTGACTTTTAGTATCAATCATTCAGATCGGGTAACTGCTGTTTCTGAAAGTTTGAAACAGGACACTTTACGATTATTTGAAATCAAAAAGAAAATTGAAGTCATCCCAAATTTTATTGATATAGATAAAATTAAAGCAAAAGGCAAACCCTGTGAACGGTCTCTTTTGGCCAATAAAGAAGAAAAAATCATTACTCACATTAGTAATTTTAGACCGCTAAAACGTATTTTGGACGTTATTGCTGTTTTTGAAGGAATACTTCCCAAGGTGAGCTCTAAGTTAATGATGGTGGGTGAAGGTCCAGAAAAGATCAAAGCATTAGAATATGTAAAAAATAAAGGACTTCAAGAGCATGTGTTATTTTTAGGTAACAGTAATGAAATCGATAAGATCTTGTGTTTTTCAGACCTTTTTCTGTTGCCCTCAGAAAAGGAAAGCTTTGGGCTTTCTGCTTTGGAAGCGATGGCGCATGGTGTACCCGTAATATCTTCAGATGCTGGTGGGATTCCAGAGGTGAATCAACATGGGGTTACAGGTTATTTATCCGAAATAGGAAATACAGCAGACATGGTTCAAAATGCATTGCGCTTACTAGAAAATGAAACACAACACCAATTGTTTAAAAATCAAGCTCTAGCACATGCAAAACAGTTTAATATAGAAAGCATTGTCAGTCAATATGAAAGTACGTATGTCAATGCCACAGCTGCCATTCAATATTGAACCTATTTAGGATGATAGATTCGTTCTGCTTCTTTATAAATGGTTTCTCTATCGAGTGTCATTTTCTTGGTTTTGAATTGTGCGTATAATTCCATTTGATCATTGTAATGGGGGGAATCTGGATGATCTGAACTCCCATAAGAAATCACCGATTCAATTTCTGGTCCTTCTGGCGTAAAACGAACCAACTCAATATAGGATTCTCCGCTTACTACTTTAACTTTTCCATTTTTATAAGGACTTGCGGCCATTGCGGTAATTACGTCTGGAAGTCCAAAGATTGGAAGTTCTTTCGATCCTCGAACTAACTTTTGATAATCTCCCAATGTGACCTCGGTTGTATTAAAATGTTTTAAGAGGTATTTTTTAGTGTTACGCAGCGCTTCAATGAGGAATGATGCTGGAATAATTTTTGGTTTAGGAACTTTTCGATAAAATGGACGTAATTCGTTGTAAAATACAGCAAAAGTTCCAGCTCCAAGGGAATTGGCAGCGGCCTTTCTGTCCCAACTTTGTAAACGTTCTATTAAAGTTGCAATTTCAGGATATTGCTTGGATTCCAATTGATCTAAATAATCGATGTTCATCCAATTAAACCTATAGGGTTTGGGATATTGATGGTCGTATTTTATCTTTTTAAAGTCGTTGTAGTCCAAACGGTCGTATTGATCGATCAATGTTTTTAATCGTGTGGACCGGTTGTTGTCATAGGTTTCAAAACCCATGTGAGTTTCAAATTTATCTTGAACAGGATTGTCTTGAAAACCAGAAGCGCGGAAGGGGGTATGATTAGCATTATAGACATAGCCAGACTTTGGTTGTATTACCTGAGGCAGATCTTCAATGTCATAAGTTGAGGTCCATAATGTTTTACGAGTATTTCCTGGAACTACATTTTCCCAGTCATAACCCTTGGCGCGTTTTGGAATCAGTCCGTTAGAAATATAAAAAATCGTATCGTTTCGATCTGCATAACCAATGTTGTACCCGGGTAAAGCCTTCATTTTTAAGACGTTGTAAAATTCAGTAAAATTGTTTGCTTTATTCATGCGCCACCATTGCTCTAAAGCTCGAATTTCAAATAGGGCAGGAGTACGAACAGCATAAAAACCGTGCTTATTTTTTAGGGTAGGTCCATAAATGCTATGATAGTATTTCTTTTGAATTTTAACGGGAATTCCCAAAAACTTGACTTGCAATTGTGCCTTTCGTGTTTCAAGAGTCAAATAGGTCTTATCTACCCGGTATTTTAATTTATTTTTGGGATGCATTTCCAGAGCAAAAACATCTGTTTTATCGGGTTGATTCACCGTATGCGACCACGCCAAATTTTCATTGGCACCAATTAAAATACTGGGACTTCCTGCAAACAAAGCTCCTAGTATATTTGTACCCTCCTCACTACATAAATGAGCTTCATACCAAGATACGGGACCATCTAGTGGTTGGTGTGTATTGATTGCTAAATAGGTATTTCCGTCTAAAGTTTTGGCACTGTTGAATGCAAAGGTGTTGGACCCTCTGTGCTGTTCTTCTTGAGAGAATTTATAATCAAGTTGATTTTTAATAATGCGAGAAACCCACTGATCTCCTTTTGAAGAAATAAAGAGCTGGAGTTGGGCATAGCGAATCATCTTTTTTTCGTTTACGGGAAACAGTTCTTTTACGAGAACTTCTCTAGGATGAGTTTCTGCATAACGGTTTAAGCCTTGAGCATAAGCTTTTAAAATTTCTTTGTATTCTGGACTGATTTCAGTTTCATAGCGTTCTTCAAAAAGAGCCTCTGAACTAATAAATTGAGCAATAAAATCTGCACCCAATCCAGTATTACCTAAGTATTTACTCAATAGATTATTTCCTGCTAAATAACCAATTTGAATGGTTTTGAAATCGTCTTCAGCATGCGACCATGCCAATCCATAAGCAACTTCTGCATCTGTTTTGGCAAAAATATGAGGTACGCCATAGGCATCTCGCACAATTTCTACATTGTTGGGATTTATTTGTGCCAACCCATACCAACTGATTAGATTAACAATTAGAAAACACAGTATTTTTCTCATCATTTTTTTTCTTTCAAGTTATTATTTTTAAGCAAAAAACAACTTTGCGCTTAGAGAAAATTCTATATATTGAAAAAAACTTACAAATGATGAAAACAATTTCTTTATACCTAATCTTCTTTTTCCTATCGTTTCCGATTTTCGCACAAGAATCATTGTTTAATGGAAAAGATCTAGAAGGCTGGAATATCCACGGTACTGAACTTTGGTATGTAGATCAGGGTCTTTTAGTATGTGAAAGTGGTCCCGATAAGGCTTATGGCTATTTGTCCACCAAAAAATACTATGACGATTTTGATTTGACTCTTGATTTCAAACAAGAATCAAATGGAAATAGTGGTGTATTTATTCGTTCTACAGTAGAGGGCACCAAGGTGAGTGGCTGGCAGGTTGAAGTGGCTCCTCCGGGATATGATACGGGTGGAGTTTATGAATCGTATGGACGAGGTTGGTTGATTAAGCCAGAAAAAGAAAAAGACAAAGCCTTAAAGATGGGCGAATGGAATACGATGCGAATTCGTGTAGTTGGGGATCAAATCGAGAGTTGGCTTAACGGTACTCCCATGATTTCTTTAAAAGACGAAAAAATAGGGGAAGGAAAAGGATCTATTGCTTTGCAAATCCACGATGGTGGAGGAATCAAGGTTCGTTGGAGAAACCTAGTTGTTACTCCTTTGTAATTTCTATAGAGTCGATCGCTTTTGCCAAAGCAAAATCTTTCTCTGATATACCTTCTACATCAAAGGTTTTAAGCTGAATAAGCAGTTGGTTATGGTTATTCGTCATTAAGGGGTGGTGTTGATGGGATTCTGCCAGAGTGGCCACTTGATTTAAGAAGGTTATGGCTTTGGTAAACTCTGAAAACTTTAGTTCTCGTTTTAAATAACCCGTTTGATATTTCCATTGGGGTATCTGAGGGAGTAGATTTAATATTTCTGAATCTGTAAAGGCTTTCATATCGGCTTTACTTACAAGGACCTTCTTCAAAAATCAAAACCCCATTCGTTCTTGCAATACAATCGTTGGAATAGGTCTTTCCATCACATCCACATACCGGTGCATAAATCAAATAGCAGGCAGCTGTTTCATCGATGAGTGATTCGTCCACACACAAGCTATCTTCTTCTATTTCCGTGTTCTGAACACAAGCTATTAGTAAGATTAAAATGGGGAACCCAAAAAAGAGTTTTTTTTTCATAAGGTTAACTCGTACTAAGTTTTTTCATTGCGTCAATAAAAGTATCTAATTCATCTTTGGTAGTAAATAAATTTGGAGAAATTCGACAACCTTTTACATTGGCATAGTCTATGGCAACCGTAAAGACATTGAACTCTTCGAAAAGACGTTTTGCAAGTATAGCAGGCTTCATATTTTTGAGTCCCACATTTCCGATTCCACAACTACGCCATGGGTCAAATGAGGTGTTTATGATAATATTTGGTGTGTCCTTTAAGGCTTCTTGCCAATAGGTTTTTAAATAGCGTAAACGGTTTTCTTTCTGCTCTAACCCAATCCAGTTAAGGTAAGAAATTGCATCAATGATGGTCAGATCTGTTGCTACAGGATGTGTCCCGGTGTGGCTGAGTCTTCGGATTTTTGTTGGATCTTTTTCATGGTCTGCAAGAAGAGGCCAGATATTGGGAATGTGTTTTGATTTGACGTACAATAGACCAGCACCAAGCGGGGTAGCGAGCCATTTATGAAGACTAGAGCCATAGTAATCGCAATCAAAATCTTCAATGTTAAACTCAAAATGTCCAATACAATGTGCGCCGTCCACCAGGACCTGTACTCCGTAACGGTGTGCCATCTGGCAAATCTTTTTGACTGGTAAAATATGACCTGTGATGTTGATCATATGGCTGATCATGATCAGTTTGGTTTGAGCTGTAATTTCATTTTCATACAACCTTACGATTTCTTCATCGTTCTCAGGGTGGTTTGGAACAGATACTTTTCGGAGACCTATGCCATGACGTTTTTCTACTTGTTCAAACATGACTTGCATAGCACCGTAATCTTGTACCGCATAGATAGCTTCATCCCCCTTTTTCCATGGAAAACCAGAAATGACGAGATCTAAAGACTCTGTGGTATTTCGTGTTACAACGAGATTTTCAGCTGCACACCCTACAAATTCTGCCAAGGAAGCAGTGATTCTATCTTTATCTTTAAAACGGTGTTCCCTCATATAATATGAACCCTCTAGATTTACCCGCTTAAGATGTTCAATTTGCTTGGCGAGAGTAGGTTTTGGTATGATATTGTAATAACCGCTCTCCAAGTTGATAAAGTCTGGATGGAGGTCGTACTGACTTCGAATCAATTGCCATTTTTCTTTTTCAGAAAGATTAGATTGGTTTGGTAGGTTCGTGGAAGCGTATGCTGATGAATTAAAGAAGCTGTCGCTAAAAGGAAGTAATCCAATGGCTCCCAGATTTTTGATAAAGGCTCGTTTTTTCATATCCTCAAGATAGTAAAAAAACGTTTTAGAATTTTATCTCATTAATGAGAATGTGCAGAAATTCAGAAACGACAGGCTATTTCACGGCATTGTGCTTTTTCATAATACTCATGATTTCATTTATTGGGATAGATTTCCTTTTGTGATTCTTAACGCCTGTCATTGTAGTTGCTGCAAATAAAGAATTGATTATTGCTTCTTCAGTTGCTTCAATTACAGCAAGAAAAAGGGGAGTAACTGCATTATTTTTTAATTCATTGGTTTCTAGTATGAGTGATTTGCTTTGATAAGGAATCTGGTTATTCTTGGCTGTAGATACGGCAATCACATAATCTCCGCTTCCATTTGAAGCGATTCCGCCTGTTCTTGCTAACCCCATCATGGCTCTTTTGGCCAAACGCTCAAGATTTCTCGAATCTAATGGCGCATCAGTCATCACCACAATCATACAAGATCCATCTACATCGTATTTGTAATTTCTGGGGTAGTTATCCATTACTTTAGCTATAGGTACTCCATTGATTTGGAGGATACCTCCAAAGTTGGTTTGTACCAGTACTCCTACAGTATAACCTCCGTATTTTTCTGGAACCACTCGAGAAGAAGTACCAATTCCTCCTTTGTAACCAAAACAACTTGTTCCCGTACCCGCACCTACATTGCCCTCTTCTACAATTCCGTTTTTTGCGTTTTTAATTGCATCAAGAACATGTTGTTCTGTGAGGTGACGTCCCCGAATATCATTAAGCCATCCATCATTGGTTTCGCCTACTATAGGATTTACAGAATGAATGTTTTCATTACCCTTTTGTTGGAGTGTATAACTTATTAAAGCATCAGACGCTCTGGGAACACTCAGAGTGTTGGTCAATATGATTGGAGTTTCAATGTTACCCAATTCCTTTACTTGTGAGTATCCAGCTAATTTTCCAAATCCATTCCCCAGATGAATAGCGGCAGGAACTTTCATTTGAAATATATTTCCAGAGTGAGGCACTATAGCCGTAACACCCGTTCGGATCGCATCATCTTTGATCAGGGTAGTGTGTCCCACCGTAACTCCTTTTACATCCGTAATAGCATTGAATGTACCTGTTTTCAATACACCTATCTTAATGCCATAGTCACGCGCTCTTTTGTTTTGAGAAAACCCAGTACCTGAGATCAAAAAAAAAGAGACAATTAGTAAAAAAAGTTTTTTCATACTCATGAATTTATATCAATACGCAATAACCTATTGATGTTATCTTTTTATTTTTCCAAGAAATTGTTACATATAGTCTAAATGTAATGAAAACTTGTCTCATTTAAATATTATGGCTTTACACATGAAAATTAATTTATAGAAAAAGAAGTTGTTTAATCAAAATGCATTTCTGTTTGAAGTCAACATAAGTCAATATTATTCGCATTTATTCTTACTTTAAAACATCACTTTGCAAAGATCATATTTAGTACTCTTTTCACTCCCTCTTTATTCTTTTGCTCAACTCTCATTTGGGATCCGTAGTGGTCTCAAATGTAGATTCCAAAAATAATATCACTGCTTATATTGCTTCTATCGAAAAGAAATAAATAAACAATTACTTTCCGATACAGAATTGACTAAATATAGCACCCAATATATCCTGATCGTTATCAATATTCCCTGTGATCGATCCGATATGGTGAATAGCCTCTTTAAGATCAATGCTTAGTAAGTCGCCTGGTAGAGCATGGTCTAAACCGTCTTGAATGGTTTCAATAGCCTTCAAAGCCTCAGATAATGCATGAAAATGTCTGCTGTTGTGAATGATCAGATTGGATTCACTTTTCATGTTTTGTACAACAGTGACCAAGTGGTTTTTTAAGGGTTTTAGGGTTGAGGCATTTTTGGTTGAAATTCCAATAGAGATCAAATCAGATTCATGCTCCAGTACTGATTCAATTTCATTAGCGAGATTTAAACTGTGACTGTTTTGATTCAAATCGATCTTATTTTCCACGAGTAATATGCAGAGACCTTTATGCATCAATCCTTGAATTTCATTTGCTATGATCTTGGCATCCGTATCATTTTGGTAGAGGTAAATTAAAACACTAGCTTTTTTTACTTTTTCTCGTGCCCTTTCTACGCCAATTGCCTCTATCGTATCGTTCGTCTCTCGCAATCCCGCGGTATCAATAAAACGGAAGAGTATCCCATCTAAGATTAAAGTATCTTCTATAGTATCTCTTGTCGTTCCTGGGATGTTGGAAACAATGGCTTTTTCTTCGTCAAAAAGTGCATTGAGAAGCGATGATTTGCCCACATTGGGTTTTCCTGCAATCGCCACAGGAACTCCTTTTTTTATGACATTGCCATAATTAAAAGAATTTTTTAAATCGCTGATATCTCTGTGCAAATTATTCAATAACGATCTGAGTTCATTTAGATTAGCAAATTCCACTTCCTCTTCACTAAAGTCCAATTCAAGTTCAATTAGTGCTTTAAACTGAATGAGTTCTTGCCGTAAGGCTTCCATTTTTTTTGAAAATCCACCGCGCATTTGTTGAAATGCAAGCTGGTGGGCAGCTTCACTTTCTGCGGCAATCAAGTCGGCGACTGCTTCGGCTTGACTCAAATCCATTTTTTGATTTAAATATGCCCTTAAAGTAAATTCACCTGCTTGTGCGGGTTTTACGCCTTTGCTTAGAAAGCAAGAAATAATTTTTTGCTGTATATAGGAAGATCCGTGACAAGAAATTTCAACAACCTCCTCACCGGTGTAGGAGTGAGGGGCTTTGAATTTGGTAAGAAGCACTTCATCAATGATGACACCTCGCTCTTCAAAATCTCCCAAAACGGTGTTGTTGGCATCAATTTCATCCCACGGACGTCTAGATTTTGGACGAAAAAAAGCGGCTGTATATCGAAATGCCTCCTCTCCAGAGAGTCGAATCACACCAATGGCTCCGCTTCCTTCAGGCGTAGCAAGTGCAATTATCGTCCCTTCCGTCAACATGGTTTAAATTTTTTTGGTAAAGGTTGCTCTGCGTTTGTGGAGTCTGTGTTCGTAGTTTTTCCACAACTTTTGGATTGCCGTATTTTCTTCTAATTCTGGGTTAGTTTCGACTGTAGTGATGTTTTGCTTGTTGAATAGTTTTTGCATTTCATTAAAAATGATGGCAGTAACTCCTTTGTTTTGGTATTCGGGGTGAACCCCAATCAAATAAAAAGAGGCTCGCCGATTAAAACGCATAGCTTTTAAGAGGTAAAAGGCATTGAATAACGTCAATTTTCCATTGATTTTCTTCAACGCTTCGGTAAAAGAAGGCATGGTAATGGAAAAACAAATTAGTTTTCCGTTTTTATCAATGATGCATTTTATGAAATCAGGATTGATGAATTTTAAAAAGCGCTTTTTGTAGTTTTCTATTTGATAGTCTTGAATTGGAACAAATGTTTGCAGCTGATTGTAAGTCTCATCTAATAACTCAAACATTTGATCGATATAGGGTAAAATTTCTTTTCGATTTTTAAAGTTTAATAGTGTCAATTGAAACCGATCCATAACTAATTTAGAAAAGCGTTTTACTTTTTCAGGAGATGATTCAAAATCCACAATTTTGATTTCATATTCTACCCATTTTGCAGCGGTAGTATAACCGAGTTGCTCCAGATGGGAAGCATAATAAGGGAAATTGTATAGCGTAATCATGGTGTTCTGTTCCTCAAAGCCTTCTATAAGAAGCCCCGCTTTGTCAAGATTAGAAAACCCAACGGGTCCCTCTACCGTGTTCAAATGATGTTCTTTTCCAAAAGCAACTACTTGATCCAGAAGGAGTTGGGATACATTTATATCATCAATAACATCAAACCAACCAAACCGGACTTTACTTTTTTTGATTTCTTTGACTTCAATCCAGTTGATTATTGCTGCAATGCGCCCCACAATTTCTGTCCCTTTATAGGCAAGAAAAAAACGAGCACTTGCATTTTGGTACACAGGGTTTAGTTTTGGATCAATGGTTTCAATTTCGTCTTTGATCAGAGGGGGCACCCAGTAGGGGTTACCGTTATACAATTGAAAAGGAAATTTCACAAAAGCAAGATAATCCTTATGGTTTTTTGCTTCTTTTATAAGAATATCTTCACTCATTTCTTCAGTTACGTTTTGCTTTACGGTTTCTTTTTTTCTCAGTTTTCGTATTGTTCTTTAAGGTCTTTTTCAGCATTTTTTCTTCTTTCTTGGTTGATTTTGCTTCAAGTAATTCTGCTGAAATGAAATCTTTATGAAAATCCAAGCGGTAAGATACGCCAACATTTGCAAAAATGCTACTGGGTGAATTTTTTGTTGAAGCGCCTAAAGTGGCCTCTAGTTGAAGGTTGTCGGAGTAGAGATTTGCTATACCAAATCGAAAAATAGAATCACGAAATAAGTCGCTTTTACTTCCCTGATGTTCTACATAGACAGACCAGTACGGGTCTAAGGTATGGGTCAGGGTAAGAATATAACTTATTTCTGGGTAATCGGACAAATACCTATCGTAGGTGAAATTGGTGACAAACACCCAAGTCCCCAGGAAATGAGACTGGGTAGCCAAAGTACCTCTTAAGTGGGCTCTGGGCTCTTGGTCTGGAGGGATTCCTAGATTTTGAAAAAACAGAGGACGGTAAATTTTTCCAAAGACATTTTTGTAAGGAAATGGGTTGTTTTCAGGGCTGTAATTGGCTCCCATGGTCAACGAGACCGCTGGAATTAATTCACGTAATTTAAAACCATTGTTGGCTTTCCAGCTATATACATTGACGTCGCGCTCTTTTTTAAAGGGATCGTAAATCAAGTATTTCAAACCGATAAAGTTTTGTATAAACCCCTTCTGGGTACTTCGGGTAGGTAGGGTAGCAATTTTTGAGTTTAAACTTCCAAGCAAATATTTGCTTTCGACGGTGAGTTCTAAAGTTTCCAATAAAAACCCCCATCGCACTGCTAAAAAACCAAGACCTCCATCAAAAGTAGAATTGTTGTATCCGCTGTGGGAATAATGATGAAATCCCAATCCAAATTCCGATTGAACAATGTTTTTTCCTACTGCAAATGCACCAATAGATGCACCAGGACGATTGGAATTGATCTGATCGGTATATTGAGCTTGGGAGCAAATGGATCCAAGCATAAAAAAAAGGGCAAGATTCCTAAAAGACATATTGCAAATATAAGACAAGTATCTAGGAATTTTTGTTATGTAAGAGGCTATATCCATTATAAAATTTCGCAGATTCAAAACGAAATAGTTACATTTGATTCTAAATCAAATTCTTTGGGTATTCTTTTTAAATTCTTATTGTTTTTTCTGGGTAGTGTTTATCTTTTAAGATTGATTTCTCCCTTCTTATTCAAGCTTTTGTTTTCTAGTCTAGCCAAAAAAGCAAATCAGAGTCAACCCCCGGAAACAAAAACAAATTCCAAAAAAAAGAAGGGTGGAGATGCACTAGGTGAATACATTGATTATGAAGAAGTGGAATAGGGGCTTGGTATCTTCTGTGATTTTACGTCATGTACTGATTGTTCTCGGGTTTGTAGTAATAGCACTTCTTTTCTATCACCCACTGTTGTCAGGTAAAACCTTGTTGCAATCGGACATCCGACAATACCAGGGAATGTCTAGACAATTGCAAGAGCACAGGGAGGCTACTGGAGAAGAGACCTATTGGATTGACAATGCTTTTGGGGGAATGCCTACCTATCAATTGGGCGCTCAATATCCCGCAGATGTACTGAGTCCAATTTATTCGTTTTTTCGCATTTTACCTAGACCTGCACACATTCTATTTCTGTATTTATTGGGTGCGTATTTGCTTCTAATACTTTTAAAGAAACCTTGGCCTGTAGCACTTTTTGGTGCTTTGGCGTTTGGGTTTTCAACTTACTTAATTATCATTTTGCAAGTGGGACACAATACCAAAGCGCTAGCGATCAGTTTTTTCCCTTTTGTCTTTGCAGGTGTACTTCTTTTGTTTCAAAAAAGATGGTTCTGGGGGGTCGTGTTGAGCACCTTAGCCTTTGGAATGCAAATCCGAGCCAATCACTACCAAATGACCTATTATCTTCTGATGCTACTTGGGATTTGGATTTTGATTTATGGGTATAATTCTTTGAAAAGCAAACAAATAAAATCCTTTTTTCAATCTTTAGGGACATTGATAGCATGTGGTGTTTTAGCACTAGGTTTAAATGCTACTCCACTTTTGGCAACCGCAGAATATACAAATTTCAGTACCCGAGGGAAAAGTGAATTGATTAAGAATGCTGACGGCAGTCCAAAAGAACAATCTTCAGGATTAGATTTTGATTACATCACTGAGTACAGCTATGGTATTTTTGAAAGTTTAAATCTTATCGCCCCTCGTATTCAAGGGGGCGGAACTAGTGAAGATCTAGGCACTCAGCACGGCATATACGACTATTTGATTCAAAACGGAGTTCCACCAAATCAAGCGGTTACATTTTCAAAAAATGTACCGACTTATTGGGGGTCGCAACCGATTCTAGAAGCCCCAGCTTACATTGGGATTACAGTATTCTTTTTTGCTTTGTTCGGATTTTTCTTTAATCGAGGTCCCCTCCGCACTACTTTGGCATTGGGCGCTCTTTTCTCGCTTTTACTTTCATGGGGTAAAAATGCGAGCTTACTCACAGCGTTTTTCATCAACTATTTTCCATTATACAATAAGTTTCGGGCAGTTTCTTCCATACAAGTAGTCTTGGAGTTTTGTTTACCCATTTTGGCAGCTATGGGACTTTATCAACTTTTATATGGAGAGCATAAGTTGGAGCTCAAACGTTTTTTGAAAATTGCCTTGATTCCAATAGCTATTTTGATTCTTGTGTTTTTGTCACAAGGAATGTTGTCTTTTTCGGGAGGAAATGACGCTTACTATAGAGAAATCTATGGTGCTGCTTTAATTGCTCAAATTCGCGAGGCTCGAATATCCATCTTTCAAACTGATATTTTAAGAGGAATTTTGTTTTGTGCGCTTTTGATTGTTTTGATTTATTTCTATCAAATCAAAAAAGTAAAAAGAGGATTGGTCATGACTATGGTTATTGGATTATTAGTTATAGATCTAATTGGAGTTTCTGATCGTTATATCGATCGAGAGGCTTTTGTTTTTAAACGATTTACAACTTCTCCCTTTCAGATGACCTCAGCAGATCAGGCCATACTTCAGGATCCTACTCGGTATCGGGTTTTCGAGCCCCA
>JAFMLQ010000063.1 GCA_017852075.1 Flavobacteriaceae bacterium | reverse complement strand
GGCAACAGCAATCATTGAATCCGCTGTAGGTTGTTCAGCAGATGCATTCAATGATAGGAACAGTGGAGCTACAATTAGAATAACAAGCTTTGATAAAGGCGATGGGAAAGTTGCAGGATATCCCTTATGGCAGAGACAATCTTCCGTTGACTTAAATGCGTTTACGATTTCATTGAATGGGACAGTAGCTGGAGCGAATCTAACAAACATTGGGGTAACTATTGATGGTACTGCTGTCAATGCTTCTACAACCGGTTCATCAACGCTTGCAAGTATTCAAGATGTTGCTTCAAATTTAGCTGGAAAAATAAATGGGTTGCCAAACTATACGGCAACGTTAAACGGATCCACTATTCAAGTTAAAGGGGCTATAATAGATACTGTGACTAGTTTAACTCCTTCTTCAACAACGACAGCTTCGTTAAGGCTTTCTGTTTCAAATATTACTCAAATTTCAGAAACCGCTTGGGTTGAGGTGCCAGGTCTTGCAGGTCAAGAAGTTGCCCCTGAGCTTCAGGCGGGTAGCTATCGTGCCATTATTAGAGATGGCTCTGGTTGTGGAGGTACATTGGTTCAAAATGCCACCCAAGGAGGTTCAATTTTTAATATTGACGATCCTCAAAGTTTACAGTTTAAGGATATAGAATTTGATGAAATTACCTGTAATGTGACAACATCCAAACTCACATTTAGACTATCAAACGGGACGTATACTTTAATACCCGATCCTTCTGTTTTTGAATTGACATTAAATTCCAATGTGCTGCGAAGTACAGTTGGTGGCTCTACAAGCTTTTCTATAGGAACAGTAACATCTTCTTTATCCGGTACAAGTACCACTTCAACAAGCTCTTCAACAACAACACAAGTTGTAGGCAATACGTATACACCAAACTTGCGAACAAACCTTGTTACCATAGATGCGATACCTCCAGGGGATTATGAATTAGTGGTCAAGAATATTCAAACACAATGTTTAACAGTTCTGAATTTCACAATCGAGGAGCCTAGTGGAATTTCTTACTCGGGAGAAACAGAATTCGTAATTGACCCGTGTTACGATACGTATCAGGATATTTTCTTCGATCAATTATTGATAGACGGCGGTACTCCTTTTACAAATATAGCAGGGGAAACATTTTATAATTTAACTTGGAAGATCTATCCTGAAGATACTTCTTTACCTGTAGGAACCGTAAATACAATTAGTACTAATGTTGTATTCAATCCTTCGCCAGGTCGTTATGAACTATTTATTAGAGATTCAAGCGGTTGCTTTGTTCAAGACGAAGCTGGTATAGAAGAGCCGATTATTTTCATATTTTCAAGCGAATTAAGCAAGATGCTAGTAAACGGTACTGGAGGAACCACGGGAGATCAGACATCAACACCAGTTAGTTGTTCTATAGGGGCTGAAGATGGGCAAATTAATATTGAAATAGTTAATGAAGATCCTAATATCCCGATTGCTCCTTATGATATTAGTTGGGTTAAGTTAGAATCAGGAAGTAATAGAACACAGCAAAAGCTGTTAATTGAAGGAGTCTCAGCAGGGGATAGCCTTGAGGTTTATACAATAAAACTTAATGATTTACCTATAAGCTATATAACTCAAGTTCAAAATGAATCTTTGGCTTCAGTAGTTAATGAATTTACTCAAAGAATAGATAACACTTCACAATACAATGCAGTAATTGATCTTTCTTCAAATGATTCAGAAATAATAATTACATCCGAATCAGGTGCCAATTTTGATTTAGAAATTATAACTAGGGGTACTAGACTTGCACTAATCAATTCTTCATCATCAGTTCCAACTGAGGTTGCATTACCTCAATATAACGGATATCTGAATTTAAATTCTCTCTCAGAAGGAGTTTATCGATACACCATTACAGCTGTTAACGTTGGAGTTTGTGATAATGGCGCAGAACCAGATCAAATTACAGGAGATATTGTAGTTGAAAATGAAAATATACTTGAAATTAGAGAAGGTCCCGTTGTTGACGAGTTTTTATGTAATGGTCAGCCAGGAACATTATTTGTTGATGTATTTGACGGTAATACTGGACCGCTTACATTCTTTTATAATAACCTACCTGTTACCTATGATCAAGTAGGTAATAATCAATATATAATCAATATAGATAGTCCAGTTGAAACAGCATCTTTAGAAATTTATAATGAAGCAAATTGTGGACTTTCAAGAGAAATTAATATAGGTAACGGAACACCACTTTATGAATTTACTTCTTCTAATTTTGAGCAATCAGGTAATTTCTTAGCAAGAGAGGATATTACGTTCTCAGATCTTTCTGAAAATGAATATGAAACATTTGAGTTTATTTTTGGAGACGGAACTCAAACAGAAAGAATTGAAAGAAATACACCTGATCCAATTATTCATGAGTACGCAATATCTGGTACATACCAAACAAAGTTGAGGATTTATAATGATCTTGGTTGTGTTGAGGAATTAACGAAAAATATTAAAATTGGTAAAGGATACAGTATCTTAGTGCCAAATGTCTTTACTCCAAATGGAGATATATTTAATCAAACATTTAGACCAGTGTTTAACGGTCTAAGCAATATTAAACTATATATATATGATCAAAGAGGTAATTTAATTAGAAACTTTGACAGCGATGTAGCTACTGACCAAGACCCAGATTCTGAATATAGTGTAAGCCTTTTGGGATGGGATGGAAATTATAATGATGGAAGTAAAGCAGAAGAACAATATTTTATATATATGATATATGCTACAACAATAGATAACGAGATTATAACTAGGGATGGTACCTTTATAATTGTAAGATAATTTTGAGAAAGTTTTTTATTACATATTTGTTAGTTATTGGATATTTGTGCCAATCTGTTGCTCAAGAAGACAATATTGTAGGTCAATCAAGATTTCTTCAAAAAGTTAATCCCAGTGCATTTGGTATGAATAACATGAACAAAACAGGAGTTTTGTATAACAGTGTTGGTCTAGTAGGGAATGTTAGTATTGAGAGTCAATATTTTTTTGGTGCAATTTCATTTGACATTGACAATTTCAGTTTGGGACTAGATGTTTATTCTTTAACAATGGATAATTCAGGTTATGTCTCAACAATACCTAGTTTGAGTTATATTTACAAAATACAAATTGATAATGATGTATATTTTTTACCCTCTATTACATTAGGTTTAGGAAACAGAAAAATAGATACTTCAAAATTAATTTTTGAAGATCAATTATCTCTTGTTTCTGGATATTTACAAACTGAATCAAGAGATCCACTTTCTCAACTCATCAGTAATGCAAACTATCTTGATCTTGGAGCATCATTTATAATCCATTCCTCAAATTATATGTTTGGTGGCGGGATAAAACATTTGAACCAGCCTAACACCTCATTTGTTGAGAATCCAGATGTTAGTTTGCCAATAAGATATTTAGTACAAGGAGGATATGAATTTGACGTAAACCCTTATGATAGGACTGTACTTCCCCGATATTCTACAGTTTACGCTTTTATAAGTGCTTCAAAGTCTGGCTCCAATTTAAGTTTTTATTTATCACAAGAAGCACAGCTTGGTCAATTTTCAATTGGCTTGAATCAACAGTTTCAAAAAACTCAAGATTTTGGCTTTACAAATATTGGTTTGTCAGTGGCCTTAGCATATGAAAATTTTGAATTTGGAGCTCTATATAATTTTCCATTCCAACCAATAAGAAAAAATCCTCTTGAATTTAATGTTTATTCGCCAAGTACAATCGAAGTTTTTCTCACTTTCGATTTTAGTCCTTATTTAAGAAATAAAAGGGGAGACTATAGAAGACTTAGTATTGATAACTACTACTAGTCCCTAAATACTTTATTTGGAAATACCACAGGACTTTCATAACCGTTTTTACCTACCGTAGCCACACCAAAAAAGAAGTTGTCAATCACTATTCCTTCTAGGGTAGCCTCAGATACATTCCCTACAAAACGACTGTTATCCCAAGTGGGAGAGGTTGTATCACGCCAATAGATTTTATAGCCCGCAACGTTAAGATCTTTTACTGGTTCCCAACGGAATTTTACTGAAGCTTGAACAATCCCTCCAATAGAAAGTTTTTTTAGGGCAGGGGGTGCCCAAGCCAAACTAGCGAGGTTGATTGCATTTACTGCCGTTAGTTTTTTTGCGTATTCTAAGTTAACTCCTTCGATTACATCGCCATAAGCAATTCCGTTTTCTACACGGATATCTTGGTGTTGCATCACATAATTTTCATGTGCTTCCATTATGCGAATACCAGCATAGCCCACATCGTTAAATGGACGATGATGCCCCCCTCGTCCAAAACGATCCAAACGATAAATCATCATAGGGTTCATTTCGGGCATAAATTCTTTTACATTTAAATGCACATAGCGTGCCAGTTGACGTGAAATTCCATCTACTTCACCTCCGTAAAAT
>JAFMLQ010000008.1 GCA_017852075.1 Flavobacteriaceae bacterium | reverse complement strand
GCATTGATTTTTGATCCTGTAAATTGGGCTTCAATAGCAGCTTTTAATTTTGCTTCTTCTGCCAACTGACACAAGAGCTCTAGCCCCTTTTTATCGATTCTATTTTTTGAAAAATCTACAATAAAGTCCTCCCATTCTAACCAAAAGTCATCCATACGGTTGGGGTCTATTGCAAAGTGTTGAGAGATGCTCAGATCCGCAATTTTCTTCTGATGGGATTCAAGGTCATGCCACGCTTTAAACTTAGTGGGAGGGATATTAAGAAGGGTCTTTGGCATTGGCTTTGGTGTTATTTTCTGCTACTTCTTTTTTTGACTCATGAAAAGTAATGCAGTCTAATTTTGTTTTGTAGGGAATAATATGTTCCGCAAATTTTGCTTTTAATTCTTTAGAAATAGGTTTTGCATCAGGGAGTTTTTGTTTGAAAGGATCTACCTGTTTCCCATTTTTCCAAAAGCGATAACAAACATGGGGACCAGAGGTATTCCCCGTCATTCCTACCCATCCGATAACATCTCCTTGTGCTACAAACTGCCCGACTTTTACCTTGCGTTTTTTCATGTGGAGGTATTGGGTAGAATATACATTGTTGTGTTTTATGGTTACGTAATTTCCGTTTCCTCTGGTATAACTTGCCTTTACGACTGTTCCATTGGCAGTAGCTAATATGGGAGTTCCCACAGCCGCTGCAAAATCTGTTCCTTTATGAGGGCGAATACGATTTCCATAATAGGCGATTCTCCTTTTGAGGTTATAACGAGAAGAAATACGATTGAACTTTAAAGGGCCTTGTAAAAATGCACGCCGTAAGCTTTTGGCTTCATCATCAAAATAATCTACAATTCCTTTTTCAGGATCACTGATGTATTCAAAAGCGTATAGGGGCTTTCCTTGGTGTTCAAAATAGGCGGCTTTGATCCGTTCAATTCCGATGGAAAGAGTATCATCTACAAATTTTTCGGTGTAAACCACTTTGAAACGATCTCCTTTTTGAAGGCGAAAAAAGTCCACTGTCCAGGCATAAACATCGGAAAGATAGTATGTAAGCCCCTCGTTGATGCCACTATTTTGCATGGTTTCATACAGCGAACTTTCAATGATTCCTGAGGCTTCAATTTCTACCAAGCGCACAGGTTTCTTTATTTCTTCACCATAAAGACTATCTCGAAGATGGATTCGTGTATAAGATTGTGGACCTGGATGATAGACAAAATATTCGGGAGTAGGGATGCTGTCTTTTGAAAAAAACAAACTGTAAGATTTTCCTATAGTGAGCTTTCTGACACTAACTTTTCCTTTTATGGCTTCAAGAATATTGAAAACATGAGGGTAGTCAATTCCGTTGTCCTCTAATATTTTCCCAAAGGTATCACCACGTTTAATTTTTTGGGTCTCAACTTGGTATTGGTTTTGGTCAATTCCATAAAGTAAATTGGGAACGACTTTTGCTTCTTCTTTCTGAATAGTGGATCTTTCAGTTTTTGCGGTGTCCTCTTGACAAGAAAAAAGGATCAAAAAGAGCAAAAGCGTTGCAACGCGGTACATGTTTTATGTGTTTTTACAAATTTCGGAACTTATTTGTTTTTATTGGGACTCCATTGTAAAAAGTTATTCCCTTTTTTTAAAGCTATTTTACAACGATTTTAAAAGGGTGTTTTAAGTTTTTAAAATTTTCAAGATCTGCTTTGATAGAACCAACTAGAATATCAGCTTGAAGCCGTATAGGCAGTCTGTTATCATCGTCAGAAACCCATAGGGTAACACTTTCCTGTTCTTCAAAGACCCTACCAGATTGGACAAGAGGGCGAAACTTCATACATTCAATTTTCCCAAATTTTGAATTGACAGTTTCTTTCCCTAGGTATTTTAATTTAAAAACATAATTTTCATTGTCAAAAAACATATTGATATCAAAACTCTCATTGATTTCAATCTCGTCTTTGGGATAAAAATTTCTCAAAAAATAAAAACAAGAGATCAAATCTTGAACTCCCTCTGTAGTAGGAAATTTATTGATTTGTGCCTTTTTCTTATCGTTTACGGTAGCGGTTCCATTTTTTTGATCAAAATCAATTTCAACATTCTTGGTGTATCCCCCCTCGTTGATGTTTCGAATGAATTTGTAGGGCTGGATGGTTTTTTCATCAAAATAGCTTTCGTAATAATCTTCTACCTTAAAAAACAAACGAGCAAAACCTGTAGTCTCTCCAAAACCTTTGGCGTGAAACACAGGCTTTCCTTCTAGGGTATCTCTCTCTAAAGAAAATGTAGCATAACTGGCGTTTATTGGACCATAATGAAGGCGTAATTGAAACCATTCCCCTTCTTGGAAGGAATCGACCTGGGGTAAAACCGACTCCATAAGGGCTTGCCCAAATCCGAGTTGAGTAGTCAAAATAAGACTTAAAACTACGTGCTTTATCATATGACAAAGGTAATAAATCGCTCATTGCATAGAAAAAGAAAAAGATTTATAAAATGTTAAATGTCAGAATGTTTTTGAAGGGCAATAAAGATTTTTGTCCCTTTTTCCTTCCCTAAAACGGCTTGAATTTCTTTTTCAGTGGCCATTTTGATTCGTTTGAACGACTTTAAACTACCTAAAAGTTTTTCCCTAGTGGCTGGACCAATTCCAGGAATAGTATCCAGTTTAGAGATCAGACTTCCTTTACTTCTTTTTTGACGATGGAATGTGATCCCAAAACGGTGCGCTTCATCCCGAGCACGTTGAAGGATTTTGAGAGTTTCTGATTTCTTATCTAAGTAGAGAGGGATACTATCGTTGGGGAAATAGATTTCTTCCAAACGTTTGGCAATCCCTAGTATGGATATTTTACCTCGCAATCCAAGGACTTCCAAACTTTTTACCGCAGAAGACAATTGTCCTTTGCCTCCATCAATGACGATAAGTTGAGGAAGAGGTGCATCTTCCTCCAAGAGGCGCTTATAACGTCTAAAAACCACTTCTTCCATTGATGCAAAATCATCAGGACCAGTTACAGTTTTGATGTTGTAGTGGCGGTAATCTTTTTTGTAAGGCTTTCCATTTTTAAATACCACACATGCTGCCACAGGGTTGGATCCTTGAATATTAGAATTGTCAAAACATTCAATATGTGTAGGTTCTTGAGGTAGTCGTAAGTCGCTTTTCATTTGACTCATAATGCGTTTGGTATGGCGGTCAGGATCTACAATTTTCATTTGTTTGAACCGCTCCATTCGGAAGTATTTTGCATTTCGAAGGGAAAGATCTACCAGTTTTTTTTTGTCCCCTTGCTGAGGCACAAATACTTTAAGTTCGTCTCCTAGGGAAACTTTTTCAGAAAGAAACACCGTGTCTGAGGTACTGGAAAAGAGCTGTCGAATTTCGATAATTCCCAGTTGTAAAAGGGTGGCATCACTTTCGTCCAGTTTTTTCTTGATCTCTAGGGTATGGGATCGGACTATGGCTCCATAGGACACCTGGAGATAGTTGATATAACCATAGCTTTCATCTGAAAAAACAGAAAACACGTCAACGTGAGTTATTTTGGGGTTCACCACGGTAGATTTGGCTTGAAAGACTTTTAAATCTTCAATTTTTTCTTTGATCCATTGTGCTTTTTCAAACTCCGTTGCTTGTGCGTAAGTTTTCATTTGTAGTTCAAAAGCACTTACTGCTTCCTTAAAATTTCCTTTAAGGATTTGTCGAATTGATTGAATATTCTTTTCATAGCTAGCAGTATCAATTGCTGCTATACAGGGAGCCAAACAGTTTCCGATGTGGTACTCCAAGCAAACTTTATACTTTTGATTGGTGATTTTTTCATTGCTCAAATCGTAATTGCAACTGCGTAAAGGGTATAAACCTTTGACCAAATCAAACAAAGCACGCACGGTTTTTAAACTGGTAAAAGGACCAAAGTACTCGGAACCGTCTTTAATGACTTTGCGAGTAAAAAACACTCTGGGGAAGGGTTCATTTTTAATGCAAATCCAAGGATAGGTTTTATCGTCCTTTAATAAAATATTATAGCGTGGTTTGTATTTTTTAATGAGGTTGTTTTCCAACAATAAGGCGTCCATTTCGGAGTCCACTACTACATGTTCGATTCGATTAATGTTTTTTACAAGAACACGAGTTTTGTGATTTTCAACCGTTTTATTGAAATAGGAAGCGACACGTTTCTTCAAATTTTTTGCCTTCCCGATATAGATGATTTTGTCCTGCTTATCAAAGTACTGATATACCCCAGAAACTTCGGGTAAGCTTTTTAGTTGAATTTCAATTGCGTCTAATTTCACAAAACGAAAATATTGATTTTCTTTGGGTCTATAATTATTAGATCTCTCATTTCATGAATTTGCAGTCTTCAAAAACCGTTTTGCGTGCGCTATTTTTAGAAAAACGTTTGGCATTGTCCAAAGCTGTGCATGAAGCCAGGAGTTTTACCATCGCCAACCACTGCTTGCAACTTCCTATATGGGATCAGGAGTATATTCATTTGTTTCTTCCCATTGAGGGAAAGGCAGAGATAGATACGACTTTAATTTTGACCCTACTTCAAGGTAGGGACAAGCAGGTGGTCTTACCTAAAGTCAATGGGAACAGTTTGCAACATATTTTATTGACCGACAGCACCAAGCTTCGAAAGAACCAATGGGGTATTCTTGAACCCGAACAAGGGATTGAGGTGCCAGTAAGACAATTGGACGTGGTGTTTATTCCCTTGTTAGCGTGGGACAAGAAAGGACAACGTGTGGGATATGGCAAAGGATTTTATGATAGCTTTTTGGCAGATTGTAAGCCAGCGGTTATTAAAATTGGACTTTCCCTTTTTGAAGGAATTAATGAAATTGAAGGAACACGTCCTGAAGATGTCCAAATGGATTATTGCGTACATCCTGAGGGGATTACGGCGTTTGCTCCACCAAAGGTTTAGAAAAGATTCGTTTGTTGAAAACAATTAATATTCCTACGCCTGTACTGATAGCGGTATCGGCGAAATTAAAGATATATTGAAAAAAAAGATATTTTTCTCCACCCACCCAAGGCATCCAACTGGGCCATGTCCATTCCACCAAGGGAAATTGTAACATATCCACTACATGTCCATAAAACAAAGGTGCATAGCCCTCTGCTGGAAAAATTTGTGCAATCTGACCGTAGCTGTCTGAGAAGAGTATTCCATAAAAAACAGAATCTATTATATTTCCTAAAGCCCCAGCAAAAATGAGTGCCAGTGCCCAATTCAACAAGTTGCTCGTTTGTTTTTTCACAGCGTCCCAAAGCCAGTATCCCAATCCAAAAATCGCAACAATTCGAAATAAGGTAAGGACAAGCTTAGAGGTATCTTCTGAAATAAAAGGAATAAAATCATTGAGTTTGGTGCCCATTGCCATTCCTTTATTTTCTACAAAAAGCAATTTAAAAAACCCCCAATCCACTATAGGCGGAACCCCATAGCCCGAAAGTGGGTAGTTTAATTTGATATAAATCTTGGTGCCTTGATCCAAAAAAAGAATGATCAGGATTATACCTAATGCCCAGCCTAAGTTAAAGTATGTTTTTTTTGTGTTCAGAATCTTGAGCTCTACTTATTTTTGCATGTTTTTTGCTTCGATACTCAAGGTCGCATGAGGAACTAAAAACAGTCGTTTTTTATTAATCAAATTCCCAGTAACACGGCAAATTCCATAGGTTTTATTTTCGATGCGAATCAAAGCATTTCTTAAATCACGTATAAATTTTTCTTGACGAATGGCAAGTTGTGTATTGGCTTCTTTAGACATGGTTTCAGAACCTTCTTCAAACGCTTTAAACGTTGGAGCGGTGTCTTCTGTACCGTTGTTTCCATCGTTCATGTAAGCACTTTTCAAAAGTTCTAGGTCTGCGCTAGCTTTTTCAATTTTTTCTTCAATTAGGGCTTTAAACTCTTGAAGCTCTGCGTCTGTAAATCGTGTTTTTTTGCTCATGAGAATAATTTTTTAATTAGAATTTCAGTTTTTAAATTATCAAATTCAAGTAGTGTTCCTTTTTCTATTTCGGATTCAAAAAGAAGACTGTTTGCAAGTGTTTCCGACAGGATGTACTTTATATTTTCAGAAACCGCCTCTTCCAAAGGGAGGTTCTTTTTTAAGAAAATATCAATTCTGTCAGTGACTTCAAGGCCACAGTCTTTTCTGTGATTTTGAATTCTGTTGACCAGTTCTCTAGCAATTCCTTCTTTTTTTAATGCAGAACTTAGTGTGATGTCTAGCGCAACGGTCATCCCGGCACCTTGTGCCACTTGCCAACCTTCAATATCCTTAAAAAGGATTTCAACATCCGAGCGATCTAAAATAATATTTTTTTTATTGAGCTCAACCTTCAGTTGTCCTTTTTCTTCAAGGCTATTGATTTGTTCAGGACTCAGCTGAGAAATTAATTGGACAATCGTTTTGAGCTCTTTCCCAAAACGGGGGCCTAACGTCTTAAAATTGGGACGTACTTCTTTAACTAAAAGGGAATTGGCATCATCTAGAAGTTCAACCTCTTTGAGATTAATTTCGCTTTTTAATTGCTCAACAATACGTTCTATCCGCGCTCTTTCAGCTTTATTTTTAACGGGGATAATCATTTTTTGTAAAGGTTGGCGTACTTTAATCTGTTCTTTTTTTCTCAGGGATAACGCCAAAGAGGTCAGCGTTCGTGCAGTATTGACTTCGGCTTCCAATTCTGAATTGATGAAAGAGGGATTCATTGTTGGAAAATCGGTAAGATGTACCGAGTTTGAAGTTTCCTGAATCAAGTCTTGGTACAATCGATCCATAAAAAAAGGAGCTACAGGGGCAGCCAATTTTGCAACAGTTACTAAACACTCGTGTAAAGTCTGATAAGCTGCAATTTTGTCTGGACCGTATTCACCTTTCCAAAAACGACGCCGACATAGTCGTACATACCAATTGCTCAATTTTTCCTGAACAAAATCTGAAATGGCTCGGCTCGCTTTAGTGGGTTCATAATCTTCATAAGCGGCATCAACTGTTTGAATCAAACTGTGTAATTCAGAAAGAATCCATTGGTCGAGTTCTGCACGTTCGTTAAGGGGAATCGAATCCTTTTCTTTTGAATCAAATCCATCAATGTTCGCGTATAGGCTGAAAAAAGAATAGGTGTTGTACAATGTGCCAAAGAACTTTCGTTGTACCTCTGCAATTCCTTCAATATCAAATTTAAGATTGTCCCAAGGATTGGCATTGGAAATCATATACCAACGGGTTGCATCAGGACCGTATTGGTCTAAAGTTTCAAAGGGATCCACCGCATTGCCCAAACGTTTGGACATTTTCTGTCCTGTTTTGTCTAGTACTAGTCCGTTGGAAACGACATTCTTGTATGCTTTTTTACCGAATACGAGGGTTGCAATAGCGTGTAAGGTATAAAACCAACCTCGGGTTTGATCAACTCCCTCTGCGATATAATCGGCGGGGAAACGTTCACCATCGTCTATGTGTGCCTTGTTTTCAAACGGATAGTGCCACTGTGCATAGGGCATGGCTCCTGAATCAAACCAAACATCAATCAGATCAGCCTCGCGGTACATTGGTTTTCCTGATGGACTAGAAAGTACAATTTTGTCCACAACATTTTTGTGCAGGTCAACTGGGGTATAATTGGCATCGGAAAAGTCCCCTTCTTTGAATTCTTGTAAAGGGTTTTCTTTCATCAGCCCATTACTTATAGCTACTTCAATGGACTGGCGCAATTCACCAATAGATCCAATTACAGCCGTCTCCATTCCATCTTCAGTTCTCCATACAGGCAATGGAATTCCCCAAAAACGAGAACGAGAGAGGTTCCAATCGTTGGCATTGGCAAGCCAATTTCCAAAACGACCTTCGCCCGTAGATTTGGGTTTCCAGTTAATTTCTTTATTGAGCGCTGTCATTTGATCCCGTACTTCAGTCACTTTGATAAACCAAGAATCTAGAGGGTAGTATAAAATGGGTTTGTCCGTTCTCCAGCAGTTGGGATAGGAGTGCACATATTTTTCAACCTTAAAGGCTTTATTTTCACTTTTAAGTTGAATTGCAATTTCTACATCGGTGGAACGTTCTGGAACGGTTCCTTCAGGATAGTATTCGTTTTTAACATAGCGGTGACCAAGTCGTCCGACCTCTTTTCTAAAACGTCCTTGTAAATCCACTAAGGGGACTTGATTTCCGTTTTCGTCTAAGACCAATAGTGGAGGAACTTCTGGAGTTGCTTCTTTAGCTACTTTTGCATCATCTGCACCAAATGTAGGTGCGGTATGTACAATTCCAGTTCCATCCTCTGTGGTGACAAAATCTCCAGCGATCACTCGGAAGGCATTTTCTGCATTTTCTAAAGGCAGTGGTGCTTCTGACCAGAGCTGTTCGTATCGGATCTCTAACAATTCAGAACCTTTGAGCTCAGCTTCTATCAGGTATGGGATTTTTTTATCCCCTTCTTGATACGAGTCCAAATTTTCAGATGCTACATAGCTTTTTCCGAATTGTTTTTGGAAAAGCTCCTTTGCCAATACTACGCGAATGGGTTCATAAGTGTATTGATTAAATGTTTTAACAACAACGTAATCTATGTTTTTTCCTACAGTCAATGCTGTATTGGATGGCAAGGTCCATGGTGTGGTGGTCCACGCCAGGAGATATAAGGGTAAAGTGCCGTGTAAGTGGGGAGGAAGGCTTTCAGGAAGGGTTTTAAATTGTGCAGTAATTGTGGTATCAGTTACATCCTGATACGTTCCCGGTTGGTTCAGTTCATGAGAGCTTAAACCGGTTCCAGCCATAGGAGAATACGGCTGAATGGTATACCCTTTATAAAGCAGTCCCTTTTCGTGGATTTGCTTTAATAACCACCAAACACTTTCCATATACTTGGAAGTGTAGGTGACATATGGATCTTCCATATCTACCCAGTATCCAATGCGATCTGTGAGTTTATTCCAAACATCGGTGTAGCGCATTACGGCTTTTTTACAAGCGGCATTGTAGTCTTCTATAGAAATGCTTTTCCCAATCGCATCTTTGGTGATTCCCAATTCTTTTTCTACCCCTAATTCAATGGGAAGTCCGTGTGTATCCCAACCTGCTTTTCGGTGGACTTGATATCCTTTTTGTGTTTTATATCGACAAAAGAGATCTTTAATAGTTCGTGCCATTACGTGGTGAATACCAGGCATTCCGTTGGCAGAGGGTGGTCCTTCATAAAACACAAAAGAAGGTTTACCGACTCTTTCTGAGATACTTTTAGCAAACGTGTCATTTTGCTTCCATCTAGCAAGAATTTCAGTTGCTATTTTGGGTAAATCGAGTCCTTTGTATTCTGTAAATTTCACGTCTTATAAACTGTTTTTAAGCACCTTTAAACTCCAAAACAAGAGTTTTGTAGTACTTTGTAAATCAAGTGCGAAAGTAATTAATTTCAGTTAAAAATGTACAGTGCTTTTAAGATAGGATAGTACGATTCCACACAGGGATTCTAGAATTGGACGTTTAAGCCCAGTTTAAAGTTTCTCCCTGGAGCTGAAATGCCAGAGGCAAAAGACCGATAATGGACATCAAAAATGTTGTCCATACCCATTGTAAGGTAAATTTTCTCATTCCATTGATATTGGGTGAGAAAAGACAATTCTGTCCATGCGGGAGTCCCAGCATACAACTCGGGAAATTCTGAAATTAAGGGGGTTTCATCCAAGCCGTCTTCTCCTCCTTCGCTATAATCATCGGGAGATTTGCTTCCGTTAAATTGATATCTTAAGCTGGCAAACCAAACCTCTTTTTGGTAGGTTAATAGCAGGTTGCCAAATAGAGGTGAAATGGAAGGCAGAGGCCCGTATTTTTTGCTTTTTGCAGCTTCAATTATATTGAGGTCGCCCCGCAAGGATAATTTGTCTGAAAAAGAAAGATTCCCATCGAAAGAAGCACCAAAAATATAGCGATTGCCCAAGTTATTGTTGGCATAGGTTGTAAGCTCTTGTTTGTTGTATAGGATGGTATTTAGGTCTGCTGTGGATTCATCTGCAAAGATTGTATAACGATCGCGACCAATATGTCTTGAAATCAAAGTGGAAAATCCTCTCAATGAAAAATAATTTTTGGGTTGTTTCAAGTATTTTGTGAGGCCCAATTCAAAGTTATAGGCATATTCAGGGAAAAGTGATGGATTAGGGACAATCAAGGTTCCTTTATTCTCCCGTATTTTGCCTACATCGTCAATATTGGGATTTCTAAATCCGTTAGAAAGTATGGCGTTCCATTGCGTTTTAGTACTGGGGCGATAGGTTAATGCTAGGGTTTCTGTGAGCGCTTCGGCATCCAGACGAACACTGGAGAGTAACGTATTTACATTATAGCTTTTATTCCACTTTCCTCTCAGATGAGTGCTTGTAAGACGCAGTCCTGCATTAAGAGTTAAACTTGAGTTTAGATCCCAAATCCAGTTTAAATAAACCGCATAACTACCATAGGAACTTCCACTACTCGGGTAGCGGGTGGGTATGGGTAGGTTAGGACTGAAATCTACAATTTGGTTTTGTTGTAAAACGAGATCATGCTTGTGAGCATAGGAACTGATATCATTAAATACTCCCTCAACCCCGTAGGAAAAGGAATGTTTTTCCTTGTACTGAAATTCAAAATCACCGTTGAGGCTAAGTGCATTTAACTTTTCTCTTTGGAAATTTCGAGTCAAGCTATTGAAAAGTCTATTGTTACGAGATTCTTCAAGTTTTTGGAATGCGAAGGTAATTTTTCCAGAATTCAAGAATTTTTTTTCTGGAAAAAGTTTCAATTGTGGAGACAATAAAAAACGCTTTTGCGGTCCGTAATACCATTCTGCATAACGCAGTGAGCCATTGCGTTGTTCAACCAATTTATCATAACGGGAAATGTCAGATGAATTGGAATATTGAAGATTTAAAACAAATTGATTTTGACCAGGGAGTTGCACTAGAAATTTTTGCATTACATCAATTTGATCGTAGCCTGTATTTTTTTGAATTAAGGGATTCTCATTTTCAAGAGGGGTTGGACTGAAAGTTGTTCTGTTGTTCTCAGAATAAAAGGGCGTCAGTCCCCATTCCTCGTACCCGTGCCTACGGTTATTGCCCATTCGGATATCTCCAAAATTGGAATGACTGATACTTGTCAGACTTGCCCATTTTTTAAAGCTCAGTTCGGTCGAGATAGAATTAATTGAGGCATTGCTCGCCGAAGAAAAATCACTTGAAAATTGAGTTTTAATTTGATCCTCACTGTTGATTAATGGATTTCGAGTATAGTAATGAATCACTCCACCCAAAGCATCGGATCCATACCCAACGGATGAAGATCCAAAAATAACTTCAACGCGGTCTATCATGTTGGGGTGAATGGTGATGGCATTTTGAAGATGACCACTTCGGTAAATGGCATTATTCATTCGTACTCCATCTATCACCAAAAGCAATCGATTGGCTTCAAATCCTCTCAATACAGGACTTCCTCCTCCTCCTTGTGATTTTTGAACACGGACTCCAGGACTGAGACTCACAAGATCAGCTCCAGAGGCAGGGCGTTGAGTCAGAATAGCTTTGGAGCTGATGATGCTGACTTTTTCTGCAATCTGTTTTCGCGTTGTAGCATTTCGGGCTACAGAGAGTACGATTTCATCTAAGGTTTGGTCTTTGGGCTGTAAAATAAATTGAAAACGATCGTTCGCTTGGTTGGCTTCAACGGTAAAGCTACGATTCTCAAATCCATAGTATTGAACATATACAGTTTCTCCTTCCTTAAAAATAGAAAGGTTTGCAATTCCATCTTCATTAGAGAGGGTCGCTGTGGTTTTGGACTCATTGAACAAGGCAACACCTTCCAATGGAAATCGCGACACGCCATCGATAATAACTATCTCTTGACCCTTCGCCCAAATGGAGAAAAAAAGAATAATAAATGAACTAAGGAGTTTTAAATATCTCATTTAATACTTCTGTAGATTTTGGTACTTTAAACTGTTGTAAATGTAATTCGAAATAGGCAATTACGTATTTTAAAAGTGCGGTTTTATCTTGCTTCGAAACAAAGACCTCTCCTATTCTATCAAAATCTATGCCCAAAAGTTTAATCCAGGTATTTTTTAATGGTGCTTCAATAAATGAATTTCGAGGTTTTTCAAAGGTCATACAGCCTGACTCTAAATCAAAGAAGGGTGCTTCAGGGTGTGTGAGATTGGGAGAAAAACCTATAAATTGAGTGAGATCCAACATCATTTTTATGTGAAATAACCCTATGGTATTTTTATGGTCTAGCCAAAGAAGTTTTTCCTTAATGAATTCAAATAAAGCGGGATGGGGTTCTTGATCTTCGCGTACAACTTGATACAGTACTTCTGCCATAAAAAAGAGCAAAGCCTTTTTATTTATATCATAGGGGATGGTATGGAAAGGATGTGCAAGTTTGGCTTCTTTGATATATCCCAAGCGATTTTCGGAATTTTTTGAAGCTTGAATTTCCAAAAGAGTAAGTGGTTCAAACAAGGATTTGGAGATTTTTTTTTTGCCTTTACTGGATAAAATTCCTTTGAGCATATACGATTGCAAACCGTACTGAAGTGTATAGCAATTTGCGATTAGGCTGGCCTCTCCATATTTGATGACCCTCAAAGCAACGGCCTGAACGGTATGATCACTTTCTGAAACCAAGACTTAGACGACTCCCTGAGCGAGCATTGCATCGGCTACTTTGACAAACCCAGCAATATTTGCTCCTTTGACATAGTTGATGTGTTCATTCTCTTTACCGTACTTGACACAGGACTGGTGGATGTCTTTCATGATGGCTTGCAAACGTTGGTCCACTTCCTCACGAGTCCAGCTGTAGCGCAATGAATTTTGCGCCATTTCAAGCCCAGAGACAGCAACCCCACCTGCATTTGATGCTTTTCCAGGGGCAAACAACACCTTGTGTGTAGCAAATACTTCTATGGCCTCTGGTGTACTCGGCATATTAGCTCCTTCTCCTACACAGAGACAACCATTTTTCACTAAAGCTTTTGCATCAGATTCCCCCAATTCGTTTTGCGTAGCACAAGGTAGTGCAATCTCACAAGGGACTTCCCAGGGAGTTTTCCCTTTGTGGAATGAAGCTTTAGTATAGGTCTTTATATACTCACTAATTCGCCCTCTTTTTACATTTTTGAGGTTCATTATGAAGTTTAATTTTTCGCGATCAATTCCATCAGGGTCATAAATATAGCCTGAGGAATCCGATAGAGTGTATACCTGTGCCCCCAAATCGAGACATTTTTCTGCAGCGTATTGAGCTACATTTCCCGATCCAGAAATCACTACTTTTTTGCCTTCCAAGTCATCCTCCTGATGAAGTAACATCTCTTGAGTGAAATACACAACACCATATCCTGTGGCCTCTGGACGAATTAAAGAGCCCCCCCAACTGACTCCTTTTCCAGTCAAGACTCCGGTAAATTCATTTTTAAGACGTTTGTATTGCCCAAAAAGATAACCTATCTCTCGGCTCCCTACCCCAATGTCTCCAGCAGGAATATCTCTATTAGGGCCAATGTGACGAAACAATTCTGTCATAAAACTTTGACAAAAACGCATGATTTCGGTGTCTGATTTGCCCTTAGGATCGAAGTCTGAACCTCCTTTTCCTCCACCCATGGGAAGCGTGGTTAGACTGTTTTTAAAGGTTTGTTCAAAAGCTAAAAACTTCAATATGCTGAGGTTTACACTAGGATGAAATCGCAATCCTCCTTTGTAAGGACCTATAGCGGAGTTCATCTCAATTCGGTATCCGCGATTTACCTGTATTTCTTCGTTATCGTCTATCCAAGCCACACGAAAAGAAACCACCCGTTCAGGTTCTGCAATCCGCATTAAAATATTTTGACCATAATAAATATCGTGTTGTACTATGTAGGGAATTACTGTCTCAGCAACTTCGGTAACGGCTTGCATGAACTCAGGTTCGTTTTGATTTCTAGCATTGACTTCTGCGAGAAATTGGGAGATGACATCTTTCATAAGAGTTTACTTTTTGTAACAATCGAAGATACTTTCTTTTTTTGTAAAAAAGGATTTAGAAAAGAAAATCAACGAGGCTTTCTACTTTAGATAATTGCTGAATGTGGAGGTGGTTTTGGAGCGCTCCTGTTTTAGAATATTTTGAAATTGCGATACTTTCAAATCCCAATTTTTCTGCTTCTTGTATGCGTTGCTCTACTTTTGCAATCGGCCGAATTTCACCAGACAGACCAATTTCTGCAGCAAAACAAATGTTTTGAGCAATGGGGATGTCGTGATAACTTGATAAGATTGCTGCAATGACAGCTAAATCTAAAGCAGGATCTTCGATACGAAGACCCCCTGTGATATTGATAAAGACATCTTTAGTTCCAAGAGCAAAACCGGCTCTTTTTTCTAAAACTGCTAGGAGCATATTGAGACGTTTGGAATTGAACCCAGTACTACTTCGTTGAGGTGTTCCATAGACTGCGGTGCTGACCAGCGCTTGCACTTCGATCAGAAGCGGCCGAATGCCCTCTATGGTTGCTGCAATGGCATGTCCACTTAAAGGGCCATCTTTTTCAGAAATCAAGACCTCGCTGGGATTGACTACCGGTCGTAATCCCTGTGTGATCATTTCATAAATCCCAATTTCAGAAGTGGCTCCAAAACGATTTTTTTGGGCTCTAAGGATTCTGTAGATGTGATTTCGATCACCTTCAAATTGAAGTACCGTGTCGACCATATGTTCCAAAATTTTTGGTCCTGCGATAGCACCGTCTTTGGTAATATGACCTACCAAAATCACGGGTACATTGCTGCTTTTAGCATAGTGAATTAGCTCTGCTGCTGTAGTGCGTATTTGGGAAACACTTCCCGCACCACTATCAATGTGGCTACTGTGTAAGGTCTGAATGGAGTCTATTATAAGAAGTTGAGGCGCTAATTTTTGAACTTGGAGGAAAATTCTTTGTGTTTCGGTTTCACTTAGGACATAGCAACGGTCTTCTGCAAGACCCATTCTTGTGGCACGCAATTTAATTTGTTGTTGACTTTCTTCACCAGAAACGTAAAGCACCTTTTTATTAAGCTGAAGTGCCAGTTGAAGCAATAAGGTTGACTTTCCGATACCGGGTTCTCCTCCAAGAAGAATAACAGCCCCTGCTACCAAGCCACCCCCTAAAACGCGATCCAACTCATCATCACCAGTACTGGTACGTGGTACAGCACTAACGTCTATGGCATCCATGCGAACGGGAAGCGCCGTTTGGTTTGTCGAAGTAGATTCCCATTCTTTGGAGGGTTCTTTGGAGATAAGTTCTTCCACAAGTGTATTCCATTCTTTACAGCCTTTGCATTGCCCTTGCCACTGGGTATGTTGGGTTCCACAGTGTTGACAAAAAAAGGCTTTTTTTACTTTGGCCATGAATCGAATTGAAGATTATTTTTTACGGTTAACTAAAGGTAGTACAAAAAAAGAAAGGCTACCAAAAACGAGTATCATGAGTGTCTGAGCAGTCCACATTATCCATCCAAAAGCTACCCCTGATTCGTTAGAAATACCATAGGTGGAGAGCATTAGCCCTACAGAAAAAGGATAAATTCCGATTCCTCCATTGGTAGCAGAAATGGTAAGACCCCCAATCACAAAAGCCGGAAGCATCTCACTTAGTCCGAGACTTGAGGTTTCTGGAACGGTCCATTTGATCACATAAAACATCGCTATATACATGACCCAAATAAACAAAGTGTGGGCAATGAAAGCACCTTTTTTGGGCATGGATTTGATACTCAGAATACCTTCAGCCAATCCTTTTAAAAATGTTTTAATCTTTGAAATGAAAGGAGAGTTATATTGTTTAAAAAGAAATCGAAGACAAAAAAAGAATAGGACCAAGACCAAAAATCCAACGAGTAGCCAGGTTGGTGAAACTTGTCTTTCTTGTAGAAATTCCCAGATGAGATCATATTGAAGGCTCAGTGCCAAAAAAACAAAACTGAGTAATACGATCAGATCTATCAAACGTTCAGCGATGATAGAGCCAAATAATTTTTCAAAAGGGATTTTTTCGTAGCTACTTAAAGTAGTTGCTCTTAAAATTTCTCCAGATCTTGGAATTCCTAAATTTGCAATATAAGCAATAAGAACCGCCAGTATTGAATTGATAAATCGAGGATTATACCCCATTGGGGCAAGTAAAAATTTCCAGCGATAAGCTCTGGAAAGGTGGCTCATGATTCCAAAAAAAACAGAGAGAAGCACAAAGCGATAATCCGCAGAGGTGATGTAACTATAAATCAACTCGCGCTCCTCGGAAGAGGTGCTGTTAAAAGTTAAAAAAATAAAAAAGAGTCCCACTCCTAGAGGGATAATAACTTTTAAAAAAGAGGTTAGTTTTTTCAAAAGTTTAGGAAAGTTGGTTTGTTATTTCATCCGGAAAAATAAGTGTAGGCTTAAAAGACTTGGCTTTTTCAACTTTCATATGGGCATAACTGATGATGATAATTAGGTCTCCTTTTTGAGCTTTTCGAGCCGCAGGACCATTGAGTGTAACCTCTCCGCTACCTTCCTCCCCTTCAATGACATAAGTTTCAAGGCGCTCGCCATTGTTTATATTGACGATTTGCACTTTTTCACCCACAATTAGATTGGCAGCTTTGATCAATTTTTTGTCTATAGTAATACTACCAATATAATTCAACTCAGAATGGGTGACCGTAACCCGGTGTATCTTCGATTTTAACACTTCAATTGTCATGGTTCAAAGGTATCATATTCTACCCAATTCTACTGTATCAATAAGCCTTGTTTTTCCTGCAAAAACAGCCGTAAAAATACGATAGATAAAACCCTCCTGTATGGTAGTAACAGGAACCAAATCATTGGTCGATGCGACAAAAAAGTATTCTACTTTTAATTCCTTTTCTCGCGAAAGTTCTTTTATGAAAAAATCCTTCATGGCGTGCACCTCTTTTCCTAGTTTCCTTTTTTTGAGTTCATCTAAGACCGTATAAATTTGAGCAGCTGCTTGTCTCTGACTTTGGGTCAATAAACGATTTCGGGAACTCATAGCGAGACCGTCTTTTTCTCTTACAATAGGACATGGAACGATGGTTACACCAAGTTTTTTTTGCGCATTTAAGGCTTTAATAATTTGTAATTGTTGAAAATCTTTTTCACCAAAATAAGCCTTTTGCGGTTGTATTTTTCTAAAAAGAGCTTCAACTACTGTGGCAACCCCTTCAAAGTGTCCGACGCGGTATTCCCCTTCCATATGAGCAGCAATAGTTCCAAAGTCGTAGGTTTTGCTTTGTATCCCGTCGGGATATAAGTCTTTGTGATCTGGAGTATAGAGGACAACTTGATTTGAGAAGGACTGCAGTAGTTTAAGGTCTTTTTCTAAGTTTGAAGGATATTTTTTGAGGTCTGACACTTCGTTAAACTGCGTTGGGTTCACATAAATACTCACCACCACTTTGTCATTTTCTTCACAAGCTTTCTTTACCAAAGAAAGGTGTCCCTTGTGCAATGCGCCCATTGTGGGCACGAGTCCAATAGTTTGAAGATTCGACTTAAAACGAGACCGAAGATGGTGGGCGGTTTTAAATACTAACATTTAGCAAATTATTAACGTGGCTAAAGTAGTCAGTTTTTGAGTATATGTCTATTAATTTTGTATTTTTGCAAGACTTTTCCCACAGGAAAATTCGAATATGAAAGACAAGAAAGTATTAATTATTTCTTCTGAGGTGGTGCCCTATCTACCCCAAACGGAACAAGCCATAAATTCATTTCAAACTCCAAAAACCATCAATGAACACGGTGGGCAAACGCGTATTTTTATGCCCCGCTATGGTCTGATCAATGAAAGGAGACATCAATTGCACGAAGTTATTCGCCTCTCAGGGATGAATCTTGTGATTAACGATATGGACATGCCCTTGATCATTAAAGTAGCTTCCATTCCAAAAGAACGTATGCAGGTTTATTTTATTGACAACGAAGAGTACTTTAAAAGACGTGCTGTACTTCATGATGCAAAAGGGAACTTATTTAAGGATAATGATGAACGGATGATTTTTTTCACAAAAGGGGTAGTGGAGACAGTTAAAAAATTAAATTGGTCTCCAGACATCATTCATCTTCACGGTTGGTTTACTTCACTTTTCCCGTTGTATTTGAAATCCTATTATGCAGATGAGCCTCTTTTTACACAGAGTAAAATTGTAAGTTCAATTTATGAGCCCGATTTGAAAGGGGGCTTATCAAAGAAAATTTACGATAAAGTGGCATTTGATAAAATTGATGAAGAAAAAATAGAGGGTCTTAAAAACACATCTTTTGAGGCGCTTACCCAACTTGCTGTCACTCATAGTGACGGTCTTATCCAAGCATCAGAAAACCTTCCTGAAGAGGTAAAAAATCAAATTAAACAGAGTGATAAACCACAGTTAGAATATTCAGCTGCCAAGGAGCAGGAAACCCTTATCGATTTTTATACCAATAAAATTTAACAGTTCAACTTGTGAAACGGTATTCTATCCCCTTTTTTGTGTGTCTTCACGCTTTTTTTGTGTTACTGTCTTGTAATCAAGACTTTTATCCCGTAGGAGAAGAGTTGTTATCCGATCAAGCGTTGGAGACAGAAACAAAAACCATCCCTGTATTTACTTATCAAAAAAGTCTTGATCGAGTGCAATCCAATGTTCAGCCACTCCTTCAACTAGGAAAAATCGAACACCCTGTTTTTGGAAAAGCAGAAGCAAGTTTTGCTGCTCAGTTATCCATTGGTTTAGATCCAATTTTTGGAAATTTAATGCAATCTTCTGAAGATGAATCAGATCAAGAAAATGAGACAGTAAAAGAGGTTTTTCTAGAAATCCCCTTTTTTTCTAATACTAATGACACCGATAATGATGGAGTAATTGACTCCCTAGATGCGGATCCAAATAATCCAGAAAGTAACTCGGATGGTGATGAACTGACAGACATCGTAGAATTTCAATCTGGCCTAAACCCCTTGAGTTCTGATAGTGACGGAGATGGTATTTTGGATCATGAAGATAATGACAATGAGGGTTATGATAGTGAAAACAAGGTGTATCAGATCGATTCGATTTATGGAAATCGAGAGGCTCAGTTCAACCTTCAGGTTCATGAACTGACCTATTTCCTCAATGATTTAGACCCTGACAGCAATTTTACCTCAGCACAAACCTATTATTCCAATCGAGACTATTACGAGGAAGGTTTTGTGGGAGCAACGTTATTTGATGATACTTTTTCATTGAATTTTGATGAAATTCGATTCAATTATAAAGAGGACGATCCAGAAACTCCAGATGTTGACGAAACTACTCAAATAGAAACGAGATTGACTCCACGTCTTCGAATTCCTCTCGATACCAATTTTTTTCAAGAACGCTTGATTGACTTAGAAGGTGCCGATGCGTTATCTGGAAATAACGCCTTTTATAAAGCAATGCGAGGAATAATTATTAGAGCAGAAAATTTTTCGGATGATTTGTATATGCTTTTGGATGTTCAAAACGCCGAAATAAAAGTTTTGTATGAGCACGATGTAATTAATTCACAATCGACAACAGATGAAACCCAGGAAAAAGCAGAAAGGCTATTCGTAATGAATCTGGCAGGAAATCGTACAACAATATTGAAAAATGTTGCTTTTGACACCGCTATTGCACAAAGAATAGAAGCTTCAAAAAACAACGAGCCTTCGGACAAACTTTTTGTTCAAAGCAGTAGATTGCATGGGAAAATAAGACTTTTTTCTGATGAAAATCCAGACTCTAACGAATTACTTGAAGGAATCCGAAACGAAACGCTACTCTTAAATGAAGCCAGCCTTATGTTTTATATAGATCCTGAAACCAGTACTTCAGAAGATCTATTAGCTCAGCGACTTTATTTATTCAACAATGACTCTGGAGCGCCCCTTAGTGATTATTTGAATGACGATTCTGTATCGAACTTTGGAACGAATGCAAGCAAACAGAGTTTTGGAGGAATTTTGGAGTTAGACGACCAGGGGAAGCCCTACCGCTACAAGTTTAATCTTACAAATCACGTATCCAATATTATAAGGAATGACTCTATTAATTACGACTTAGGCCTTGTGGTCACAGCCAATATCGAAAACACGGCTGTCATAAAGGCAAGTGAAGAAGCTACGGATACGTTTCAATATCCTCTTGCAGCAACACTCAATCCGTTGGGCACCGTGTTGGTGGGCTCTCATCCTGACAGCACCCTAGAGGATAAAAGAGTTAAGCTTCAAATTATTTTTTCTTCCTACGAATAGCACAAATTAGGATTTGACGAAGGATGTCAAAACCTTACCCATTTAGATGAATTAACAGTATTTGGAAGCAATAGAATTCATGATGATTGCTGCGTGCTCTCTTGAGTTTTCGATAAACCATTTATTGGTTTTGTAGCCACCGCATACGACCCCTGCCAAAAATACATTTGCAGCGTCAGACTCCATGGTTTCGGGATTGTATTTTGGAGTTTTGAAGGCATCCCTTTGAAATGTAACACCCACCTGCTCCAGCATTTCAAAATTAGGCTCATAACCTGTCATTGCCAAGACAAAATCGTTCGCCAATTTGTGTGTTCCTGTGGGATTGCTAAAGTGCACAAAGCGTTCTTCTATCGCAGTTAGTGTGGCTTCAAAGTAGGCTTTAATACTTCCTTCTTCGATACGATTGAGAATATCCGGACGTGCCCAATACTTGACATTCGATCCAATTTCCTTTTCACGAATAATCATAGTTACACTTTTCGCCCCTTTTCTGTATGTTTCCAATGCGACGTCCACAGCAGAGTTGGCGGCACCCACAACAACCAAATCCATTCCGTAATAGGGATGAGGTTCTGAATAATAATGTTTTACTTTAGGGAGTTCTTCTCCTGGGACTTCTAACATAAATGGACGATCGTAAAACCCAGTAGCAATTACCAGAGAACGTGCGGTGTATTCTCCTTTGGAGGTTTTGATATTGAAACAACCATCAACTTTTTCAATTGTATCGATCGATTCGTAAAGATTCAGATGAAGCTTCCAGTGGGATGCAACCCTTCGGTAATATTCTAACGCTTCTGCTCGAGTGGGTTTGGCATTGTGGGAAATAAAAGGAACCTCGCCTATCTCCAACTTGTCAGAAGTTGAGAAAAAAGTCATGTTTAAAGGATAGCGGTAGAGTGAGTTGACCAAAGTACCCTTGTCAAAAATCATATAATCTAGTCCCTTTTTTTGAGCTTCAATACCACAAGCAAGGCCTATGGGTCCTGCGCCAATAATGATTACATCCTTCATAGTGCCAAGTTAACAATCTTTATGCAACCTCAAAACAATAAGAAATTATTATAGCAAAACATTTTATAATAAGATTAACAATAACTAATGATAGATAATTTTAAATAAAACCTTTAATTTTCACATTATTATTGTTAAAATCTATTAAATATAGATTTATGATAGTAAAATACGTTGTCTTAAAAATAATGAGAAGATACAGACAACCAAATAATAAGTCATTGCAAGGTTTCCAAACCCATAAGCAATTGGAATAGCGGTTACTAACCACCAAAGGGGAAAGAAAAAGACGCCCATAGCGTATTTCATAGAGCTAACAAAAACAACATCCTCAAATTTTCCGATAATGAACCTGGTAATCCAGAGTGGAATAAGGTTGGGGATGCCCAATAAATGAGCCAACACCCGTCTTTTAATACTCAACTTTCTTCTTTTAGGGAGTTGCTCAAAATTATGGGATAAACTGTTTTTTAACGGTTCAAATTCCAAAGTGGTAGTCAGTCTATTGATCCGTTCTTTTTGTAGCGGATAGGTATCGGTATTTTCTGGAAGCCAAATACAGTCTCGCATTCTATTTTGAAGTTCAAGACGAAGGATATTGATATTTTCCGCTTCAGTTTTTGTTTTGCTTATGAATTGTGAAACAAGCAAAGGATTTCCATACACTAGGTGTAAGGTACACCGAGGCTGCTTGTGATGTCCATAATTAATCCCCACCGGCATGAGGTATATTTTTTTAGTCGGGTTTTTGAGCTGGGCTTGAAACGCTAACCTACTACTTCCTTTTGAAAGTCTTTTCAGGTAATATTCATCGTGGTGTCCACCTTCTGAAAACATCATTAAAAATTTTCCAGATCCCAGTATTTCATAGCATTGTTCAAAAATGGCATCATTTTTTTTCAAATTGCTAAATCCGTTTCTGATACGATATACTGGAAGCATTTGAAAGGCATCCAAAAACCATTGAAGTGGCCCACCAAATACATCGCTTCGAGTGAGGGATGTGATTTTTTTTGGGGTCATAGAGCCAATAATTAAAGGATCTAAAAATGCACCTTGATGATTGGGTGAAAATAAAACACCTCCCTCATTAGGAATATTTTCGTATCCGTAAACCGATACATTTCTAAAATAAATGTGATTGTAATATCTCAATAGATATTTAAGCGTAAAGTAAACGATACTTTTCACAAAGAGGAATAAACTGTTTTGATTTTAATTTTCAATTGGAGTAAACCTACCAATTTTTTTTAAAATTGTGCTCTTTTTGAAGAAGCTTCAGGAGTGAAATTGTAGGTTCAACAAGATTTTTGCAATGAACAATTGGTAAAAATCTATATATATAGCCAAAAATTATATTACTTTTAGAGAACAAATAATAAGACTTCCCCCCCATACTTCTTATCGGAACTTCTAACTCGCTTTGTTCCAAACCAATGAAAATAAAAAATATGAAAACAAAGAATGTATTAAAAACAGGACTTTTTGCCTTGCTTTTACTAGCGGCAAATGTAGTCTTAGCACAAACGTCAATCTCAGGAACTGTAGTTGACGCAGAAACAGGTGAAGCTATTCCTGGTGCCAACATTATTATCCAAGGGACAAGTATTGGGACAGCTACAGATTTTGATGGTAACTTCAACCTGAAGACAGAGCAAAACAAACCATTTTCAATTGAAGTAAGTTCAATTGGTTTTAGTGAAAAAGTGGTTGAGGTTTCAAGCTCCGATCAAAACATTACCATCTCATTAGAAGCGGGTGAAGCTCTAGATGAAATAGTTATAGCTGCATCTAGAAGACCTGAACGAATTGCTGAATCTCCCGTTTCCATTGAACGATTAGGCTTAAGCGATATAAAATATTCAACTTCTTCTGATTTTTACTCTTCAGTAGAAAATTTAAAAGGAGTAGATGTATTGTACTCTTCAATTACACTTCCTATCGTAAACACAAGAGGTTTCGCTTCCTTTTCCAATGAGCGTTTTCTTCAATTAGTGGACGGTATGGACAGTGCAGCTCCTGGGATTCAATTTCCTATTGGAAATTTGATTGGTTTAAATCAATTGGATGTTGCTTCTGTAGAATTACTACCTGGAGCTTCATCTGCCTTGTACGGAGCTAATGCTTTTAACGGGATTTTATTGATGACTAGTAAGAGTCCATTTGATAATGAAGGAATCAGTGCCTATGTAAAGTCTGGAATCACTTCTTCATCCAACAATGGAGACAATACGTATTATGATGTGGGTGTAAGAGCCGCGTTCAAACTCAGCGAGAAGTTTGCGGTGAAGTTCAATTTCTCTCACTATGAAGGAAAGGATTGGGCTCAAACGGATGACCGAATGTATGTCGATGCAGGACCTGGAAATCCTGACAGAGTGGTTTCCCGAACAGGTAATGAGACAGCTTTTAATGCACTGTCACGTTATGGGGATGAGATTACACAAAATTTAAATTTTCAAGAAATTGCACTTGCTACTCCTCAAGTTAGAGGTTTAGTAGCGCAAGGAATTGCAGCTGCTATAGGACTTCCCAGTGCTGCATTAGTTCCCGACTCAGCTATTGATGGTCAAATTGCACAAGCAATTCCCTCTGTATCAACTACAGTCGGAATGGATGGATATGCAGAAAAAGATCTTTGGAATTACGATGCCTCCAATACAAAGCTTGATGCTTCTTTATATTATAAAATTTCTGATGATGTGGAATTGTCTTGGACCTCAAAGATTGCATCTGGAAATACAATTTACCAAGGGGCAAGTCGATACATTTTGAAGAATTTTGGAATACAACAGCACAAACTAGAATTGAGAGGAGATAATTTCTTCGTCAGAGGATATACTACTGTTGAAGATACAGGAGATACTTATGATGCTGTCTATACAGGACAATTCATAAACATCTCACAAGGACAAGAGTGGTTTACCACCTACGCAGGTGCTTACATCCAATCTGCACTGACTGGAAACGCAAGTCACAGTGCGGCAAGGACTGCTGCCAATGCAACTCTAGCACAAGTGGGTACACCAGAGTTTCAACAACTATATGACAACATCACTCAAACTCCATTGTACAATGGATCTCAATTTAAAGACAAAACAAGCTTGACCCATGTAGATGCCAATTACAATTTTGGGGATCTTGGAAAATTGGGAGAACTACAAGTAGGAGGATCTTATAGAAATTACAGTTTGAATTCTAATGGGACTATTTTTACGGATAAGAACGGACCGATCAGTGTTTACGAATATGGATTGTACACACAATTGCAAACACAAGTGTCAGATCAAATTAAATTCACAGGATCTCTTCGTTATGATGGAGCACAAAATTTTGATGCCAATTTCTCCCCTAGACTTTCTTTAGTGATAAGTCCAGACAAAGCGAAAGAGCATAATTTTAGATTGTCGTATCAAACTGGATTTAGATACCCTACAAACCAAGATCAGTACATTGGTTTAGAGACTCCTGTTGCGATTTTATTGGGTTCTGCACCAGACAATTTCGACCGATATGAGACTACAAGCAGAGGAACTTCAGCTGCATTAGGAGCTCAAGCAGTAGGTTTGTTCAATCAACTGGGAGTGGATATTTTTGAAACACTGACAGGAAATAACATCTTGTCCAACTCCTATTCATTAAGCTCAGTACTGCAGTTCTCTGCAACCCAAAACCCCCTTCTCCTTAAAAAAGCAGAAGTAAATCCTGTACAACCTGAAAAAGTGGTTGCATATGAAGTGGGATATCGAGGAAAAATCGGGAAAATCTATATAGACGCGAGCTATTATTTAAATGATTATGACAACTTTATTGCAAGTCAAACTGTAGCCACTCCACATGTTGGTGATGTCGCTGGGACACAAATAATTCCTGCTGCATTTTCTCCTGTTGGAGTAGACATCCCTGCAAGTGTTATAGCTTTAACGCAGGGGCAATTTACTGTTGTTGCGATTGACTCCAATACCGATGCTGATGTAAAATCTTCTGGATTTAATATCGGATTGGACACCACTTTTGATGATTTTAATTTTGGGATAAGTTATACCAACGCCACGATAGACTTTGATCAAACAGCATACCCAGATTTTGAAACGGGATTTAATACACCTGAGAATACATTCAAAGTTTCTCTTTCCAATAACAACTTATTCAAAAACTTTGGGTTTGGATTGAATTATAAATATTTGGAATCTTTCCTCTGGGAGAGCAGTTATTTTGACGGAATTGTTCCAGACAGAAATCTAGTGGACGCGCAAATAAACCTTACCATAAAAGATTTTAATATTAAAATTGGTGGGACAAATTTATTTGGAGACGAATATTATGCTGCTCCTGGAGCGGGTCTCGTTGGATCAACCTATTACATCGGATTGCGTTACGGGTTTTAATATTTGAAAAATACCGAAATAAAAGGGGCTTACAAGCCCCTTTTTTTATTGAAACCCAAAGGATTGTTAGAGTTAAAAAATTATAATAAAAAAGAGTTAAGTATCGGATTTTTGATAGGAACCCCATATATTTGCATCTCATAATTTCGACCTAAAAAACTAATATTAAGTAGATTAAAATGGCTCAAAGTACAGGTAAAGTTTCTCAGATTATCGGCCCGGTTGTAGACGTAGAATTTAGTGGTGAAAACAATCCACTTCCCAAAATTTACGACGCTTTAGAAATCAGTAAAAAGGATGGTTCTAAACTTATCCTAGAGGTTCAGTCCCATATTGGCGAAGAAACAGTAAGAACGGTCTCTATGGACTCTACAGATGGTTTAAGCCGAGGAACAGAAGCCATTACCCTTGGCAGTCCGATACAAATGCCTATAGGCGATGAAATATATGGACGCTTGTTTAATGTGATTGGAGATGCAATTGATGGAATGGAAAACCTTCCTAAGGACAATGAAAACGGTCTCCCTATTCACCGTGATGCACCTGCCTTTGAAGATCTTTCTACTTCTACTGAAGTACTATTTACGGGAATTAAAGTCATTGATCTTATTGAGCCTTACGCAAAAGGAGGAAAAATTGGACTCTTCGGTGGTGCTGGTGTAGGAAAAACAGTTTTGATTCAAGAACTAATTAATAACATTGCCAAAGGGCACGGAGGACTTTCAGTATTTGCAGGAGTAGGAGAACGTACCCGAGAAGGGAATGACTTACTTCGTGAAATGCTAGAGTCTGGAATTATCAAGTACGGAGATGACTTTATGCACTCCATGGAAGAAGGCGGATGGGACCTCAAAAAAGTGGATAAAAAGGCCATGAAAGATTCTAAGGCCACTTTTGTTTTTGGCCAGATGAACGAACCTCCAGGAGCTCGTGCTCGTGTAGCACTTTCAGGACTGACTATTGCAGAATATTTTCGGGATGGTGCAGGGGATGGACAAGGAAAAGACGTATTGTTTTTTGTAGATAATATTTTCCGATTTACCCAAGCAGGTTCTGAAGTATCCGCATTATTAGGACGTATGCCTTCTGCGGTGGGATATCAACCTACATTAGCTTCAGAAATGGGTGCCATGCAAGAGCGTATTACTTCTACCAAAAAAGGATCGATTACATCGGTTCAGGCGGTTTATGTTCCTGCTGATGACCTTACAGATCCTGCACCAGCTACTACATTTGCCCATTTGGATGCAACTACAGTACTTTCAAGAAAAATTGCCGAGTTGGGAATATATCCAGCGGTAGATCCTTTAGATTCTACCTCTCGTATCTTGACTCCTGAAATTCTAGGTGATGAGCATTATTCGTGTGCTCAAAAAGTAAAAGAGCTCTTACAACGCTATAAAGAATTGCAAGACATTATTGCCATCCTAGGTATGGACGAACTTTCCGAAGAAGATAAATTAGCTGTATCACGCGCTAGACGTGTACAACGTTTCTTATCTCAACCTTTCCATGTAGCAGAACAGTTTACTGGAATCCCAGGAGTTTTGGTGGATATTAAAGACACCATCAAAGGGTTTAATATGATTATGGACGGTGAATTGGACCACCTTCCAGAAGCTGCCTTTAACTTGAAGGGAACTATCGATGAAGCCATTGAGGCTGGTGAAAAAATGTTAGCTGAAGTATAAAGTATGGAACTCGAAATCGTTTCTCCTGAAGCCCTTCTTTTTAGTGGGGAAGTAGAAAGTGTAACGGTACCAGGTAACTCTGGTTCTTTTCAAATACTTAATAACCACGCACCTATCGTTTCTACTTTAGTGGCAGGACAAGTTAAAATTCAAGGATCCATTTCCCTGAACGAAGCCCACCAATCCAAATTTATGCAAGATGGAAATATGACCTATTTGGATATACAATCTGGTGCGGTTGAACTAAGTGGTAATAAAGTCATTCTTTTGACCGAGTAAGAACTCAAACATAATCCAACTTTTTTTAAGCCCCCATCCAAATGAAGCCTCTATTTTTAATATCGATTTTATCGGTGTATTTATTGAATGCCCAACAGGATTCTATCCCAACCCAACACAACCTCAAAGAAGTCGTTGTTTCTTCGTCTAGAATTGAGATTCCCTTTTCAGAGAACACGCGAACGATTCAAATTATTTCTTCTGAAGAATTAAAAGCTACGGGTGCATTAGCCGTTGCAGATGCACTCCAGCAAATTTCTGGAGTTGACATCCGCAGAAGAGGAGTCTCTGGAGCACAGGCAGATTTATATATTCGAGGCGGAAGTTTTGATCAAACCTTACTTCTTATTGATGGAATCAAATTAGACGATGCCCAAACGGGTCACCATAGTTTGAATTTTCTTCCTCCATTAGAAACGATAGAACGCATAGAAATCATTAAAGGTCCTGCTGCTCGTGTTTTTGGACAAAATGCTTTTACTGGAGCAGTAAATATTGTAACCAAAAAAGAAATAACAACTGGGGGGACTGCTCAAATTGGGGCAGGTTCTTATAGTCAATTACAAGGAGGCCTAAGTCTGAGTAAACGCAACGAAAACGGAGGAATTTTCACCCATTTTTCTACTATTTCTTCAGATGGATACCGATACAATACTGATTTTAAAAATCACACGGCATATATCAAAGCAAGTGTAGCAGAGAACAAAAAGTTGCCCGTACAAGTACTTGCCTTTTTTTCGGGAAGGAAATTTGGAGCGAATGGTTTTTATGCTTCTCCAGAGGCTAAAGATCAATACGAAGAAACAGAAGCAAGCCTCATTGCCTTACAATCTAAAATTCAAAAAGGAAATTGGATTATAAAACCCAATATTTATTGGCGAAGGGGACAAGATCATTACTTGTTTCTTAGAGCCCAACCCGAAGTATATGAAAATTGGCATATAACGCATAAACTTGGTGCTGCTTTAAACAGCAGCTATACTTCTAGTTGGGGAATCACAGGCCTTGGTGTAGAGGTTTCCAGGGTTTCTATTGCCAGCAATAATTTAGGATACCGTACGCGTCAATTGGCAACCTTCTTTTTGGAGCAACACTTTCGTTTGGGCAAACGATTGAATCTGACTCCAGGAGTTGCAGTCAATTTTTATTCAGATTTTGGAGGTTTTACCTATCCTGGCATTGACCTTGGTTATGAGATTAGCAACCATTGGAATGCCTATGCAAACTTGGGTTATACCTATCGTATCCCTACCTATACAGATTTGTATTATGCAGATCGGACCACAGTTGGGAATGAAAATTTAAAACCAGAAGAAGCACTGGCAACAGAATTAGGGATTCGATATAACGCTCCTTCCTTCCGTTTTTATACAGCTTATTTTGACCGAAGTGCCGAGAATTTGATTGACTATGTCAAACCTACGGAAGAAGCACTCTGGGAGGCCACCAACATTCAAACTTTAGACAGTCGGGGTTTTGAAACCGAAATAAATTTTCCTTTTGTTTGGAATACAAAATCTCAAAACCTTCAGTTGGGCTATACCTATCTGACGGATGATTTAAGAGAGGTGGCTGTAAACTTTTCTCGCTATAGTATTAACTCCTTAAAGCATCATTTTACAGCGTCCTACAGATCTACAATTACATCTAAGCTTCAAGGCTTTCTAGGATTGAAATACGCTCAGCGCCCACAAGTAGAAGGCTATACTGTAGTGGATGCCAATGTAATTTGGAATTTTAAATCGTTTCAATTTCAAGCCGCTGTTTACAACCTTTTCAATCAGGAGTATTCTGAGACTAACTTGGTTCCCATGCCAGGACGCAATGCTAGGTTTTCATTGATATACCAATTTTAGAAAATTTCATTTAACGCGTTGTAAATACGTTGGTGTTCCCAACCGCGATAAGAAAGGTAGGAGAGGATTTTATTTTTTTGTTCAGATTTTGACAAATGAGAGACTTCCTGTTTGCGCTTTTCAAAAAGTTGATAAAAGGTACTTTCATAGTCGGTATCAGAAATCTCCTTTATTGCCATTTTGATGTTGTAATCTGAAATGTGACGTAATTTGAGCTCGCGTAAAATCCGATTTTTACCCCATTTCTTGATGCGAAACTTTCCTCGTGCAAAGCTTTGGGCAAAACGAGTTTCGTTCAGGTAGTCGTTTTGAATAAGTTGAGAAATAATGGTATCCATAGCGGCAGGGATCATACCCAATTCTTTCAGTTTTGCACTTACCTCCTTATGGCAACGCTCTTGATAGGCACAGTAGTGTTCCAGTTTTTTTTGAGCTTCTGCAACGGTTATGGATTGTTTTTTGATCATGGCTAAAAGCGTTCATTCTTATAAAACCCTAATAAAGTTTCTACCCAAAGCTCTGGTGCATCCAATTGACAAAAATGACCCACATTAGGCATGACAGATAGTTTCGCTTGAGGGCAATAGTGTGCTTTTACAAATTCCGGAATTTGAATTCTAGCTACAGCATCATCTGCACCCCAGCAGAAGTGAACAGGAACTTTCAATTGGGTTAGCGCTGGAAGCCAGCGAGATTGTTCAAAGCGTCTCCTATCTTTAATGTACTTTATGGTTAAATGATTTTTCAAATGTCCGTCTTGCAAACAGCACCCCTCCCATAAGGATTGAATTTCGTTTTCATGTAAACCTTTGTTTCCATGTGCACTTCTAATTTGATGTTTAAAAAGGGTGTAGGATACAATCCATTTTAATTTTGAGCCCCAACGAGAGAGAAGTAATTTCTGTGTAATTCGCAAACGAGCAAGTTTTAAAAAAATACTACCATTGGTAAGTGTATAGCTCAAAATTTTCTCATTGAGAGATTTTGGTAAGAGTCCTTGTACATGTCTCGCAGCCAATTCCGTAGCCACACTATTTCCCATGTCATGAGCAACTAGATGCCCTCCGTCTACCCCCAACTGATCCCAAACCCCTAAAGCGATATCAGTTTGTTCCATAAGCGAATAAGAAAAATTAGTTTCAGGCTTGTCACTCCACCCAAAACCGATAAAATCAAAAAGGACAATACGTTTGAAATACTTTTGCAGCCCTGGGATTACAGCGTGGAAAGAATAGGAAGATTCTGGAAAACCGTGTAGAATAAGTAAGGTATCCATTGCAAGCGCATCGGTATTACCAAAATCTTGAACAAAGATATTCCAGTTTTGAAACCCTACCCTTAAGTACTTTCCCTTTGCTTTCCAAGCCATTAAATTTTTACTGGGGGTTTTCATTCTTCTAAAGATAAATGAAATAGTTTGCTTAAAGGTCAAAAAAAAACCGCAGCCTTTTGGGCTGCGGTTTGATATTAAGACTGGAGTCTTCTGCGGTCTTTGTTTAAGAAGCGGAACTCCAAATATTGATAAGCATGGCGTGGAACAATTCGGATCCACTTTTTGTATTCAAAATACCATTTTAAACGTTGGGATGGATTCCCGCTCAAAAGGTAGGCAGCTACAAAAGGGTGAATATGTAAAAATATTTTTTCCTTTTGGTTGCGTTGGTTCTTAGTAATCTTACTAAGCTCTGTGTTGATTTTGTCAATTAGTACAATTGGAGCTTCTACTTCCCCATTGACGTTGGGATTGGGCTCCATGGTTTTGATGTTCATTTCGGGTCGTACACGCTGGCGTGTGATCTGAATGAGACCAAAACGGCTGGGCGGAAGAATTTTGTGTTTAGTTCTGTCCGTACTCATTTCGTTAGTCAAGTGTTCAAAAAGCTTTTTCCGATTGGCATTGGAATTTAAGTCGATAAAATCGACTACAATAATACCTCCCATATCTCGCAGACGCAATTGTCTTGCGATTTCTGAAGCAGCGATGAGGTTGACCTCCATGGCTGTTTCTTCTTGGCTTTTAGAACGATTGGATCGATTGCCGCTATTGACGTCAATAACGTGTAAGGCTTCCGTATGTTCGATGACCAAATAGGCTCCTTTTTGCATGGAAACGGTTGTTCCAAAGGAAGCTTTTATCTGACGTTCAATCCCAAATTTTTCAAAAATAGGAAGATGATTTTCATACAGTTTTACAATTGATTTTTTATCAGGAGCTATCGTTTCGAGATAGTCTTGAATTTCAGTTTGCATTTCTGCATCATCTACGTGGATCCCAGTAAAGCTATCGTCAAAAATATCGCGAAGGATACTTGATGAACGATTGATTTCACTCAATACCTTGGTGGGGTATTTATCAATTTGTTTCAACTTGGCAGACAAATTTTTCCAACGGGTTAACAATTGTTGGATATCTGCGTCGAGAGCAGCAACTTTTTGACCTTCAGCTACCGTACGGATAATCAGTCCAAAACCTTTGGGACGGATACTTTGTACAAGTTTTTTCAGTCTTGTTTTTTCTGCTCGGTCTTCAATTTTTTGAGAAATCGAGACACGATCCGAAAAAGGCATGAGGACCATAAATCGGCCTGCAAGCGAAATTTCAGAACTCAATCGAGGTCCTTTGGTTGATATCGGTTCTTTAACAACTTGAACCAAAACGGTTTGTTTAGGAGAAAGAGTGTCTCCGATATTTCCGTCTTTGTCGATATCTTTTTCGTAACGAAATTGTTTTAATAGATAATCTTTGTTTTTACCTGTGCTTATCTGTTTAATATATTTAACAAGAGAAGGGAGTTTTGGACCGAGATCGTGGTAATGTAGAAATCCATCTTTTTCATGGCCTACATCGACGAAAGCGGCATTTAACCCAGGAACAGCTTTTCTGATTTTTCCGACAAAAATGTCGCCTACAGAAAACTTGTTGTCTTCAACTTCTTGGTTTAGCTCAATTAATTTTCCATCCTTGAGCAGTGCAAAATCAACAGCAGAGGAATGCGAACGTATAATTAATTCTTTATTCACTCTGATATATTTTGTGTCCTCACGATATTTTTCGTGGTGACGGATTAAACAATATTTTCAGGATTTTCCTGAAGCAGCAGTCAACTTTTGATGCTGCATTTCAATGAACGTTTGGTAAATTTTTTAAGTGTTTTGCCGAACACTATTTTTTCTTGTGGCGATTCGCTCTACGGCGTTTTTTTCGCTTATGCGTCGCTACCTTGTGTCTTTTTCGTTTTTTACCACTTGGCATATGCTATGTTTAATTTTTTAGTTAAAACTTATTTTGATACGGCAACTTTAGACTTAACCCCTTGCACAAAAATTTTGGCGGGCTTGAATGAAGGAATGTTATGAGCTGGAATTTTTATCGCTACATTTTTAGAAATGTTACGTCCTGTTTTTTCAGCACGTGTCTTGATAATAAAACTTCCAAATCCTCTCAAATACACATTCTCTCCTTTTTCTAAAGAACCTTTTACCTCTTTCATGAATTTTTCAACTGTGGCTTGCACATCAGCTCGATCTATCCCTAGCTCTTCTGAAATATTAGATACAATGTCTGCTTTAGTCATATTTTTCTTTTAATGCTAAAAAATTTAAGGCCTGCAAATATATTAATTTTATATTATAAAATGCTCTGAGTAAAGTTTTTATATTATACTTGCTTGAAAACAAAACGATTTTTAAAAGAGGTTGAAATTTGACTTGGACAGATATTTTGCTAAGCTGGTACTCAGAAAATAAACGTCCTTTTCCATGGCGTAAGACCAAAGAGCCCTATAAGGTTTGGCTTTCGGAAATTATCCTTCAACAAACCCGTACTGTCCAAGGCACTCCTTATTATGAACGATTTATAAAAGCTTTTCCCACAGTCAAAGATTTGGCATTGGCAGATGAAGATAAAGTTTTAAAAATGTGGCAAGGTTTGGGGTATTATTCCAGAGCCCGAAATTTACATCATACGGCTCGTCATATTCATAATGACTGTAAAGGCACATTCCCTAATACTTTTGAAGGACTCATAGCGCTTAAGGGTGTAGGGGATTATACTGCAAGCGCAATTGCCTCTATTTGTTTCAATCTGCCTGAAGCTGTTGTAGATGGTAATGTGTATCGTTTTTTATCACGTTACTTTGGAATTCAAACACCCATAAATGACCGTTTTGCACATGGTGAATTTAAAACCAAAGCTGCGCTTTTGATGGATGGAACTCAACCGGGAACTTTTAACCAGGCGTTAATGGAGTTTGGAGCCTTACAATGTACACCCAAAAATCCTTTTTGTACCCAATGCCCCTTTGCCAAAAAATGTGTGGCTTTCAATCAGAATAAAATTCTATCATTACCGGTAAAGGGTCGAAAAATCAAGGTGACCGAGCGTCATTTTAATTATCTTGTTATTCAGGATCAAAATGGTAAAATATTGCTCGAAAAAAGACAAGGTAAAGGAATTTGGCAAAATCTTTTTCAGTTTCCCTTGGTAGAAACCTCTAAAATGATGAAAAGTAAAAAGGCTTTTGTGAGTCATTTGCCACCAGAACTGGAAATAGAACTCGATCTAAAATCCCTAAAACTCTGGAATAAAACACCTATAATCCACAAACTATCTCACCAAAAGCTTTTTGTGTTTTTTTGGATTGTTCCATCTTTGATTTTACAAGAGAAGGGACTTTCGGTTGGGGATTTAAATAAAAGAGCCGTACCTGTGGTAATTCAAAATTTTATGAAGAATTGTTTTGAATTTCAAGGCTGATGCTTAAATTTACTTTTTTATAACTCAAATCCTTATAAACTATGAGCGGTACATTAAACAAAGTTATGCTAATTGGACACCTAGGAGATGATGTTAAAATGCATTATTTTGAAGGGGGAGGATCTATAGGTCGTTTTCCATTAGCAACAAATGAATCCTATACCAACAAAAGTACAGGAGAAAAAGTAACCAATACCGAGTGGCATAATATTGTAGTTCGGAACAAGGCTGCGGAGATCTGTGAGAAATACTTGAGTAAGGGAGATCGAATCTATGTAGAAGGTAGAATCAAAACACGAAAGTGGGCGGGTGAAGATGGTGTAGATCGATATTCTACAGAAATCAACGTCAATGAATTTACTTTTCTTACCACAAAAAAAGAGGTTTCTCCAGCAGTGCCTCCTTCAGATGCTCCTGTTAAACCAAGTGTAGAGGAAACGCCTCCAGAAAATACAGACGATTTACCCTTTTAATAAGAAACCGATTGGATCCTGACCCGTTACCTTTTTTAACTACCCTTGTTATAACACTTGATGTGACATGGGTTCAATCCTTTTTAGTTCTTTTCTTATTGATGTGTTCTGCGTTGATTTCAGGAACAGAGGTTGCATTTTTTTCACTTCAACTAAAGTCTTTAGAGGATTCTGAAAATGAGGAGCCCAACCCTGCAATTCAATCAGTAATCTCCCTTTTGCGGAAACCAAAGCGTCTATTAGCAACTATTTTGGTGGCGAATAATTTCATCAATATTGCCATTGTACTTTTATTTACACTTCTCAGCAAAACCCTTTTTGATGAAATAGACAATCCCTTGGTACTTTTGTTTATCGAGGTGGGTATTATCACCACATTGATATTAATTTTTGGAGAGATCTTACCCAAAGTGTATGCCAATAGAAATGCCTTGGCTTTTTCTATACGTATGGCCCCACTCATTAAATTCCTAGATCGTTTTGTTTTATTTTGGATTACTGGCCCCATGAGTCAAACGACTACTTTTTTAGAAAAACGTCTTGGAGACAAAAAAAATCAACTTTCAGTAGATCAACTTTCACAAGCCCTTGAACTTACGGATGACGAAGAAACCACCTCAGACGAACAGCGGATTTTAGAAGGGATTGTTAATTTTGGAAGTACCGATACCCGCGAAGTCATGTGTCCTCGTATAGATATGTTTGCCCTTTCTGAGGACATAAGTTTCAAAGAATTGATCCCTTTGATTTTAGAGCAAGGCTATTCTAGAATTCCAGTGTACAGCGAAAAAAAAGACAATATCAAAGGAATTTTATATATCAAAGACTTACTTCCTCATTTAAAGAAATCAAATTATTCCTGGCAAAAGCTATTAAAGCCACCCCTATATGTTCCTGAAAACAAAAAATTAGACGATCTCCTCAAGGAATTTCAACAAAAGAAAAATCACCTTGCTATTGTAGTTGATGAATATGGGGGTACTTCAGGGTTGATCACCTTGGAGGATATTATGGAAGAAATAATAGGAGATATCAGTGACGAATTTGACGAACAAGATTTGAGTTATTCCAAGTTGGATGAATACACCTATGTATTTGAAGCAAAAATCGGTTTAAAAGATTTTTATAAGGTTATCAATTTGGAGGATACATCATTTTTTGATTCCGTAAAAGGAGAGGCAGAAACCCTTGCCGGATTGATTTTAGAAATGACAAGAAAATTTCCAAAAAGAGGACAAAAAATTCCATTTGAAGGATACCTTTTTGTCGTCGAAGAATTGGACCAATTGCGAATCAAGCAGGTCAAAGTATTGCTCCCTAAAGACTCTAAATAAGACCAATGAGAAAATGGATTTTGTTTTTATTGGTTTTGACACAATGTAATGAAGACCTACAACCCAAACCAACTGCCTATCTTCGTTTGGAATACCCAAAATCTGAATATCAACAGACAAACAATTCACCCTATTTTTCATTTGAGTACAATCGTCAGGCGCTTGTAAATGCGGAAAACAAATCCGCACCGCGATTGGTCTATCCTCAGATGAAGGCAACATTATATCTCAATTACAGTTCTATAAAAAAAAATTTAGACTCGCTGCTGAATGATGCATATCAGTTGCCATACAAGCATATATCTAAAGCAGAGTCTATTCCAGAAAAATTATTTATAAACGAAGAAAAAAGGGTGTATGGAACCTTGTTTTCGGTTGTAGGCAATGCAGCATCTCAATACCAGTTTTTTTTGACTGACAGTCTGAATCACTTTTTAGTAGGATCACTCTATTTTTATGCTCGACCCAATTATGATTCTATATATCCAGCCATTAGTTATTTACAAAATGACATCATTCATTTAATGGAAACCCTAGAGTGGGAGTAGGTATTAGGGATTTAAACTTTGGACTTGCTCTATTGAGGTGACTTTATAGGAAGGCCCTGTGGCTTTGACCACTTCACTGATTTTCTCAAGCCCCATCACTTTTGCATCGTAAATGACCCAAGCGGTTTTGGATTCAAAATCCACTGTTGCAGAAGCGACTCCTGTAGTTTGATTCAGTTTTTTTTCAATGGTAGCTGCACAACCAATGGCACAAGTCATACCATCAATACTCAATTTGGCAAAAGCCTTTTCCTCTATTGCTTTAGGTAAGGTACTTTGGGTTTTGTCATTGGTAGAAACAGTCACAATATTGTCTGTATTTCCATTTTTACAGCTAGTAAAAACGAAACCGATAAATAAAAAAACGAGAAGCGCTTTTTTCATGTGTTAAGTTTTTTTTCAAAAATAAGGATTTAGCAATAGATGCTTACCTAAAAATATGCAATTTTGTATCGCTATGAATACTTCAATCAAGAAATGGGTATATCTCATTTTGCTTTCTTTAATATGGGGAAGTTCTTACATACTTATTAAAAAGGGATTAGTGGGATTGTCCCCGCTCCAATTAGGTTCTATCAGAATTCTAATGACAACATGTATTCTTCTCATTTTTGGCTGGAAACAATTGAGAAAAATTCCTAAATCTGCTTGGAAATGGATTGTTTTTACGGGTTATTTCGGCACTTTTTTTCCTAGCTACTTGTTTGCTTTTGCAGAAACCGTAATCGATTCTTCTGTAGCTGCGGTATTGAACGGTATGACCCCATTGTTCACATTACTTGTCGGAATTGTATTTTTTGGGTCATCATTTAAATGGGGAAAAATCTTAGGTGTTTTGATTGGTTTTGGAGGCACCTTAATTTTGGTTTCCAACGAATTCCAAATCAATACAGGATCGGAAAGTTGGTATGCTTTTTTGGTAGTACTTGCAGCATGCTGTTATGCGATCAATGTCAATGTAATTAAATATAGGTTAGCGGGAGTTTCAGCATTGGCGATTGCTTTAGGGAATTTTTTGGCCATAGTATTTCCCGCTCTTTTGATTTTAAGCTTTTCTGATTTCCCTTGGGCTAAAACCACTCAAGGAAATGAGGTTAGTATTGCTTTGGGCTATATTTTTATTCTAGCTTTTTTGGGAACTGCTTTGGCGAAAGTCATGTTCAATGAGTTGGTTGCCATTTCGTCTCCTGTGTTTTCGATTTCGATCACCTATTTATTGCCAATAGTTGCCATTGGATGGGGGGTATTAGATGGAGAAGTGTTTACATTATTGCAATGGGTGGGTTGTGCCTTTATTTTATTAGGGGTGTATTTAGTGACCGAAAAAAAGCGACTCCACAGGAGCAAATCTTCCTAGAGAGTAAGTTACTGAAATTGTTTTTCGTCAATTTTTGGATTTAATTCAGTGCAATTCGGTACTTTAAGCGGTTTTCCATCTAGGGAAATTTGCTCTAAATTGTCTAGCATTTTAATTTCTTTACCTGTCACAACGATTTGAGTTGGTCACTCAGCATCTGTTTTTTGGCGGCACGACTTACCTCTTCGGGATTTACCTTGTTGATGTTTTAGGAGTTTTCAAAAGTCAGATTTTAGGTAAATTAATTTAGAACCCTATCTTACTTAAGCTATAGGATTCAACATTCTAAATTAATACATTTGAATTTTAAAACAAATTTAAAACTATGAGATTTATCACTTTTCTAGCCCTAGCATTAACTTGTACTTTAGGGATAAGTCAAAAAAAATATAACCGAGTTTTAACTTCCTTAGACGCTCATAAAGACCATTACGAATCTGTTGCTCAAGACATTTGGTCTTATGCAGAAATGGGATATCAAGAAGAGCGCAGCAGTCTTCTGTTACAAAAAACCTTGTCTGAAGAAGGTTTCACAATTGAAGCGGGTGTAGCCGATATTCCCACAGCCTTTGTAGCTACCTACGGCTCTGGAGGCCCCGTTATTGCGATATTGGGGGAGTATGATGCACTTCCTGGATTATCACAACAAGCGGTACCTTATAAGTTGAGTAATAATGGGAAAGCAGGACATGCTTGCGGTCATCATTTGTTTGGAACGGCTTCAGCCGCTGCCGCAATTGCACTCAAAAACTATATTGAGAATGAAAAGATTTCTGGAACAGTAAAATTTTATGGGTGTCCTGCTGAGGAAGGAGGTTCAGGGAAAGTATATATGACTCGAGCTGGTCTTTTTGATGATGTGGACGTGGCCTTACATTGGCATGCAGACAGTAAGAATTCTGCGAGTGTCCGTCCTGCACTGGCCAATAAATCCGCTAAATTTCGATTTTATGGGGTTTCAGCGCATGCCGCTGGGGCTCCTGAAAAAGGACGTTCCGCATTGGACGGTGTAGAGGCAATGAATGCGATGGTCAATATGTTGCGTGAACATACAACAGAGAGTACCCGCATACACTATGTAATCACCCAAGGAGGAAATGCACCTAATGTAGTTCCCGACTTTGCAGAAGTATATTATTATGCAAGACACCTCACCAGGAGTGAGGTGGTTAGTGTTTTTGACCGTATTGTGGATGCTGCCAAAGGTGCTGCTATGGGTACAGGAACCACTATGGAATATGAAATGATAGGAGGGACACATGAATTGTTACATATTGAAAGTTTGCAAAAAAGAGTGCATAAAAATCTAGAAACCATAGGAGGATATACCTATTCTGAAGAGGAAAAAGCCTTTGCAGAAAAAATTGCGGAGAGCTTAGGTGTTCCCTTAGATTCAAAATATGTGGAGGGTGTTGCTCCGTACAGTAGCAGTTCAAAAGCAGGAGGCTCTACGGATGTAGGAGATGTCAGTTTTGCCGTCCCCACGGTGGGACTTCGAGCGGCTACATGGGTTCCTGGGACATCTTCCCATAGCTGGCAAGCTGTGGCTGCGGGGGGAACAAGTATTGGAATCAAAGGAATGATGGTGGCTGCAAAAACCCTTGCGCTCACTGGAATGCAACTTTTGGACGACCCCAAGGCGATCGAAACGGCAAAAAAGGAATTTATAGAAAAACGAGGGGCTGATTTTAAATATGTGCCTATGTTGGGCGATCGAAAACCCGCCTTAAATTATAGAAATTAAATTTTTAAACTGAACACTATGAAAAATAGAATCCTTTTGGGTGCATTTCTTTCTTTTTGCTTTTCAAATGCTCAAGTTTACACATTCAGCTCTGAAAAAGAAGGAAAAACGATCACTCACAGAATTATGATGGATGACAACTATCTTGTTGAAACTCAATTTATTTCAAATCCTGCAGAATTTATTCTAACCCGGGGAGGATTTTATACTAAGAAGGACAATACCTATCAAGTCGCTCTTGAATTTAATTCCAATCATGAAAAGGACAGCGTGAAAACGTTGCAGTTGGTTTGGGAAGATACCTGGAAAAAATCCACCAACAAAGCAATCGACTTAAACGGAAAATGGCTTATGGCAGGGAGAATGACAGACGAAGGAGCACAGAGAAGAGACACTACAAGACCAAGAAAAACCATGAAATTTCTACAAGATGGGCATTTTCAGTGGATTGCTTTCAATACAGAGACCTTTCAGTTCTTTGGAACTGGAGGAGGGTTTTACACAGCTGAAAATGGCACCTACACAGAAAACATTGAATTCTTTTCCAGAAACAATAAAAGCGTAGGACGTGTTCTCCCTTTTCAATACAGTCTCCAAGGTTCTGATTGGCACCATCAAGGGAAAAGTAGTAAGGGAGATCCAATGCATGAAATTTGGACCCAACGGGTCAATTAAATCAAACCATCAATTCAAAGTTCAAAACTCCAAAAAATGATGGAAGAACTGATCTTTGGAAGAACATTAACCTTAGCACAAACGATATGATAACTAGTCAAGAATTAATTGATTTATTGACCTTAGAAAAAAAAGACGATTACCATTTCATCGGGCATAATTATAAAACTGCATGGGGACGTGTTTTTGGAGGTCAAGTATTGGGTCAATCGCTTCATGCCGCCTATCAGACCGTGCCAAAAGATCGAATCGCACACTCCATGCATGGGTATTTTATTTTAGGAGGAGACATCAATATTCCAATTGATTTTCATGTAGATGCCATTCGAGACGGAAGAAGTTTTACCACACGTCGTGTAGTTGCTTTTCAAAAGGGGAAAGCCATTTTTAATATGGCAGCTTCTTTCCACATCAAAGAAGAAGGAGAAAGTCACCAGATTCCCATGCCAAATGTATTGACTCCTGAACTCTTATTGACCGACATTCAACAGGCTGAAGGCTTGCAACAACAAGATCCTGAGCGTTTTCTTAGATTGATGAAGGCACATCCTCAGATTTTTGAATTTAAGCCTGTGGATAAAGCGATTTACTTACAAACTCAAAATTCACTTCCCTTGGCACATATCTGGTTCCGAATAAAAGATAAAATTCAAGGAGACCTTCCGTTGCAACATCAAATTTTGGCTTTTGCATCGGACTACAGTCTTTTGCTTTCAGCCACATTACCCCACAGAGAAAAACTGATGGATGCAAAAATGTATTATGCTAGTTTAGACCATGCCTTGTGGTTTCATCGGGATTTTAAAATTGATGACTGGTTGTTGTATGCTATTGAAAGTCCAAGTGCATCAAATGCTCGTGGTTTTTCAAGAGGAAGTATCTTTGATAAAAATGGAGTAATGGTGGCCTCGGTCACTCAAGAAGGATTAATGCGTAGATATAAATAAAAATGATTAAAAAGACACTCATCCTAGTTCTTATACTAGGATCGTTATACCCCCTAAATGCTCAAGAATATGACAAGGTCAAGGGAATATGGAATGCTACTTTTTTGGACTTTCCACTATCCGATAAGTTGAGTTTTCGGACTGAACTACATTTGCGAACCATATCCTATTTTAACACATGGAATCAACAACTTTTCAGGCCTCAATTGTCTTATAAAGCTTCCAAAAACGTTTCATGGCGCGGGGGATATACCTATATAAAAAATTTTGATCAAGACGTTACAGCAGATCCTAGAGTAAGAAGAGAACACAATATATGGGAGCAAGTACAAGTGAGCATACCCTTAAAAAAATCTTCATTTAGCACTTGGATTCGTTTGGAACATCGTTTTCAGGAAGAACGTCCTCTTCAAAAGAATAAAAGCTTGCGAAGCTTTGATTTTTCTAGTAGATTGAGATTCAGATTGACGTATCAAAAAACCTTGTCCAAAGCAGATGCCAAAGTTCTTTGGAATTTAGTGGCTTATGATGAAATATTTACAATCATGAATCCTCAAGGAATTCCTTTTAAGTTTAATCAGAATTGGACTTTTCTCGGATTTCGATTTAAATTCAGTGAGCAGCTTAGCATGGTTTCTGGATTTCAAAAAAATACTATTCTAAAAGCAACGGACCAATATTTAAAAAACAGATTATGGAACACAATATTGTTTTATAAATTTTAAAACCTAATTTTAAGGGAAACTTTTAAACTCAATAAATTTCATGAAATTTAATTTTTTCTCCACGTTTTTCACTTTGGTTCTGTTGCTTTTAAGTTATTTCGGACAAGGACAAAGCCCTTTTTTTAATGCAGAAGCAGGGTATCAATGGTTGAGTACCGATCTTCATATCCACACAGTTTTTTCTGATGGAGCCGTATGGCCTAGCATCCGAGTTGAAGAAGCACGGAGAGAAGGATTAGACTTAATTGCTATGACAGAACACTTGGAATATCAACCTCATGCGAAAGATATTCCTCATCCAGATCGCAACCGATCATTTAAAATTGCCAATGGGATGATTCAAAAAGGAGAGAAGCTTCAAGTCATCAATGGTTCAGAAATCACACGTGAGATGCCTCCTGGGCATATTAATGCAGTGTTTGTAAAAGATGCTAATGCGTTACTTCACAAGGATTCTCTATCTGGAATTCAAGCAGCAAATGAACAAGAAGCTTTTGTATTTTGGAACCACCCCAATTGGGATGCCCATAGAAAAGATGGAATTGCTCGCTTAGAACCTTTTCACAACTATCTGATCGAAGAAAAATTATTGCACGGTATAGAAGTGGTCAATGAAACCACCTTTTCCGAAGAAGCTTTACAAATTGCATTAGATAATGGATTGACAATTTTGGGAACTTCTGATATTCATGGACTTACAGACTGGGCACATCACATCGCTCAGGGAGGACATCGTCCCATGACCTTTGTCTATGTGAAAGACAAATCCAAAGAAGCTTTGAAAAAAGCCCTTTTTGAAGGAGCCACTATAATCTGGTTCGAGGATTTGCTAATTGGTAAGAAAACCCATCTTGAAAAACTAGTGTCGCAAAATCTAAAGTTTGGCTCTCCTCAATATAAAGGAAAGAAAACCATCATGGAGGTAGAGGTATCCAACGAAAGTGCTGCTCCTTTTCATCTGGAATATACAGGGTCGTATAGTTTTCATCAAAGGGCTTCCGTATTTATTGTCCCAGCAAATAGTACCATTTCACTTTTAGTAAAAACGCAACAAAAGGAAGTATCAGTAGCACTTCCTTTCCGGATCTTGAATGCAATTACAGCACCCAAGAAGGTACTTGAACACACTTTTATAGTAAAATAGAGCAGATTTTAATAATTTTAACTTCAAATAGCCTGTAGGATGATTAAAGACAGCAATTGGCGACCACTACCTGATTTTTTGACGATACGTTCCAGTAAGATAGAAGGGCTGGGGCTTTTTGCCTTAGATAAAATTCCTGCGGGTACTGACTTAGGAATGACCCATATATTTGACTCCCGTTTTGCAGATCATTACATCAGACTTCCTCTTGGTGCGTTTATCAATCATCATGAAATTCCAAATTGTGAAGCCCTTTTTTCTGAAGAAGACGCTGAGGTTGGTAAATTGAAACACATTCGAATTTTTACTTTAAAAGAGATTGGGGAAGGTGATGAAATCACAGTGAAATACGTGATAAACAAACTTGACAATCCCAATTGGGAAATTGAATATGAGGCATCACAGTAGTCAATTTTATCATGGAGTAAGCAAGACAAAGACTCTGTGATTGCTTAAAGTCATTTTGAAGTCATGAGTTGGAACTCCCGTTCAGTTAAAAAAGCCTTTTAAAACTGAAAATTTAAAGGATATATATAGCAAATAAATTTGCCTAATCTTATCAAATTGTTAATAATCTTTGCGATTAATGCCTTTTATTGTTTAAAGATTTTTTAATTTTGTTAAATCAATTCTTCAATAATGAATTGGTTTATGGTTATAGCCTTTGGGAATAATTCCTGAAGGCTTTTTTTTATGTCTTCATTTAATTAGGTAACCGTTGGTTTAGTGTCGTCAAACTTTAGATATTCTTTTGAAACAATAATTTCTTCCAATCTATTGAGGACATCTTGCAAATCCCTAAAGCGAGTGTAAAGAGGTGTCATCGCAAATCGAATAAAGTGAGGGGGTCTGAAATCAGGGATTATTTTTGAAACTTTAGGATTGCCCTGAAGTAAGGCTTGACAAATTTGCCAAGAAGCAGGATGCGACAGAGTCACATGAGATCCTCTTTGTTTGGGATCAGTAGGGCTTTCTAATCGGTATTGCAACAGGACTAACTTTTCTTGAATCCCTTTGATAAAGAATTGGGATTGAAGCCTACTTTTTTTTCGAATGCTTTCGATGCCTGCCTTTAAGGTAATGTCCACTCCAGCCTCCATAGCTTGTAAGGACAATATAGGAGGGGTACCCGATCCAAATCGATCGATACCTTGTTTCGGTTTGTACACCGATTCAAAAGCAAAAGGATTTTGATGACCAAACCAGCCTTGAATGGGATTGAAAAGTTGCGTTTGAAGTTCTTTTTTAACGAACAAAAAAGCAGGACTCCCAGGGCCTCCATTCATATATTTATAACTACAACCGATGGCGATTTTACTACCTGTTTTTTCAAGATCAATGGCTACAGCACCCACCGCATGACTCAAATCCCAAATAATAATGCTTTGATGTTGCTCAGCCCACAAGTTGAGTATTTTCATGGGATATAAGAAAGAACTCTTATAGCTCACCAAACTCAAACAATAAATACCAGGGTTTTTTTTAATTGTGTTTTTGAGAATTTCTAAATCAGCATAAATTTCTTGTTGGTAGTCAATGTAGAGGATTTGATTCAATAATAAATCCCGAGCAACTCCTTCCATGACATAAAGATCGGTCGGAAAATTTAAGTTGTCAGAGCCCAAATGCTTTGGAAATAAGTCAGACTTCACAAGGGCATGAAGCACTTGGTACAAACGCACAGAGGTAGATTCTCCAATAAGAAGCTCTTCTTTTGAGACATGAAGAAGCGTTGCATATTTTTCGGCCAGGCGTAAAGGCAAGTCCATCCACACTTCATTCCAACTTCGAATAAGCCTTTTCCCCCATTGATTTTCAACAGTATTTTGTACGTCTTTTTGGGCTTTTTTAGGGAGTTTTCCTAAAGAGTTCCCATCCATATAAATTTCGTTGGGATTCAGAACAAAATCATTTCTATATTTTGCCAATGGGTCTTTTTCGTCCATGGCTTGAGCCGTTTCTAATTCACTCATATTTTGAATTTAAAAAGAATGGAATGATTTCTTGAACCCAGGCCGAATATTGTTTTCCACTTGGATGAAGACCATCTTTGGCGACCCAATCGGGATGGATATCAATTGCTCTGGACAGGGGGGTTATATCAATAAATTCAATTTCCTGAATGGCGCAAATTTCGTAAATCACCTGATTAAAATTATCAATTTCTGTGGCGATCTGTGCTCGGTCTCGTCCTTCAGCAAAAGGCATCACACCCCAGTCGGGTATAGATACAACAAACACTCGCTCTTTTCGATTACCACTGTAGGCAATTGCTTCGGAAAGTAAAATTTCAAATTGTTCTCGGAATTCATCAATGTTTCTACCACGGTATTGATTGTTGACTCCTATCAACAAAGAAACCCAATCATAAGGATAATTTAAGCTGGAATTATCAATTCCATTTTTTAATTCATCCGTAGTCCAGCCCGTTTGTGCAATGATTTTTGGGGTCTCTAAAAACAAATTTTTTTGAGCTAAAGAGTCTACTAATTGTACAGGCCAACGCAGATTTTCTGCAACGCTTTCTCCTATGGTATAACTGTCACCTAGCGCCAGATAACTCTGACGTATAGTGTCTTTATCACATGCGGCAAAACAAATTAATATAAGCCCATAAATATAGAATCGATTTTTTTTCATAGTTAAAATTGAAATGAACCAGATTCAAAATACGGGATTAATTTTAGGTTATAAAAATTAATGGGTCTTTTACGAATATATTTATTGGGTATCTTGCAAAAAATAGAATCAATCATGAGAGTATTTACAGCTTTTCTTTTCCTTTCTTTTTTTGGCTCGGCTCAAATTTCTTTAGAAACCACTTGGCTACCAAAATCCACAAATGAAACTTCGGGTCTTGAAGTTTTTGGAGATTATTTGGTCACTCACAATGACTCTGGTGACAAACCCAAGCTTTATATACTCAGCCAAAAGGGAGAAAAAATAATGGAAATAGAACTCAACGAGTTAACACATAAAGATTGGGAAGATATCGCTGCAGATTCCGACTACTTTTATGTAGCCGATACAGGAAATAATTATGCGACTCGTGAAGATCTGAAAATTTATATTTTAGATCGTCATTTTTTTCATCAAGGCACCATTTCGATACGTTACAAAGCTCAAACCTCCTTTGTTAAAACCTCTCGAAATGAATTTGATGCAGAAGCACTTGCAGTAGTGGGCGATCAATTGCACTTGTTTTCTAAAAACAGAAAAACCCTTCAGTCTGAAATTTACACCTTCCCTAAGATAGCAGGAAACTATACCCTTACACCCAGAGCTGTACTGGACACTCAATCTTTAGTCACCGCTGCAGATTATAGTGCAGAAGATGATTTAATGGTTATGACTGGATACAATTTCGAAGGAGATCAATTTTTTTACACAATACCTAATTTTAGAAAAAACGGGTATGATAATCTAGAACTTCAAAAGTATTTGATTCCTATTAAACCAGCTCAGATAGAAGCGGTCAAGATTATTTCGAAAGAGGAATATTGGTTGAGTTCTGAGGATGAGGGAAAAAATAGACCTAGACTTTTTCGGGCTCGACTTAATGTGGAATAATGTTTCTTTTTTCATCCGCTTTCTAATATTTCCCTAAATTGTGAGAATAAATTTTAAAATTACAACCTTCAACTTGAACTTATGAGAATTACTTTCCCTATGGTGCTTTTATTTTTGTTGAGCTCCACAGTCACTTTCAGTCAAAAAAAGAGAAAAGCAAAGAATAAAGAAACCACAACCTCTTTAACATACAACAACCTAAGTTGGAGAAATATAGGCCCTTTTAGAGGAGGAAGAAGTGTGGCTTCTACTGGCGTTGTAAAAGAATCTAATGTATTTTACATGGGTAGCACTGGAGGAGGAGTTTGGAAAACAGAAGACTATGGAATCCAATGGAAGAATATATCTGATGGTTATTTTAAAACAGGTACAGTAGGTGCCATTGCTGTTTCCGAAAGTGACCCCAATGTAGTTGTGGTCGGGATGGGAGAACATGCGGCTCGTGGTGTCATGACTTCAATGGGTGATGGGGTATATAAGTCTGAGGACGCAGGTGCCACATGGAAGCACATTGGTTTAGAACAATCCAGACATATTGCTAATATTCAAATTCATCCAACCAACCCAGATATATTTTATGTGGCTGTTCAAGGAGCTCAGTATGGACCCAATAAAGAACGTGGGGTCTATAAAACCGAAGACGGTGGTAAAACCTGGCAAAAAGTCCTTTATGTCAATGAACTTGTAGGGGCTGCTTCCTTGAGTATGGACATGAACAATCCCAGAATTCTTTATGCCGCTATGTGGGATCACAAAAGAACTCCTTGGCAAATGCGCTCTGGAGGACCCGATTCAGGAATTTATAAAACTACTAATGGAGGTGCAAATTGGACACGTTTGGAAAAAGGCCTACCCGAAGTCATTGGAAAAGCAGGGATTTCAGTTTCAAGAGCAAATTCAAAAAGGGTCTTTATTAATTTGGAAGCGGAAGGAGCAAAATCTGGAGTTTATCGTTCAGATGACAGCGGATCCACATGGAAACAAGTAAATAAAGATAGAATTGCCGTAACTCGCTCTTGGTACTATATGGAAATATTTGCCGATCCTCAGGATGAAAATAAGGTCTATGTTCTGAATGCACCTGCTTTAAAATCTATTGATGGAGGGAACACCTTTCAGCGAATGGCCACACCTCACGGAGACAATCATCATCTGTGGATTCATCCAAACAACAATCAGTTGATGATCAACTCCAACGACGGAGGAGCCAACGTTTCGTTAAATGGAGGGCAAAGCTGGAGTACCCAGCAAAATCAGCCTACATCCCAATTTTATCGTGTTATTGCGGATGCTCAAGTACCCTATCATGTGTATGGAGGACAGCAAGACAACTCTGCCATTGGAATTAAAAGTCGCGACAGCGATAGTGGGATTGACTGGAAAGATTGGTATTCAGTTGCGGGTTGTGAAAGCGCCTTCCTTGCATTTGACCCTAAAAATCCTGAAGTTGTGTATGGAGGGTGTTATCAAGGTATCATAGAGCGTTGGCATCGCGCTACCCAATCAGGAAAAGCAATAAAGGAATATCCTGAACTCGCATTGGGAAATCTACCTAAGGAATTTAAATACCGTTTTAATTGGAATGCTCCTATATTAAGTGCCCCTTCAGACCCCAATACCATCTATCATGCAGGGAATGTTGTTTTTAAAACACAGAATGGAGGAATTGATTGGGAGGTAATTAGTCCTGATTTAACCCGAAATAATGTAGCACAGCAAATTCCTGGAGGGACTCCTTTTACTAACGAAGCTGCTGGAGGTGAAAATTACAATACGTTAATGAGTTTAGCGACTTCACCACACGATCCTGAGGTGCTTTGGGCAGGGAGTGATGATGGTTTGATCCACATTACGCAAGATGGAGGTAAAACTTGGAAAAACGTAACCCCCAACGGTCTAGAGGAAGGAATCATAAATAGTATTGAAGTGTCTCCCCATGATGCAGAAACAGCTTACATTACTTTGATGCGTTATAAGTTCATGGATTTAACACCTTATATTTATAGAACAAAGGATTTTGGGGCAAATTGGGAATTAATTACGGAAGGCATTTCAGGTGCGCACACCTTTGCTCGCGTAGTAAGGGCTGACCCTAAAGTTCCAGGATTATTGTATGCAGGAACAGAAACCGGTTTTTATATCTCTTACACTGATGGTGCTCAATGGGAAACATTTCAAAACAACTTGCCCGTAGTTCCGATCAATGATTTGTTCATTCAAGACAACGATTTGATTGCTGCTACAGCGGGTCGTGCCTTTTGGATTTTAGATGATCTTAGTCCCATTCAAGAACAAAAAGAAGTGGCAGGATTACATCTAGTAACTCCAAAACCTGCGTATCGAATCTTCTCTGGAAACACTCCCAAAAACAGTAATCAAGGGACTAATCCTTTAGAAGGTGTAATACTAGACTACTATATACCAAAAGTTACAGATTCCCTAGATGTAACGATTGAAATTTTAGAGGGGACAGAGGTAATCCGCACTTACACTTCTAAAAAGGAAACAAAACAAAAGTCTTGGCCTGGAGGGCCAAGTCCTGAAAAACTACTTACAAAAAAAGAAGGGTTTAATCGTTTTCATTGGGACTTACGAAGAGCTCCGCTGCCTAGTGTAGAGGGAGTTTTTGTGTACGGAAACTATGCTGGAACTCGGGTTGCACCAGGAAATTACAAAGCACGATTGAAGTATAACAATATAGAAAAAGAGGTGCCCCTAAGCGTAATGCCTAATCCCAACCTTTCAACCACCTCTGCAGATTTTGAAACTCAACAACAACTTTTATCACAAATTGAAGAAGGCATTAAAAATGTGCACCATTCAGTTTCAGCGATGCGAAAAGTCCAAAAACAACTGCAACACTATATTCAGATTCTGGAGGGACAAGAAGATTATAAATCATTATTAGAAAAAGCAGAATCTATTGATCAGAAGCTAAAAACCTGGGAAAAAGGTTTGATTCAGCCGGATCAAAAGACGTTTCAGGATGTGATCAATTTCCATAATAAACTCAATGCAGAATGGATGTATCTCAAAGACTTTGTAGATTCTGAAGATCCCAAAGTAACACAGGGTGCACTGGATCGTCATCAAGATCTCAATAAAGAGTGGAGGACACAAAGAGCCAAATTAAACAAGATAATTGAACAAGATTTTCAGACCTTTGAAAGCGAATTTAAGTCTGCTGAGGTGCCTGTTCTGATTTTTTCTGAACAGATAAATTAAAATTTGTGGATCCATTAAAACAAACAATAATTGGGAGTGCTGAGTGGTGCAGTTTTGAAACCTTAAAAATACCTGCAATTAAAGCACGAATTGACTCGGGAGCAAAAACATCTTCAATTCAAGCAACTCACATCCGTCGTTTCAAACGGGGAGGTGAATCTTGGGTTTCTTTTGAAGTCAATCCGTTGCAAGATAATTTGAGTTTTTCAATTCAATGCGAATCTAAAATTATAGACACCAGAATGGTTAGGAGTTCGTCAGGAATATCTGAAAAACGTTTTGTGATTCAAGTACCAGTCTCTATAGGTGAAAACACTTTTGAAATTGAATTGACTCTTGCCAATAGAGATGGAATGGATTTTAGAATGCTCTTGGGAAGGGAAGCTATGCAAGATCGATTTTTAGTAAATCCGTCCACGAGATACAAATTTGGAGATTATAATGAAGATGAGTTGAAATCCATGTACAGCTATTTGGTGTATAGAAAGTCAGGATTAAATATTGGTTTATTGGCTACAGATCGTACACTTTACAGTAATAAGCGACTGATGGAGGCTGGGATAGCCCGTGGACATGAAATGCGTTTTTACAACATTCAACAGTGCTATATGCGTTTGGATGCCGACACCCCCGAAGTTCGATATCGAGGAGGAAGCATAATCAATGATCTTGATGCAATTATCCCTAGAATACGTCCCAGTATGACGTTTTACGGTTGTGCTTTGTTGCGCCAATTTGATTCTATAGGTGCCTTTTGTTTAAACTCCGACACCTCGATTTCTCAATCAAGAGACAAGCTGTTTTCAAGTCAACTTTTTACTTCCAATAAAATCAACATTCCCATTACTGGTTTTGCAAAATCACCACTGGATACCAAAGACCTTATTGATATGGTGGGAGGGGCTCCACTGATTATCAAGCTACTACAAAGCGCTCAAGGAAAAGGAGTCGTTTCTGCGGAAACCAACAAGGCCGCCGAAAGTGTGATTAATGCTTTTAAAAGTCTTCAAGCCAATATTTTAGTTCAGGAGTTTATCAAAGAAGCTTCTGGGAAAGACCTGCGTTGCTTTGTGGTTAACGGTAAGGTAGTGGCTTCAATAGAGCGTACTGCCCCCAAAGGAGAGTTCAGATCCAATATCCATATAGGGGGAACGGCAAAAAATGTTAAAATAACAGCTGAAGAAAGAAAACTTGCGGTGAAGGCAGCCAAAATCCTAAACCTTGCTGTAGCAGGGGTAGATATTATCCGTTCCAATAAAGGGCCTCTGCTTTTAGAAGTCAATTCCTCCCCAGGGTTGGAAGGGATCGAATCGGCTACAGGTAAAAATATAGCCAATGAGATGATAATGGCTATTGAGAAAAAGTTAAAGTTTAATCCAGTACCTCAATAGTCTTTTACTCCTTGGTTTTTTATTGTTTGGACTATTTAAAGTTATGAGAGGTTTTTTATTTTGGCGGATCACTTCTCCTGCCTTGTGTAAAATGGGTAAGCGTTAATTCCGTAAATATGAAAAAGATTTTTTGGATTTTATTTTTTAGCATTCACTTTACTTGGTCACAAGATGTTCAATCACCTGATACAATTCAAATACTGGGTTTCGGATCCTGTAATCGGACTGATTTAGATCCCAAAATATGGGATGCCATTGCTCAACAAAATATGGATGCTTGGGTGTGGCTGGGCGATATTGTATATACTGAAGAGGAAAGTATGGAAGACCTTGCCTCGAAATACGCACTTCAAAAAAGTCTTCCTGCATATAAAAAACTGCAGACAGAAGCAGCTATTTTTGGGGTTTGGGATGATCATGATTTTGGCACTAATGATGGAGGTGCACAATTTGAGAAAAAACAACAAAGTCGAGATTTATTGTTTGATTTTTTAAAGCTTCCTTCAAGCCATCCTGCACGAACCAGGTCAGGGGCCTACCAGAGCTATTGTTTTGGTGAAAAAACTGAAAAAGTATGTTTATACCTTTTGGATGTACGTTATTTTAAAGAAGAATACGAAGTTGATCCAAGTCCGAAGCAGCGATACATGAAAAATAACGGCAGTTTGCTGGGTGAGGCACAATGGAGTTGGTTGGAAAAAGAATTGGCAAGAAATGATGCTATTGTAAATTTATTTGCCGGAGGCATTCAGTTGCTTTCCTCAGAGCATCCTTATGAAAAGTGGTCGAATTTTCCGAATGCTCAACAACGCTTTTTTGATTTGCTCATACGTTATCAAATTAAAAATCCAGTTTACCTTAGTGGTGATCGGCACATTGCTGAAGTGTCAGCTAAAGAAATTGCTCCCGACTACAAACTTTACGATATCACTTCTAGTGGCTTGACCCACTCCTATGATAGTTTGGAAGAAGAACATAATCCTTTTAGAGTAAGTCCATTGATTACGCATCTGAATTTTGGAACCGTTCGATGGGATTGGGACAAAAGAATTTTCACGCTTCAAATACACGACGAAGGTGGAAAAATTCAATTTCAAAAAAACATTCCCATACAATAACTCAGAGTTCTTTAGACTTTCTTTAATTTTAGCGTTCAAAGTCATTTTTTATGGAATATCTGTCCTTGATTTTATCACTCTTAAGTTTAATTCTTTTGATTTTTTTAATTCTAAAGTCTAAAGCGGGGGAGAGTAAAGACTTGGAAGAGATTTTGCGAGCTCAGTTTCAAAAAGAGTTTTTGACAAACCGAGAAGAGCTTTCTAAAAATTTACAAGAAAACCGGAACGAACTTACTCATAGCTTTGAACGTCTAAATGAAACGCTTTTGAAGAAAGCAAAAGACGACCGGGAAGAGTTGCGTATAACTCTTAAAGATTTTCAGGCAAGTTTTTCTAAAAATGTAGAAACCTTCAATACCGTTCAAAAGGAAAAGTTTGATCAAATGAAACTGAAACAAGATGAAATGATCAAAACGACCGAATTGCGATTGGAGCGTATGCGTGAAACGGTAGATGAAAAATTACACAAAACTCTAGAGGAGCGATTAGGGAAATCTTTTGAAATGGTAACCAAACAGTTAATGGTGGTTCAAAAAGGATTGGGAGAAATGCAAAACATCGCTTCGGGTGTAGGGGATTTAAAGAAAGTCTTGAGTAATGTCAAAACACGAGGCGTACTGGGAGAAATACAATTGGGGAATATTTTGGAAGAAATCATGGCACCTGACCAATACGCAACTAATGTCAAAACCAAAAAGGGATCCGATGCACTTGTTGAATTTGCGATTAAGCTCCCAGGCCGCGGGAAAAGCGACGAACCTGTTTTCTTGCCTATAGACGCCAAGTTTCCTCAAGAGGATTATGTACGTCTTCAGAATGCCTATGAGGCTGGAGATGCTATTGCTGTTGAACTATCTAAAAAGGCCTTGTTGCAAGCAGTGAAAAAATTCGCTAAAGAGATTTCACTCAAATATATTGATCCTCCCCACACTACTGATTTTGGAATTATGTTTTTACCCATAGAAGGCTTGTTCGCCGAGGTTATCCGTCAGCCTGATATGATAGCGATGTTACAGCGTGAATTTAAAATCGTAGTTACAGGACCAACGACTTTAGCCGCTATGCTAAACAGTCTTCAGATGGGCTTTAAAACTCTAGCCATTCAAAGGCGAAGTAGTGAAGTTTGGAATGTGTTGGCAGCTGTAAAAAAAGAGTTCAACTCCTTTGGAGGAGTGTTGGAAAAAGCTCAAAAGAAAATTAACGAAGCTAACAAAGAAATTGAGAATCTCGTAGGCACCCGAACACGTATGATGCAGTCTAAATTAAAAAACGTGGAACAACTGGAGGTACCTAAAACGGAAGAGGATACACCGAAACTTATAGACCTTAATAAGGAAGAGGAATCGTAAAGAATTGGGTTCGTTGTGGATTAAAATTCTTTGACATGGAGAACTCCCAATGGAGTCTTTTTAAAATTCAAGAGGTGTTCTGGGTTCAATTCTTTTCTCGTCAGTGAAGGGAATTTCAGATCCAGCATTTCACATTATCAATAAAAAAACCCTTGAATTTAGTGGAATTAAGGGTTTAAGTAGTTTAAAGTGGTACCTCCAG
>JAFMLQ010000062.1 GCA_017852075.1 Flavobacteriaceae bacterium | reverse complement strand
CTAAAAGAAACGAAAAATCACGTAATCATTGAAGTTCAGGCAGGTGAAAATTGGCACGATCTTGTTCTTTGGACGCTGGAAAAAGATTTTGGAGGAATTGAAAATTTGGCTCTCATTCCAGGAAGTGTAGGTGCGGCACCCATACAAAATATCGGAGCCTACGGTGTCGAACTGAGCACCGTGTTTCACCGATGTAAAGTATTGGATTTAGAACGTTTATCCTTTCAAGAATTTGACAAAAATGACTGTGAATTCGGTTACCGATCTTCAATTTTTAAATCACGACTAAAAGGAAAAACTATCATTACTCGTGTTCAATTAAAACTCTCTAAACAGCCACACCAATCACATACCCATTACGGTAACTTACAAAGTACTCTAAAGGGAAAAGAAAAAACCATTCAAAATATTGCTGCTGCAGTTATTGCAATTCGAAAATCCAAACTCCCAGATCCTGCTCAAATCGGAAATAGCGGTAGTTTTTTTAAAAATCCTGTGATCCCCACAAACCAATTTACCAAACTTCAAGAAAACTATCCTGAAATACCCCATTATCCCGACACCTTGGAAAGGGTCAAAATTCCAGCAGGATGGTTGATTGAAAAATTAGGATACAAAGGCAAACGGTTTGGTGATGCTGGAGTCCATGACAAACAAGCGCTAGTTTTGGTAAATCATGGAAATGCCAAAGGAAAAGAACTTTTAGCTCTCGCTCGTGAAATTCAAGCTCAAGTCCTTCAACATTTTTATATCAAATTGGAAATCGAGGTAAATATCCTCTAAAAAATCTATTCCCGATTTTTTGAATCGATCCAGATCGTAACGGGTCCATCATTTGTTAATTCTACTTGCATATCTGCACCAAAACTACCCGTAATTACTTTAGTGGGAAGTAATTCTTGAGCCGTTTGGACAAACAATTCGTAAAGTGGAATAGCATGATCATGTTTGGCAGCGCGGATGTACGAGGGACGATTTCCCTTTTTGGTAGCTGCCATTAAAGTAAATTGACTTACAACCATAAGATCCCCCTTTACTTCGAGAAGAGAACAATTCATAACCCCATTCGAATCTTCAAAAATGCGTAAGTTTAAAATCTTATTCACCAGCCAATAAACGTCTGATTCTTCGTCAGCATGTTCAATACCCAATAAGACCAACAGTCCCGAACCGGAAGATCGTTTTTCTTTGTGATCGATCAACACCTGTGCGTTTTTTACTCTTTGTATTACTACTCGCATATCACATTCTATAGGTATTATCTCCAAGTAAAAGCTGTAAATAACTGTCATGTCTGCTCCGAGCTATTATTCCTTCTTCTACGGCTTCCAATACAGCACATTGAGGTTCCTTTTGATGCAAACAATTATGGAATTTACATTCCGTTCTACGCTTTAAAAATTCGGGGAAATAATTTCCAATTTCTTCTATGGCCATATCTACCACACCAAAACCTTTGATCCCAGGGGTGTCAATAATTTTAATCCCGTCCTCTAAGGCAAACATTTCGGCATAAGTCGTTGTGTGGGTTCCTTGTCGGTACTGCTCCGAAAGTGAAGCGGTTTTCAAATCTAACCCTGGAGCGATAGAATTGATTAAAGTAGATTTTCCCACACCACTATGACCCGATATCATGGATATCTTGTTCTTCATAAGGGCTTGGACTGCTTTCATGTTTAACCCTATTTTTGCTGAAATCTCAAGGGTTTGATAGCCTATAGATTCATATACCCTTTTGAGTACTCGTAATTCTTCTAACTCAGACTGGGTATAACTGTCGATTTTATTGAACAGTAAAACTGCAGTTATGTGATACGCTTCAGCGGTGACCAAAAACCGATCGATAAAAGCAGGAAAGGTAGGTGGATTGTTCAAGGTTATCATTAAAAAAGCCTGATCAATATTGGAAGCAATGATGTGAGTTTGTTTGGAGAGATTTACCGACTTTCTAACGATATAATTTTTGCGCTCTTCAATTTCAGTAATGTTCCCTTCTGGTTTTTCTGCATGCTCAACCTCCTCAAAAAACACATGATCGCCCACAGCTATAGGATTGGTACTTTGTATGCCTTGAAGGCGCATTTTACCTTTGATTCTACAGTTGTAGAATTGGCCTTCTGACTCCACAGCGTAGTTACTTCCAGTAGATCGATAAACAAGCCCTTTTTTCAATGGTTTTATTTACAAAGTAACAGCTTTTTTTTCAGCCAGTACGTCTCTGCCTAGAGGCTACTAATTTGTATCTTTGCCAAAACGAAATACATGGCTCAAAAAACCCTATTAATGATTTTAGATGGATGGGGAAATGCTCCCGATCCAAAAGTTTCCGCAGTGGATCAAGCCCAAACCCCCTTCATCGATGCCTTATATAAAAATTATGCCCATAGCACCCTCAGAACTGACGGGGAACATGTGGGTCTTCCTAACGGTCAGATGGGAAATAGTGAAGTGGGGCATATGAATTTAGGTGCGGGAAGAATTGTATATCAAGACCTCGCAAAAATCAATCTTGCCGTAAAAAACAATCGATTACAAGATGAAACCGTCTTGACAGAAAGTTTGCACTATGCTAAAAAAGAAGGGAAAAAAGTACACTTACTTGGGCTGCTCTCCGATGGCGGTGTACATTCTCATATCAATCACCTCGAAGGATTATTGGAACTCATAAGTAGTTTTGAACTAAATGAAGTGTTCCTTCACGCCTTTACAGACGGACGCGATGTTGATCCCCAATCGGGAATCGGTTTTGTAGATCGGATCGAGAAAAAGTTAGAAAAAACAGGAGGTGTACTCGCCTCTATAGTTGGCCGCTATTATGCAATGGATAGAGACCAACGTTGGGAACGGGTCAAAAAAGCCTATGACCTTTTAGTTCACGGAAAAGGTCAGCCAACCACAGATTTCAAAATGAGCCTGAAGGAAAGTTATGAAGAAGGAATTACAGACGAGTTTATCAAGCCTCTGTACTACTCGGCACCTGATGAAAAAGCCATCACTACTCTCGCAGATGGTGACCTTGTATTGTTTTTTAATTTTAGAACTGACCGAGGTAGGGAGCTCACACAAGTACTTTCACAAAAAGCATTTCCTGATTTTGAAATGAACCCACTCAATCTTCGCTATGTAACCCTCACCAATTATGACGAATCTTTTAAGAACGTAGCTGTTGTTTTTGATAAAGAAAATTTAAGAGACACTCTCGGAGAAGTATTATCTAAGGCTGGAAAAACTCAGGTTCGGATTGCAGAAACCGAAAAATATCCCCATGTAACTTTTTTCTTTAATGGAGGAAGAGAAACGCCATTTGAAGGTGAAGAACGGATTTTATGCCCCTCTCCTAAAGTGGCCACTTATGATTTACAACCGGAGATGAGTGCATACGAAATTCGGGATGCAATTATTTCTAAAATCCAAACGGACACCCCAGATTTCATTTGTCTCAACTTTGCCAATCCTGATATGGTAGGTCATACGGGAGATTTGAAAGCAGCGATCAAAGCCTGTGAAGTGGTGGACGAATGTACAGATGCAGTAGTGACTACCGCGCTCAAACACCATTATGCAACGATCATTATTGCCGATCATGGAAATTGCGAAACTATGGTAAATCCCGATGGAAGTCCCAATACGGCCCACACCACCAATCCTGTGCCTGTCATTCTGGTTGACCCTGAAAAGAAAAAAATAAAAGAAGGAATTCTTGGAGATATTGCCCCAACAATCTTAGATTTAATGAAAATTAAAGCTCCAGAAACAATGACCCGAAACTCTTTATTACTAAAATCATGAAAACTAAATACCTATTTCTAGTCTTCCTCAGCCTTGGTTTAGGGTGTAAAAGCCTTGAACAAACAAAACCACAAGAACCTATGGAGGTTCAAACCCTCATTGGAGAAGAAGGGGAAACGGTGATCTTAGGCCCTATGAATCGTGCGAATCTCAATACGGAAGAATTTATGGCTTGGTTTCAGCCTACCTATGACAGTCAAAACATTCCTGAAGAATGGATCCAAGAACACCTCCCTTTAGCGAAAAACATAAACTTTAAACTTTTTCTTGGAACTTGGTGTGGGGATACCCAACGAGAATTGGGCCCTATGTTTAAAATTCTAGATGCTTTAGGTGTCGATCAAAAACGTATTGAAATGTACAGTATCTCCGAGTACAAAGACAGCCCTGCAGGATTGGAAAAAGAATACGACATATTGAACATTCCAACATTAATCTTTATGGAAAAGGGGAAAGAAAACAATCGGATTGTAGAGTTTCCCGTAGTTAACCTTCTAGACGATTTTTCGAAAATATTAAAAAAACAGCCCTACCAAAACGCCTACGCCGATTTTTGATATGGCTGCAATCGTACTAAAAACCCAAGAGGAAATTGAACTAATCCGAGAGAGCGCTCTGATCGTCTCCAAAACTCTAGGGGTTCTTGCTTCAGAAATCAAACCTGGGATCACTACCCTAGAATTGGATCGAATTGCTGAAACACATATTCGTGACCTGGGTGCAGAACCTGGTTTTCTTGGTTTATATGATTTCCCTAACACACTTTGCATGAGTCCCAATGCACAGGTAGTTCATGGAATCCCTAATAGTGATCCATTACAAGAAGGAGATATCATTTCTATAGACTGCGGGGCATTGAAAAATGGATTTTATGGCGACCATGCTTATACCTTTGCCG
>JAFMLQ010000038.1 GCA_017852075.1 Flavobacteriaceae bacterium | reverse complement strand
CACCAATGGATACAACCCTAATCCTTCCTAATCCATTAATGTCATTGCCTTAACGCAAGATTCCTCTATTGTGGTTTTAGGGGGAATTGTTTGGGGGAAGTTTGTAGTGTGTTTTGAAATAAACCCCATTCTCTATATCTTAGAGGCATTATTAACCATAAATCAATTAAAATGAAAAATTATTTTTTAGCATTATTAGTTTTCGGTACCCTGTCATTAAAAGCGCAATATTGTGTGTTTTTTGATTTTAAAGCTGAAAATCCTGAAATGGTTGTGTCAACCATTACAGCAGCAATGAATACTGAGTGGGCAAAGAACATGCAAGCTACAAAGTCATTGTTTGCATATCTTCCTAATGGATCTACTAAGTCTACTCACTCACTCCAATTGTGTTTTCCAAATGAGGAAGCTTTTGAAAGTGCTTTCATGTCTTACGGAGAATCAATGGCAGCAAGATTACTATTTGATGAAAGACTGCCTCAATATTCTATAGATGTATCCCAATCAATTAATACCCCGATTTGGTATAACGGAAAAGATTGGGCAAATGACAATGTATTTATGCTTTACCAAATGGAAGTAACCAATCCCTCTTTATATCTTAAAGAATTTAAAAGTTTTTCCCAAAAAATGGCAAAAAAATTAGGGTATGAAAACAATTCCTATGGTCTGGCTTTTCCAATTGTAGGTAAAAATGCGGATTTTTCTCATTTTGCATGGATAGGTTCACCTGATATTAAAACAGCTCTTTCCAACACAAAGAAAATGCTAAGCGATCCCTTATTTGCTGAGTTTTCAGGGAAAGTCTCAGGAATCAGAAAAGTAGTCAATTCTGTTATGTCAGTTCGTGTTATGGACTTTAAATAACAATTGAATTAGCACTATTTAACCCTCCCAAGTGGAGGGTTTTTTTTACCCTTATTTTTGATTCCCTTGAAGTAGTTGGAGTAGTGATTGCATAGAGAATAGCGCGGATAGGTGCTATGGACTTATCATTTCTACCCCTTTATTCTTATGCGAACCAGTATTGATTTATGAAGTACTCAAACTCCATTACATAGCCTGTTTTTGCAAAACACTTGAGTAATAAAAAAGTGATTGTGGTGAAGTAAAATTTTGTTTTATCTTGTTACAAATAATTAAATGTAATCAGATGAATACTTCACGAACTCAAATAATTAATATTTTTTTCCTACTGTGTGTAACAACTTCTTTATGGAGTCAAGAGCAGTTTGAAATGGAAGATATTTTTTCACTTCAATATGCCAATGAAATTCAAATAGCACCAGATGGGAAACACATTGTGTATAGAAAAATGGGGTATGACATTATGGAAGATCGAAGTGTAGGTGCACTTTGGATCATGAATTTAGAAGGAAGTATGCATCAAAAACTTACGAGTCTAGACCAAAGTGAAAACAGTCCACTATGGTCGCCTTCTGGAGATCGAATTGCATTTATAAGTCAAGGCAAGGTGGGTTCAGAAATTTTTATTTATTGGTTGAACTCAGGAAATTTTGCCCGAATCAGTCAACTTCCTCAAAGTCCTTCTTCTCTAACGTGGTCACCAGACGGCACACAATTGGCATTTAGTATGTTTGTTCCGGCCCCACCTCCAGTTATGGCTAAAATTCCTCAAAAACCTACTGGAGCTAAGTGGGCGAAATCACCAAGGATTACAAATCGTTTAAAACACGAAGCAGACGGAAGAGGATACCTTCCCCCTGGATTTAGTCATTTGTTTGTCATCCCTGCAGAGGGTGGAGCGGTACGTCAAATCACATCTGGAGATTTTCATCACCGTGGAAAAATTAGTTGGGCTCAGGATCAAACCAAAATCTACTTTTCTGCGAATCGAACAGAAGACTGGGAATACGACTTTAGAAACAGTGAAATTTACAGCGTCAATTTATCAGATTATAGTATTGAGATGCTCACAGATCGGGATGGTCCGGACCGATCACCTGCTGTGTCTCCAGATGGAAAAACCATTGCTTATTTAGGTTTTGACGATAAAAGAGAAGCCTACCAAAATACATTATTGTACCTGATGCAAACAGATGGAACCAACAAAAGACTTCTGAGTGCCTCATTAGACGCTAGTATATCAGATATCCATTGGGATAGTAAAGGTGCCCATCTGTATTTTGCATATGACCATCATGGGAATGGAAAAATTGGAAAAATTGATTTGTCTGGAACGGTGCAAAAACTTGCTGATCATAGAGGAGGGACTACCTTGGGTCGACCCTACGGCAGTGGAATGTACAGTGTTTCAAAACAAGGAAAAATTGCCTATACCTTCACGCGACCTAATCACCCTGCCGATATTGCCGTACTCGATGATAACGGAAAAAACTGGAAGCGTTTGACCGCACTAAACCAGTCACTTTTTGCCCACAAAAAGACAGGAAGGGTGGAAGAAATATGGTACAATTCTAGTGTAGATGGGCGAAAACTTCAGGGTTGGATTGTGTATCCTCCGAAATACGATCCAGATCAAAAATACCCTTTTATGGTTGAAAATCACGGAGGACCAATCTCCAACTACGGTGATCGTTTTTCGATAGAAATGCAGCTTTATGCTTCTGAGGGTTATATTGTTTTCTATCCCAACCCACGGGGAAGTACCAGCTATGGTGAAGCCTTTGCCAACCTTTTGCTGAATAACTATCCTGGTGAGGACTATAACGATGTAATGGATGGGGTCAATGCATGCATAGCAAAGGGAATTGCTCATGAGGAGCAACTTTTTGTAACTGGGGGTAGTGCCGGAGGGATTATGTCTGCCTGGATGATTGGAAAAAACAACCGTTTTGAAGCGGCTGCAGTAGTAAAGCCCGTTATGAATTGGACATCAAAACTATTGGTAGCGGATAATTATTACGGCTATGCCAATTCTCGGTATTCTGGACAGGTGTGGGAAAACCCGATGAACTATTGGAATTTTTCTCCAATTTCTCTCGTTGGAAACGTGGAAACCCCTACCTTGGTTATGGTTGGTATGGATGATTTAAGAACCCCTCCCAGCGAAGCAAAACAGCTTTACCACGCTTTAAAGTTGAGGAAAATACCCACGGCTTTGGTGGAAATTCCTGAAGCCAGTCATGGTATTGCTTCCAGACCTAGCAACTTGATGACGAAAGTTGCACACATTGTTGCTTGGTTTGAAAAATATAAAAAGTAAAAGACTTTAAAATGTAAAATAGTGGAATTGAAAAATAAAATTTCAAAAATTAAGGCGTCTCAATTTCCACGATCAGTTCAATTTCGACAGCGATACCCGTAGGGAGAGAAGCCATTCCTACCGCAGACCGGGCGTGTTTACCTCTTTCGCCAAAAACCTCTACCATCAAATCGGAAAATCCATTGATAACTTTGGGCTGGTCTATAAAATCTGGAGTGGAATTGACCATTCCCAGAACTTTTACAATACGTTTTACCCTTTTCAAGTCACCCAATTCGGATTTTAAGGTAGCGATATGGTTGATTCCTGTAATTCGAGCGGCTTCATAGCCCTCTTCAATTGATAGTTCTTGACCTACCTTTCCAACGATGTACTCGCCGTCTGGTTTTTTGGGACCACTTCCCGAAAGAAACAAAAGGTTTCCTGTCTGAACGGCTTTTACATAATTGGCCACTGGAGCCGTAACTTCAGGAAGCTCTATCCCAAGTCGCTCCAATTGGGTTTCTGGATTGTAATTAGGGTCACTAATTGAGGTTTTTTTGGTTTCAGCGGGAGGCGCACAGTTTATATAACAAAGAACTATTAATAAAGATAAAGTGATTCTCATTTTTTTTTGGTTAGGATGTAACTAAAGTACGAAAAATCTTTTTGGATTTATTTTTTTAAAAAACTATAATTTAACTTAAATTTGAAACCTACACTAATCTAACTGAAAACTTTACACAATATGAACAGAATCTTAACTGACATTCGAGCTGTTTTTAGCTTATGTCTAATCCTTTTTGCTGTGGTAGCACACGCCCAGAATATTTCTGGGAACATTACAGATGAAAGTGGGGTTCCCTTACCGGGAGCTAACGTCATTATTGAGGGCACGAGTACAGGTGTTTCCACAGATTTTGACGGAAATTTTCAAATTCAAGCCCAAGCAGGTCAAGTACTACAGATTAGCTTTATTGGCTATACTACAGAAAATGTAACCGTGGGAGATCAGGACGTAATAAATATCTCCTTACAGCCTAGTAATGAATTGGAAGAAGTCATCGTAACCTCCTTAGGATTTACAGTAGTCAAAGATCAACAAGGATCTACTTCCTCCGTTGTCAATACGCAATCGGTACTTAGATCTGGAGAACCCACTATAGCCAACGCATTGAGTGGAAAAGCCTCTGGGGTAAGAATTTCTCGATCCAACGGAGATCCCGGTGCAGGAAGTACCATTCGAATTCGAGGTGCCAATACCATTGACGGGAGCAGTCAGCCCTTAATCATTGTGGACGGAGTTCCATTGGATAACACAACCAGTTATGCCGGAGGAAATAATCTTACTGGTGGAACAACTGGTGGGGTAAGTCAAGGATCACGTTTAAATGACATTAACCCAAGTGACATAGAATCGTTACAAGTGTTAAAAGGTGCTTCTGCCGCTGCCCTTTGGGGAAGTAGAGCGGCCAATGGGGTAATTGTAATTACCACCAAAAAAGGACAACGTGGAGAAGCTAAAATTTCATTTAAGTCAAGTTATTCCTTAGACGAAATTTCAGAACGTATTCCCATGCAAAATACTTGGGGGCAAGGAATAAATGGCAATTGGAGAAGTGGTCAGGCCGAAGCTTGGGGAGATTATATCCCAGAACGTTCTGGTGGAGCAGATGCCGTAAATACTTCAGGGGCTTATTTTGAAGCAGCTAATGGGACACTCTATTACCCAATTACTCAAAAAAATTCTAAAGAAACATTCCTCGAAGAAAATTTCAATTCTCTTTTCCAAACCGGCGTGATATGGCAAAATGACCTCACCATTTCTGGAGGTGGAGAGAACAGTACCTACTTCTTTAGCTTAGGATACCTTACTCAAGATGGGATCATCAGAGAAGCTACTTATGACCGAACCAACTTGCGTCTCAATTACGAATCCAAGTTAAACGACTACTTGACTTTTTCAAGCAAAGTCGCTTATACGTACACAGATTCCAACAGAATCCAGCAAAACTCCAATACGGCTGGGGTCATGTTAGGATTTTTAAGAACTCCACCCGATTTTGATCAAAGGGATTATATAGGAACGTATTATTCTAGCAGCGGAGAAGAGTTTATCAACAGACACCGTTCTTACAGAAAACCATTAGGACAAACGTTAAATCCAACCTACAACAACCCCCTTTGGACGGTTTTTGAACAAGTGTCGGATACCAAAGTAAACCGTATTACAGCAACGCCGCAATTGACAATTAAACCCACCAACTGGTTACAAGTTATAACACGTGCCAATACGGATATTGGAGACGATCGTAGAACCTACTTCTTTCCATTAGGGTCTGCGGGTGATCGAAGTGTGGGTACTTTTCAGGAGGATGTTATTGGAACACGAAACCTAAGCTTTGATGCAATTGCAAAGGCTAGTTTTGAGTTGAATTCTCAAATCAATTTAACTACTACCGCAGGATGGAGTTTAAACGATCGTAAATACAACAGAACATCTGGGAATATCACTGGGTTCTTGGTAAACTCCACCAAACAAACCACCTCTTTAAACACAGCTGCAGAAGCTTCTTCGTTTGAGAACTTTAAAACCTTAAGACGTTCCAACCGGGGCTATGGGATTTTAAACTTTGATTTGTTTGATGAATTATTCGTCAATGTTTCAGGAGCTTTAGAAGCCTCTTCTACGGTAAATGGATCGTTTTTTTACCCTGCTACAGATTTGGCATGGACCTTTACTAAAAGTTTACTAAAATCAGATGCGCTTTCTTTTGGAAAGTTGAGAGCATCATGGGGTAAAGTGGGGGTTCAACCTTCTCCTCACCGATTTGAAACCTTAGCAGAAGGAAGCTTTAGTTATTCTACTTATAGTGATCCTTTGAGTGTGGATTTATTTGGAGGAGGTTTCCGTTTGGACAACAACCTTGGAAATCCCAACCTCAAACCTGAAATCAAAACGGAATGGGAAATCGGAGCAGACTTCAGATTCTTAAACGATGACTTGACGTTCTCATTTACCTATTACGACAATAAAATTGAAGGAATCCTTCTCGATGTTACTTTGTCTCCATCCTCAGGATATGCCACTCAGTATGGTAACTTTGGAGAGATGGTCAACCAAGGAATCGAATTTGATTTTGGATGGAATGTAATAGAAAAGGAAGACTTTAGTTTTGACACTTCCATCAACTGGTCCACAAATGAAAACGAAGTAACCGACCTTTTTGGAACGGAAACAATCAACTTGTCTCCAGGAGCTTCAGTAAGTTCCAGAGCCATTGTTGGACAACCTCTAGGTGTGTTGTTCGGTACAGGTTCTAAAACCAATCCTGATGGAAGCTTAGATTTGGATGAAAACGGATTCCCTCAAATTACCTCGAGTGAGATTATTTTAGGTGATCCTAACCCAGACTGGAGAGCAGGAATTGCATTCAACTTGAACTATAAAAAATTCCGTTTAAACGCTTTGGTTGAACATTCTCAAGGAGGAGTATTTTCTCCTAGAACACTCCATGTATTAAATCGTTTTGGTACTACTGAAATGACTGCCAATAGAGAAACACTTACTCAAGATTTAGTCAACTATGCAGGAGATGTGATCTCAGCAGGATCTGTTGTTCGAGGGAATATTGAAGATTTTGGCGCAGGTGCTGTTTTATTAGATGAAACTTGGTACCGAACAGGAATTGGGGGAGGATTTGGTGACAACCAAGCCTATAACTTCTCAACCTATGATGCTTCATTTACAAAACTTAGAGAAGTAACTTTAAGTTATGTGTTTGACAGTCCAAACTTAAGATCAACAACAGGACTTGATAATATAATAGTTTCTGTGTCAGGTAGAAATCTATTGAATTTCAATAATATCCCTGGTATTGATCCTGAAACGAATCAAACTGGAGTTGGACAAGCGCAAGGATTGGATTACTTTACCAACCCTCAGACCAAATCAACCTTCTTCAGTGTAACTTTAAATTATTAAAAGATGAAAAAATTAATTATTAAATCGATATTAATTGTAGGAATTCTGACTGCCTCATCTTGTGAGAGTATTGTTGAAGATATCAATGCCAACCCCAATGATATTTTGACTACAGACGTAGAGAACAGATTGTTCCTTACAGGATCCCAATTGGCGAACATTCAATTGCAGTTGGGACACTTAAACAGAATTGGACAGATGTATTCTGGACAACTCATTGGGTTTTCCTCATTGTATTCCAACATCTATGGCTTTAACCTTTCAACAGCGGAAGCCAATAGTGAATGGAATGCGCTCTATGTAGGAGTAATGACAAACATGCGTAAAGTAGCTGCAAGTGCTTCCAGTCCGTTATTGGTTGGGATTGCTCAAATTGTTGAAGCACATGCTGCAGGTACTGCCGCCTCTATTTGGGGAGATATTCCCTATACTGAAGCTGCCAACCCTGAAATTTCCGATCCAATATTTGACGGTCAAGTAAGTGTTTACGACGCAGCGATTAATTTGCTCGATAAAGGTATTGCAACCCTTCAAGGGGCATCTAGTGCTAGCCTTTCAGAAGACATTTACTTTAATGGAGATAAAGACAAATGGATTGCAGCTGCATATACAATAAAAGCTCGATTTTACCTTCATAAAAAGGATTATGCCGCTGCAGCTAGTGCCGCAGCAAATGGTATAAGTTCTGCGGATGGAGACATGCGTTTTTATCCTAAAGCTTCTGCCAATACTTCTGGAGATAAGAATTTATTCTTTACTATCCTAGAAGGTTCTCGAGCTGGAGATATTGGAAATTCAAGTGGAGGTGTTGAAAGCTATCTAGTTCAAATGTTAGACAGCAGTACAGATCTTAGTAGAAATAATGCAAAAACCGATGAGACAGCTCGTTTGGGGTATTACAGAATTAATTCTACCGGAGGGAGTGTCAACGACGGTGTGATTGCAGGAACGGAACCACAAAATATGGTCACTTACTTTGAAAATGAATTGATTCTAGCAGAGACCAAAGCCAGATCAGGATCTGTAAGTGATGGATTGCCTCACTTAAATAATGTACGTGCGTGGTTAAACGGTGGAGGTCATTTAAATGACGCTCACATCGGAAATACATTCAAATACGAAGCATACGCAGCCGCAGATTTTGAGGCAGGGGGAATGGAAAACTCTGATAATGTTAGTGCCAAAACAGCTTTCTTAAGAGAGGTGATTGAGGAGCGTTACGTAAGTGGTTTTGGAACTCATATGGCTTATAATGATGCACGAAGATTGAGAAAATCTGACAGCGATTATGCAGTGCCTTTTGTTTTGGTAGACGGACCTAATCCTCCCTATCCCGAGCGAATGCCATATGCAACCAATGAATTGAATTCTAATGAAAACGCTCCAGATGATGATCCAGGTATTTTTAACAAAACAGCCGTTAATCAATAGATTTTTCTTATAGAATAAAAAAGGTTTGTAACTTGTTACAAGCCTTTTTTTATTTTTATAGAATAAGGAACAAAGATTGTTGGACACAAAGTAAAATGACAATTGATGAATTCCATGTTTAAGCTGCCTTTTATAGAAGGCTTGAGTAATTAAAGTAAAAAACAGTAACAGATGAAAGTAAAACTTCTTTATACAATTAGTGTTTTGAGTGTGATTTTAGTACTCTCATGTTCCACATCCAATTCAAAAGCTATTTCCAATAATGCCATTTCCACGGCACACCCTTTGGCTTCTTTAGCAGGAAAGCATATGTTTGAACAAAACGGGAATGCCTTTGATGCTGCAGTAGCAGCGGGATTTGCTTTGGCTGTAGTGGAGCCAAGTATGAGTGGTATTGGAGGACGATTGCAGGCCCTTTATCACGAGGCATCTGGAAAAGTAGGCGGAGTGGATGCCTCTACTCAAGTACCGATGCACTACAAATCTCAGGAAGAAAAATATGCATATGGATATGAAACGATTGGTATTCCAGGTGTTGTAGCAGGCTTATTAAAACTTCATGGACACCATGGAAGTTTACCATTGCAAACAGTCATGGAGCCTGCTATTCGCTATGCAGAAGAAGGCTATCAAATCTTACCTTTAGAAGCGAAAAGACAACAAAGTGCACAAACTATATTTGAACAATTTGAAGGAACCAAAACCCATTTTCTTAATTCAGACGGACAGGCATTTCAAGCGGGAGATCTTGTAATTCAAAAAACGCTAGCATACACTTTAAAACAAATTGCAGCCAAAGGAAAGGCTGGTTTTTATGAAGGAGAAATAGCTGAAAAGATGGTAGAAGACATTCAAGCCAATGGTGGAATTCTGACACTTGAGGATTTGAAAAATTATGAAGCATTGCATGCAGAAGTGTTGGAAGGGAGTTTTCAAGGAACCGATGTGTATGCATTGAATTTACCCTCCTATGGGGCCATTACCATCCAAATCCTTCAGATTATGGATCAGTTGCCACCACCTGCTACTGAAGAAGACTGGGCCAAACAATTTGATCGTGTGACCGCATTGGCCTATACCTATAGAAAACACCAGCAAAACCGAGATTCATTGGATAAAATTTTAGATGTTAAACAGGCTAAAGTTTGGGCTGATGAAATCGAAGGGGCGGAATTAAAATTGGTAGCTGAGGCAATAAACTCAATGCCTAAATCTTGGACAGCTGCTGTAGGGCATACCAGCCACCTTACCGCCACTGATGATTGGGGCAATGCAGTCAGCTTAACCCAAACCATTGGGCCCAATATGGGATCAAAAGTAGCTTCCAAAGACCTAGGATTTCTCTATGCTGTAAGTTTAGGAGGTTATTTAGGAGAGTACAAACCTGGCGATCGTTCAAATTCTCATATTACCCCCACGCTATTTATGAAAGATGGAAAAGTCCTTTTGGCGCTTGGAGCTGCAGGAGGTAGTCGTATCGTAACTGCCGTGACCCAAGTTGCTCATCGTTATTTGGCACAAAAACATCCTCTGGACAAGGCTTTGCTTTTGCCACGTATATATCCTTTTCAGGACACTCTTTGGATTGAAGATCACGAAGAAGTCAGATCTTTAAATGCCAAAATAAATCCAAAAGATTATCCTATTAAAAGGATCAATCAAAAAGCCCGTTTTGGAAGGGTTCACGCCATTTCCTATGACTCAATCAATAAAAAATGGACTGGTGCTGCAGACCCCGATTGGGAGGGAACGGTAGAATACTATACCCAACCATGAGAAGTTTTTTAGTACTAATTTATCTATTCATCATGAGCCTTCAGGCGCAAGAAAAAGAGCGCATTTTGTTTATTGGAAATAGTTTTACTTTTTATTGGAACTTGCCCAGCCAAGTAGAACAAATGGCGTTAGAAAAAGGACTCCAATGGGAGATAACGCAAACTACAGCCAGTGGTGCTTCATTAAGAGATCATTGGCAGGGAAATAAAGCATTAAAAACTAAACTTCTTTTAGGGAAAGAAACTTTTGATCGGGTTATTTTTCAAGAGCACAGCACCTATCCTTTGGTGCATGTCGATACCACATCTTTTTATTATAATAAGTTTAAAGCGTTGCTTGCCGCCAAAACAAAAGTGTATATGTATTCTACATGGATGTATCCTGGAATTAGTGGAAAAGAGAACTACCCCAATAGTACAAATCCAATTGAGGAAAATTTGAAAACTCAAGTTGCAGGTGCGGAAGATCAATTGCTCAGAATAGGGGCTGCTTTTGAACTTTTTGCATCACGTTATCCGAATATTGAACTTTTCACAGATGACAAAAAGCATCCGAGTCCACAAGGGAGTTACTTGGCAGCTTGTGTCATTTTTAGCTCCCTAAGTGGACAACCTTCCAAAGGTTTGAAAAGACGCTATTCCAATACAGATAGCAATGGTAAAAAGATTTTTTACAGTATGGTAGAAAAAGAAACGGCAAGAAAGTGTCAGGAGGTCGCTGATCAATTACTATTCAATAAATAACAAATGAAAAATCTAAAAAACAAACAAATCTATTTTATTTCTACCCTAGTAATATTTATTCTGGCGAACTCATGCGATACACCTTCTTTAAAAGAAATTAAAGACCTTGAAGTGCCCAGAATGTATATCGCTAATTTCACCCAAGAGGATCCTCTTATTGATGGCCAAATAGACGAGGTGTGGGATCAGGCAGTCTATTCTGAACACTATATCGATATTGAAGGTAAGACAACTCCCTTGTACCCAACTCAAATGAAAATGTTGTGGAATAAGGAATTTCTCTATATTCTTGCGAAAATAGAAGAGCCTCATGTTTGGGGAAACCTCAAACAGCGCGACACTGTGATTTTTTACAACAATGACTTTGAGGTATTTATTGATCCTGATGGAGATACACATCAATACATGGAATTAGAAATTAATGCGCTAAATACCGCATGGGATCTTTTTTTAGAACGGCCCTATCGAAATAAAGTAAAGGTTGACAATACATGGAATATTGAAGGGCTAAAATCTGCAGTTTCCTATCAGGGAACACTCAACGACCCTTCAGATATTGACCTAGGTTGGACCTTGGAAATTGCCCTTCCTTGGAACGCTTTGGAGAGAGGGAATCCCTCTGGAACAATTCCTGTAAATCAATTTTGGAGGATGAACTTTTCCAGAGTCAATTGGCAGTTTGATTTGGTCAACAATAAGTATATGAGGAAGAAAGATGATAAAGGGAAGTATGTTCCAGAATTTAACTGGGTTTGGAGTCCTCAAGGAGTCATCAACATGCATGTTCCAGAGCTTTGGGGTTATGTCTTTTTTTCTGATGGAACCTTAAATGATAAATCCTATCCCCAGGATGCTTCTTTACTCCAATGGATGTATACACATTACCGTAAAATTCATTCACGAGCAAAAAAAGGACTACCCCCGCATAAAATACAATCAGCGTTATTTTATGGGGAAAAAGTTAGAATGGAGAAATTTATATCAAATGACACGCTATATTGGAAAACTAAAAACCCCATCAATAAAATGACCTATCAAATTCGTGAGGATGGGAAGCTGGAAATTCATAGTAGACCATAATTAAAATTTCGTTTAATAATAATGAAAATATTTTAATCAAGTCATTTTTTTATTTTGGAATATCCATTTTATAAAATATTAATAAAAATTTAAGTTTTTTTTAAGAAAATAATCTAAATTTAAATTCAAATTAAATTAATAACATATTATGAAAGTTAACAAAAACAACAAACTGTTGCTGGTTTTGTTGCTATTGGTGAGTGGATTTACTTTTGCTCAACAAACCATTAGTGGACTAGTGACTGATGAGGCAGGGGTTCCGCTACCCGGAGCAACTGTAGTAGTAAATCAAACTAATAATGGAACAACTACGGATTTCGACGGGAATTTCAGCATTAGTGCTTCCGATGGACAATCCATTTCCATTAGCTTTGTAGGCTATCAAACCCTAAGTATTGTCGTTGGGGACGGTGCCGATTATAATGTCAGTTTACAACCAGACTCGCTTTTAGATGAGGTTGTAGTGACGGCTTTGGGGATCGAAAGAAACACAAAGGCTCTTGGATATTCCGTAACACAAGTAGGAGGAGAAGAGATTAATGAGATCAAATCGACCAACGCAATTAACGCCCTTCAAGGGAAAATTGCAGGGGTTCAAATTACGGGAAACTCTACAGGAGCTAAAGGTTCTACAAGGGTAGTCATTCGTGGTAACAGTTCCTTAAATGGTAACAATCAGCCATTATATGTTGTTGATGGGATCCCTATTGATAACACCAACTTGGGTTCTGCCGGAGTTTGGGGTGGAGCGGATGCTGGAGACGGTATTTCTGCCTTAAACCCTGATGAAGTAGAGTCTGTTTCTGTACTAAAAGGAGGTGCTGCGGCAGCTCTTTACGGTTCTCGAGCTTCTAATGGTGTGATCTTGATCACAACCAAAAAAGGAACAGGAGTAGAAGGAATTCAAGTTGAAGTGACAAGCTCTGTTCAGTTTGATGACATTAAAAATGACCCCTATGATCCACAGACCACATATGGTCAAGGACGTGATTTCTCAAAAACATCTGATACTGTTGATACGTATGCTAACTGGGGTCTTGCTCTAGATGGTTCAAGTGTTGAGCAGTGGGACGGTATTTCACGACCTTATTCTTATAAAGGGAATAATCTTGAGAAATTTTATACAGGAGGAGAGACTTATATTAATTCTGTGGCGATATCTTCGTCAAACCAGTCAGGAAATGTAAGATTATCTTATTCCAACTTGCAGAACTCAGATATCATACCAAATTCTACGCTAGATAGAAATACATTTGGTGTAAACGCAGTACAAAAAATTGGAAAATTTAGTGCAGATGTAAATTTAAAATACATCAACGATGATTCTGTAGGAGCACCACGTTTATCCGATTCACCAGGAAACGCAAACTTTGGTATTCGTTTGTTTGCTCCATCAATAGACGTCAATGACATGTTGGGTGCAGGTGGTTTAGGGACTAATGAAGATGGAACTGAGTTTAGAACCAGCGACAATACCTATTCACAAAACCCTTGGTTTGCTGCATGGCAGTATTTTGACAATTCAAATAAAGAACGTGTAATTGGTTCTGCATCTGTTCGATGGGACATTACCGATTTTCTCTATGCTAAAGGACGTTTTGGTGTAGATCGTTATGACTTTGGCCGAACATCTGGTACACCTTACGGTACAGCATACCAGCCTCTCGGTAGTATGAATGTGTCTAAATTAACAAGACAACAAAGTGATGCAGATCTTTTTATTGGAACAGATAATTTGGAGATTGTAGATGACCTTTCTCTTACTGCATTTGTGGGTGTCAATCAAAACTATGTAAACTCAGAAAGCGTAAGCGCTAGTGGGTCAAATTTTATTGTCCCTTTCCTTTATGATGTTAAAAACACAACAAATCAAGGGACTGGTTATGGTTTTAGTGAACGTCAAATAAATTCCGTTTATGGATCTGCTGAGATTGGATTTAAAGATGCTATCTATTTAAATGTAACTGCTAGAAATGACTGGTTCTCGACGCTTTCACTAGTTGGAAAGGAAGCACCAAATAATGATTTATATACTTCGGCTTCGCTGTCTGTAGTACTTTCTGATTTATTGGAACTTCCTGAAGTAATTTCATTTGCTAAATTAAGAGGAGGTTATTCTCAAGTAGCAGGTGGTGCTGGTAATCCCTATAGACTTAATCTAACCTATTCTATTGTAGATCAAGGTCACCAAGGGGCCTCTTTAGGAAGAATTTCAAATAATTCAATTCCAAATTCAGAAATTACTCCATTTGAGAAAAATGAAACTGAGTTAGGTTTAGACTTGAGATTATTTGACAATCGCTTTTCTGTTGACTTTACCTATTATGACAATGAAACAGACGGTGATATCGTAGGGGTTAGTGCTTCTCCAACCTCAGGTTACGGAAGTGCACTTGCAAATTTAGGTGTTATTACTAACAAGGGTGTTGAACTTTTATTGAATGCTAATGCAGTAAGAACTGACGATTTTGATTTAAGTTTTACTTTCAACTACGCAAACAATATCTCTGAAATTGTTTCAACAAACGATGCAGGAACTAATATTAGCTTAGACGAGCCTCGTTCCAGAAACCTTAATGTGACACACATTGTAGGAGAACAGTTTGGTGCTTTATATGGAACTTCATATAACCGTGACAGTCAAGGAAGAATTATCCATGATATAGATGCAGATGGCACTCCCATTCCTCAAATAGGACCTAGAAAAATATTAGGATTTGGAGTAAATCCTGTTTCACTTGGGTTTGGTTCCAATATCAGATATAAAAATCTGACATTAAACTTCTTGATTGAAGGTAAAAATGGAGGTCAAATGTTCTCTGGGACAAATGCAATGGCAAAGTACTTTGGTGCTCACAAAGCTACTATCGATGCGGACGGTCGTGAAAATGGATTTACAGTATCTGGTGTAGATTCTAATGGAAGTGCATTTACAACGACAATCGCTCCAAATCGTATAGAAGATTATTGGAGAAGAACATATTCAATTGCAGAAGAGGCAGTATATGATGTAAATTATTTAAGACTTCGACAACTAAGTTTAGGATATGGTATTCCAAGCAGTATGCTTGAGGACACATTCATCTCAAGTGCCAGAGTTTCTTTGATAGGGAGAAACCTATTCCTTTTGTCCAACAGTGTTGAAAATGTTGATCCAGAGTCTGGATACAACGTTTCCAATTCACAGGGATTAGAGTGGTTCGGGATGCCCGTTCCAAGAAGTATAGGTCTCAATGTAAATCTTAAATTTTAATTGAAATGAAGAAAATATATTTAATACTTACAGTATTTAGTTTAGTCTTAACCTCTTGTGATTTTGACAAGGGTTTTGAAGAAATGAATGTGAATCCAAGGGCAGCAGCGCAGCTTGATGTAAACAACAAGTTTGCTTCTGTTTTCTTAAGGACATCTGGAGGACGTTATGAAAATTGGAGAACTAGTTTGATCTATTCCTCTAATATTATTCAGCACTTTTCCTCAACCGCGACCTATTGGACAGGGAATTTTTACACCCTGAACCAAGCCTACTCAACTTCTTTATTTGACAGGGCATATCCTGAACAAGTAAAGGAGATTGAAGACATCATTTTTCAGCTTACTAATGATGGCGTATCTGATACCCAAATGGGAGTAGCTAGAATCTGGCGTGCCTTTATTTTTCACCGACTTACAGATTTATATGGAGATATCCCTTATTCTGAAGCAGGTAAAGGTTATATTGATGGTATTTTGACACCAGCTTATGACTCTCAGGAATCAATTTATTTGGATATGTTATCTGAAATTGAAGGTGGAATTGCTCAGCTAGGTGCTAATACCTTAGGAAGCTCTGACCTTATTTTTCAAGGAGATGTGGACAAATGGAGAAAGTTTGGTAACTCTTTAATGTTGCGTTTGGCAATGCGTCTTACCAAAGCTGATCCTACTACAGCTCAAGCATGGGCTCAAAAAGCGATTAGTGGTGGAACCATGTCATCCAATGATGACATTGCATTTATCCAACATACCAATGGACCTGCTGGTATTAATAGAAATGGCCATGGAGAGGTTTTTGATGCTGATGGAAATTTTAGAATTTCTAAATTCTTTATGGATTTCTTGAAAAATGGAAATGATCCTAGGACTTCTATTATAGCTGCAAGAAGAAGTGATAAAAGCACGGATCCTGCTGATTTATTTGGAATGCCAAATGGGCTTACTGGAGGAGCATTGGAAGAAAAGTACGGTAATACAAGTGATTATTATGCTGAGCCTAACAGAAATGTTTTTGCAGGCTTTGATACACCGATGGTTTTTCAAACCTATGCAGAAGTCGAATTTTTGAAAGCTGAAGCAGCCCATAGAGGATGGCATACAGGTGATGTGAAAACACATTACAACAATGGTGTAAAAGCGGCCATGCAAATGTTAAGCGCTCTTTATACTAATGCATCTGCCATTTCAGACGCTCAAGTAAGTGACTATTTAGCAGCAAATCCATTAGATGTTGCAAGTCCAATGGAGATGATTCATACACAATACTGGGTTGCTACATTATTTAATGAGTATGAAGCCTTTGCAAATTGGAGAAGAACAGGATTTCCAACACTTCAGCCTTTTGGTGGGGAAGCTGTTTATCCAGGTAACGAAACCAATGGTGAAATTCCTCGAAGAATGATTTATCCTTTTAGTGAGGAGAGTACCAATCCTGAAAACTATGCAGCCGCGATAAATAGACAGGGCCCAAATAACCTTACCACTAGAGTATGGTGGGATAAATAATACGGTATCTTCGTTTATTTATTTTTTATTTTTAAATTTGAAAAGGTGGTTTTAAACCACCTTTTCTTTATTATGTCTGGACCCAAAAACATTCTTTTTTTATTCTTATTGTTGGCTTTGCCACTTAGAGGTCAAAATTTCAAATCAATCGCTCCAAAAAACAGTGGTATTACTTTTGAAAATACCCTGCATGAGACGCCTAAAGAAAACATCATTACTTATGAGTACTTTTATAATGGTGGAGGCGTAGCTGCAGGAGATTTAAACAATGATGGCTTAACCGATTTGATCTTTACTTCAAATCAGGATCAATCGCGTATCTATCTCAATAAAGGAAAACTTCAGTTTGAAGAGATCACCGCGCAAACGGGAATTGACAATCAAAATGGATGGAAAACAGGAATTGCACTTGCCGATGTCAATAATGACGGCTGGCTTGATATCTATATTTCCCACTCTGGGAATTATACAAAAAATAACAGAAGAAACAAGCTCTACATCAACCAAAAAGATTTGACCTTTAAAGAAGAGGCGAAAAAATACGGTATAGACGATTTTGGATTTACTACCCAAGCGGCCTTTTTTGATTATGACAAGGATGGAGATTTGGATTTATTTGTCTTAAACCACAATACTAAACTTTTCAGAAACTTTGATGCGGCCTATGCAAAAACACAATTAGATGATGATGCAGGAGACCGGCTTTATGAAAACACAGGGAATGGGTTTGTGGACGTAACCACAAAAGCAGGGATTTTATCCAACCCAATTGGATATGGACTGGGTGTAGTAGTCACAGATACGAACAATGACGGCTGGCCTGATTTTTATGTGTCAAATGATTATGTAGAAGAGGACTATCTGTACATCAATAATCAAGACGGTACCTTTAGTAACCAACTCAAAGAACAAATGTCTTGTATCTCCAATTTTTCCATGGGGGTGGATGCTGGAGACATCAATAATGATGGCTTATTAGATCTCATTACTTTGGACATGCTCCCTCAAGACAACAAACGTCAAAAATTGTTGTATGCTCCAGACAATTTTGAACTTTACAACAATATGGTGGACAATGGATTCCACCATCAGTCCATGCGAAATATGCTACAACTCAATAACGGAAATGGAACCTTTAGCGATATTGGACAATTAGCAGGTATTTCAAATACAGATTGGAGTTGGGCACCTTTATTAGCCGACTTTAACAATGATGGTTTGATAGACCTCTACATTACTAATGGGTACGGGAGGGATATGATCAACCGGGATGTGATGAAATTTTACATTGACGAAAGGGTCAAGTTTATCGAAGGGAACTCCGATAAAAAAATGTTTGAAGCCCTTCAAGGGATCCAATCAACTCCTTTACAGAACTATTTTTACCTCAACAAGGGAAATTTAACTTTTGAAGACAAGACAAAAGACTCAGGTTTTCAAGGAACCGATTTTTCGCATGGTGCTATTTATTCAGATTTGGATAACGATGGAGATCTAGAAATCGTCGTCAATTGTATGAATGCTCCTGCCAAAGTCTTTAAAAACCTATCGCGAGAAAACACCTCAGCATCAAATTACATAAGAATCAAATTGACTCAGGAAAACAAAAACATCTTTGCTATTGGTTCAAAAATCACCGTGTTTACATCTGGAGGGGAAAAGCTAATTCGAGAGTTAACGCCTACACATGGGTTTCAATCCTCTGTCCTAGAACCACTCCACTTTGGTTTAGGAACTCAAAAAGTGGATTCCATTCAAATCCAGTGGAACGATAGTACTGTTCAAACCCTAAAAGAAGGACTTCCATTAAATGAATTGATTGAAGTCCAAAAAGAAAGCACACGCTTGGCTAAAAGGGAAACCAGGAAGCCCCTCTTTTCCATACAATATGATACGATTAACCAACCCCATAGGGAACTTCTAGTCAATGATTTTAAAGTACAACCTCTACTGCCTTATATGATTTCCTACCACGGGCCAAAAATTAAAAAAGTGGACTTCAATCAGGATGATTTAGACGATCTGTTTTTTACTAGCTCTGAAGGTCAGGCCCCTGCACTTCTACTACAAAAAACGGACGGTACATTTGTCAAATCCAATCAGCCTCACCTAGAAGCTTCCAGTTATTACGAGGATACCAACGCTACATTTTTTGATGCAGATGGAGATGGAGATTTGGATCTTTATGTCGTCTCTGGAGGATTTGGTGCACCCGATGCAGGAATTGCACTAGAGGATCGTTTTTATAGGAATACAAACGGGGTTTTTACTCTTTCTGAAACCTTGCCTAAGGACACCCAGGTGGGCTCTGTTGCTGTACCTTGGGATTTTGACCAAGATGGCGACCTTGATCTTTTTGTAGGTACACGTGTCAAACAATCCGAGTTTCCAAAAGGGGCCCCTTCCTTAATCCTTTCAAATGACGGTCAAGGAAATTTTAGACAAATCAAAATTCCTTATTTTGATCGTGTTACCGACGCTCTACTTGCCGATTTTGATGGAGATCAAGTAAAAGAATTACTGGT
>JAFMLQ010000037.1 GCA_017852075.1 Flavobacteriaceae bacterium | reverse complement strand
AATAGATCCTCCAGAAGCGTTTATGTTCTCTTGGCGAATTACAGAAACTGCTGCAGGAGCCTCTTGCAATTTTTCCGAACGACGTGAGGCAGAAACAATAACTTCGTCAAAATAGGTGCCTTCTTCCATTCTAATCACTAGTGCATCACTAGTCTCAACAAGGACTATTTGGGTAGTGAATCCGATGAAGGAAACTTCCAAAGTGAGGGGAAGTGAAGCATTAGCTCGGAGGGTAAAGCGTCCATTTTCATCTGTAGTTGTAACGTTATAACTGTCTGATATAATAATGTTTGCACCAAAAAGAGGTTGGTTATTTTGGTCGGTAACTAGTCCTTGTAATGTAGTTTGAGAAAAGCTCAATTGAAAAACAAATAGGAATAGGGTTAGGATAGTGTTTTTTGGGGAATAGTTCATTTTTGTAGGTTTTTAATATCTGAATTTAAGAAATTTTTAAATCAAAGTTATAAATTCAAGCATTTTACTCTATATTTGTACACGTTCTAAACTATACAGGAGGAGACTAATAAGTCCCCTTTTTTTTTGATATGAATTTACGTTCGAAAGTAGAGAGCCTATTGACAGAGGCACTAGATCAACATCCCGCATTGTTTTTAATTGAACTCAAGGTAGGGGCTGATAATAGTATTCGTGTCATCCTGGATGGCGATCAAGGAGTTTCTCTTAAAGATTGTATGACCATAAGTAGAGCAATCGAGCATCAGTTGGATCGAGAAGCAGAAGATTTTTCTTTGGAAGTAGCCTCCGTGGGAGTAGGCACCCCACTGCAAAGTCAACGTCAATATATCAAAAACATTGGGAGAAAGCTCAAAGTCGAATTGGTCGAGAGACCTTCTGTAGAAGGAACACTGATTGCTGCTGATGACAAGGGTTTTACACTGAAGTGGAAACAAAGAGAACCCAAGCCAGTAGGAAAAGGAAAAGTAACTGTAGAAAAACAAGAAACACTTTCGTATGAACAAATTGAAAGTGCGAAAGTAACGATCTAAAATACAATTAATAATACCATGGAAAATTTCGCCTTAATTGATTCTTTTTCAGAATTTAAAGATGACAAGCTAATTGACCGAGTAACCCTAATGGTTATTCTAGAGGATGTATTTAAAAACACCTTAAAACGCAAATTTGGATCTGACGAGAACTTTGACATTATTATCAATCCTGATAAAGGAGACTTGGAGATTTGGAGAAACCGAGTAGTTGTTGAAGATGGTGAAGTGGAAGATCCCAATCAAGAAATTACACTCACTGAAGCCCGAAAAATAGAGCCTGATTTTGAAGTAGGGGAAGATGTTTCTGAAGAAGTTAAGCTTATTGATTTAGGAAGAAGGTCAATCCAGTACTTAAGACAAAACTTGGTTGCCAAGATTTTTGAACACGACAGCACCAATATCTTTAAACAATTTAAAGACCGAGAAGGAGACCTGTTTACTGCAGAGGTACACCACATACGAAATCGAGAAATCATCCTCTTGGATGATGATGGAAATGAAATCATCCTTCCAAAAGACCGACAAATTCCCAGTGATTTCTTTAGAAAAGGAGATAACGTTCGTGGAATTATTGAAAGTGTTGAATTACGGGGCAACAAACCTCGGATTATACTTTCGAGAACATCTCCAATTTTTTTAGAAAAATTATTTGAACAAGAAATTCCTGAAGTTTTTGACGGTTTGATCACTATCAAAAAGGCAGTGCGAATCCCAGGAGAAAAAGCAAAAGTGGCCGTTGACTCTTATGATGACAGAATTGATCCTGTAGGCGCCTGTGTGGGAATGAAAGGTTCACGAATCCATGGAATTGTAAGAGAGCTAGGAAATGAAAATATTGACGTCATCAATTACACCAATAATTTACAGCTCTTTATTTCAAGGGCATTAAGCCCTGCAAAAGTAAATTCCTTGAAAATAGACGAGGACACCAAACGGGTTGAGGTCTTTTTAAACCCAGAGGAAGTCTCCAAGGCTATTGGTAAAGGCGGTTCAAATATCCGTTTAGCAGGAAAATTAACAGGGTACGAAATCGATGTATTCCGTGAAGGAGTTGAAGAAGATATCGAGCTTAAAGAATTTAGTGACGAAATTGAAGGTTGGGTCATCGATGAATTCAAAAAAGTAGGTCTGGATACTGCAAAGAGTATTTTGGAATTAGAAAAGACCGATTTGATGAACCGAACAGACCTTGAAGAAGAAACAATTGACGATGTGTTACGCATCCTTAAAGAAGAATTTGAAGAATAGACTGCAAAAATAATTCTTATTTTTACTCACAGAAACTAATATATGGCAGATCAACCCAATATTCGACTAAATAAAGTTCTAAGAGAATTAAACATCTCTTTGGACCGTGCAGTTGAATTTTTAAATCAAAAGGGTCTAGAAGTTGACGCACGTCCAACTACCAAAATCACTTCCGAAGTGTACAGTGTTCTTTTGGACGAATTTGAAACAGATAAATCTAAAAAAGTCGCTTCTCATGAAATTGGTGAGGAAAAGCGAAAAGAGAAAGAATCACTTAGAATTATTCAAGAAAAGAAAGAACAAGAGCGTCTCGATCAAATCGCAAAACGTGAGGAGTTGAAAACAAATCGTGTGGCCGTTGAAAAACCCAAGATGCTTGGTAAAATTGATCTGGACGCACCACTCAACAAACCTGCCAAAAAAGTTGCTGAAAAGAAACCAGAAGCCCCCCCAGTTGAGACCCCAAAAGCAACAGAAGAACAACCTGTTACTGCCCCAGCTATTTTGGATGAAGAGAAAAAAATTGAAGTTTCTGTAGCTGAAACCATTGAAAGTCCAAAAGAGGAAACTACTGAGGAAAATGAAACGCTGAAAACCCAATACCAAAAACTGACAGGACCTAAAAAAACAGGCCAAACCATCAACCTTGATGAGGTCAATAAAAAGGAAAAAACAGTTGAGGATGCGCGTAAAAGAAAACGGAAACGTATTAGTAAAGACGTCAAATCCACCAAACCCAACACAGCTAATAAAAAACGCGTAAATAAACCCGCTCCCATCAAAAAGGAGGAACCTTCTGATGAAGAAGTACAAAAACAAATTCGTGAAACCCTAGAAAAACTTCAAGGGAAATCCTCAAAATCTAAAGGAGCAAAATACAGAAGAGACAAACGATCTCAACACCGACAAAAATCGGAAGATGAGTTGGCTCAAATAGAAGCGGAAAGCAAAGTGCTTAAGGTGACCGAGTTCATCACAGTGGGAGAAATCGCTACGATGATGAATGCGAGTTCTACCGAAATCATTTCGACCTGTATGACCTTGGGAATCATGGTAACAATGAATCAACGTTTGGACGCTGAAACACTCAGTATTGTTGCCGAAGAGTTTGGTTATGAAGTCAGTTTTGAAAAAGCGGAACTAGAAGAAAACATCGAGGAAGAAGTAGACAACGCTGAAGACTTATCACCTAGAGCACCAATTGTAACTGTAATGGGGCATGTAGATCATGGGAAAACTTCGCTGTTGGACTACATCAGAAAAGAGAACGTAATTGCAGGAGAATCGGGAGGTATTACACAGCATATTGGAGCTTATGGAGTAACACTTGAAAGTGGTCAAAAGATAGCGTTTTTAGACACGCCAGGTCACGAGGCCTTTACTGCTATGCGTGCTCGTGGTGCTCAGGTAACTGATATTGCCATCATTGTCGTTGCGGCAGATGACGATATCATGCCACAAACTAAAGAAGCCATAAGCCATGCTCAAGCTGCTGGAGTACCCATTGTTTTTGCAATCAATAAAATAGACAAACCCAATGCCAATCCTGAAAAGATCAAAGAAGCTTTAGCAGGAATGAATTTGATGGTAGAAGATTGGGGTGGGAAAGTACAGTCACAAGACATATCTGCACTTCAAGGTACGGGAGTAAATGAACTTTTAGAAAAAGTACTTTTAGAAGCAGAATTATTGGAGCTTAAAGCAAATCCAGACCGAAAAGCAAAAGGAACCGTTGTTGAAGCCTTTTTGGACAAAGGACGAGGATATGTTTCCACCATTTTGGTTCAAAACGGAACTCTTAAAATGGGAGATTATATTCTTGCAGGGAAACAAAGCGGGAAAGTAAAAGCTATTTTTAACGAACGCGGTGTCAGTTTAGACGAAGCTCTTCCTGCTACTCCAGTTTCTATCCTAGGATTGGATGGAGCTCCTCAAGCAGGAGATACATTTCAGGTTTTGGAAGACGAGAGAGAAGCCAAACAAATTGCAGCCAAAAGGACGCAACTGGTTCGAGAACAAAGCGTTCGAACCCAACGCCATATTACATTGGACGAAATTGGAAGACGTATAGCGCTAGGCGACTTTAAAGAACTGAACATCATTCTCAAAGGAGATGTAGATGGTTCTGTGGAAGCCTTGACCGACTCCCTACAGAAACTATCTACTGGAGAAATTGAAGTCAACATCATTCACAAAGGAGTAGGAGCCATCACAGAATCTGATGTTCTGCTTGCCTCAGCTTCGGATGCAATCGTTTTAGGGTTTAATGTGCGCCCTATGGGTAATGCACGCGCCATTGCAGAAAAAGAAGAAATCGATATTCGATCCTATTCCATTATTTATGATGCTATAAACGATGTCAAAGATGCGATGGAAGGAATGCTGTCTCCAGAGATGAAGGAGGAAGTGACTGGAACAGTTGAAATACGAGAAACCTTCAAAATATCTAAAATAGGAACCATAGCAGGTTGTATGGTCACATCAGGTAAAATTTTCAGAAATTCCAATATTCGAATCATACGTGAAGGAGTTGTAGTTTACACAGGAGAACTTGCATCCCTAAAGCGTTTCAAAGATGATGTTAAAGAAGTGTCTAAAGGATATGATTGCGGATTGCAAATCAAAAATTACAACGACATCAAAATTTCTGATGTATTGGAATGTTACCAAGAAATTGCAATAAAAAAATCACTCTGATTGTTTCCGGTTTAGAAGAAAAGCGGAGGGAAATGTCCTTTTTACGGTATCCAAAGTTTTTAAACCGATTAATTTATCTTTAAATTTTCCAGCTTGAACCTTATAGTTGGGTGTTTCAAAACTCAATTCCACAGGGATATGAGGAAATTTCAATTGGGATTGTTCTAAAATTTCATTTGCAGTCGTAGGATTTCCGTAATATAGTTGAAGGGTAAAATAACTTGTTTCAAAACGTTCTTTGTCTAATGCTATTTTTTTTTGAAGAAGCAAATCCACTTCTGCTTCTTGTTTAATGGTCAAATTTTCAAATTGTGAAAATCCTGTTGTAATTGTGGTTAAAAAAAGCACTAAAATAAAGAACCCCGAAGTATTATTTTCCATAGAACAAAAAAACAAAAAAATCTATTTAATCGAGACTAATTTAACAAAACACCTCCTTTATTTAGAATGGATATAAATTAAAAAATTCTTAATTTCTAAGTTTAAGAAAAAGCGTTCTATACTGTATTTTTGCCATGGATTTTAGAAACAAACTTTGGTGAAGAAAATATATTCTACAATTGGGATTGCGCACAACAAATGCTTGAAGTCCTATTTTTTGCCTTTACTTACAATTATAAGCCTTTTTTTAGCTCCTGAACTTTATGCTCAAGACGATGCTGCAGTACAGGCCGGTAAAAAACTCTTCAACGCAAATTGTGCTGCATGCCATAAGCTCAATAAACGCGCTGTAGGTCCCGCACTTAAAGGGGTTGCTTCCAAATACGACAAAGAATGGCTGTACAGTTGGATTAAAAACAGTACCGCTATGGTCAAGTCTGGTGATGCTCAGGCGGTAGCGATATATGAAGAATATAACGGCTCTGTAATGACTTCGTTCCCCCAGCTTTCAAATGAAGACATTGACAATATTATTGCCTACACAGATTACACTCCCCCTGCTCCTGTAGCTGCGGTAGGTGCAGCTCAAGGTGCAGCAGCTCAAGCCTCGGGTTCGGGAATTAGTAACACTCTTATTTTATTAGCTCTAGCCCTTGTATTTGTCATTTTGGTAATCATGCTTTTCTTAGTTCAAAAGACACTAACTCGCATTGCAAAATTGAGTGGGGTGGACATTCAACCAGAAGCAAAACCAAAAAGAACGCCTATTTGGATGGCCTTCGTTCAAAATCAGTTCTTGATCATGACCTCGGTTATTTTATTACTTTTAAGTAGTGCATATTTTGTGTATGGCTACTTTATGCAGGTAGGGGTAGATCAAGGATACATGCCCGTGCAACCTATTCACTACTCTCACAAAATTCACGCAGGAGCAAACCAAATTGAATGTAAATACTGTCACTCTTCTGCTCGTGTTTCAAAACATTCGGGTATTCCTTCTCTGAATGTATGTATGAACTGTCACCAAAATATTGCAGAATACAACGGAGAAGAAGATTTAGAAAATGGGTATACAAAAGATTTTTATACCAAAGAGATCAAAAAACTCTACGCAGCTGTAGGTTGGGATGAAGAAAACCAACGCTATACAGGAGAAACACAACCCGTAAAATGGGTTCGCATTCACAACTTACCAGACTTTGTGTATTTCAACCACGCACAACATGTCGAAGTAGGAGAAATAGCTTGTCAGAAATGTCACGGACCCGTAGAGGAAATGGAGATTATGTACCAATATTCTCCCTTGACAATGGGATGGTGTATCAACTGTCATCGTGAAACCAACGTGAAGGTGGAAAGTAACGAATACTACGCCAAAATTCATGAAGCACTCTCTAAAAAATACGGTGTAGAAAAATTAACAGTCGCTCAAATGGGTGGCTTAGAATGTGGAAAGTGTCACTATTAAAAGGCGATCAAGAAAGGCATATGGCATCAAATAAAACATACTGGAAAACAATTGATCAACTGGACTCTTCAAATGAAGACATAAACAAGTTGGAAGAGAACGAATTTGTTTCCAAACTTCCAGAAGATTTTTTGAGTGATGAAAAAACTCTAGAAGAGAGCAGTACATCCCGTCGTGATTTCTTAAAATACGTTGGGTTTAGTACAGCTGCAGCCACTCTTGCTGCTTGTGAAGGACCCGTAATAAAATCGGTACCTTATGTTGTTCAGCCCGAACAGATTCGTCCTGGGATAGCCAACTATTACGCTACTACGATTGCTGACGGATTTGATTTTGGAAGCGTTTTAATCAAGACTAGAGAGGGAAGACCCATTAAAGTAGAAAGTAATCCAGAGGCACCTACCTTAGGAATTGCCAACGCCAGAGTACACGCTTCTGTGTTATCTCTTTACGATACACTTCGATTGCAAGGACCTAAAGCCAATGGTCAAGATATTTCCTGGAATGATTTGGATCTACAGACGGGAGCTTTGCTTAAAGCTTTAGCAGCAACCAATAAAGAAGTGTTACTACTAACACCCACATTGGCAAGCCCCACCACAGACAAAATCATCAAAGACTTTATTGCTGTTTATCCAAACGTAAAGCATGTCATTTACGATACCATCTCATCAGAGGCAGCATTAAATGCCTTTGAAAAACATTATGGAATTCGAGGTTTAGCGGACTATGACTTTTCAAAGGCAAATACGGTAGTAAGTATCGATGCAGATTTCTTAGGAGACTGGCAAGGTGGCGGGTATGCTAAAGGTTATGCACAAGCAAAAACGCCTACAAAACATCACGGGAAAGCCCAAATGTCTTGGCATATGCAATTTGAATCCAACATGTCCTTAACTGGAGCCAATGCGGATCATCGAATTCCCTGTACGCCTGCTGATCAAAAACAGATACTCGCTTATTTGTATGATATTTTAAGTGGATCTAAGTCTTCTACAAATCTGCCTGAAGCCCTAAAGAAAGCCTCAGAAAATGCTGCGTTTCGATTACAGTCTGCAGGTTCTGAAGGGGTAGTGGTTTCTGGAATTGATGATGAAACGGCACAACAGGTTGTTTTGACAATCAATACTCTTTTGAAAAGTAAAGCGTTTCAGCCAGAACAGCCTAAGTTGATACGCCAAGGAAATGCCAGCGCAGTGAATGCAGCTCTGGAGGGAATTCTTGACGGAAGTGTAAAAGGATTGATAACCGTTGGGGTAAATCCTGTATTTACGACAGCCAAAGGCGCAGCTCTAAGCGAAGCGATCAAAAATCTGGAGTTGTCTTTAGCCTTTACTTCTAAAATAGACGAAACGGCTACAGCTTCTCAGTTTGTTGCAGCGACACCGCACTATTTAGAGTCTTGGGGGGATTATGAAATGAAAATGGGACACTATGCTTTAGCACAGCCTACCATTCGTCCATTATTTGATACCCAGCAATTTCAAGATGTCCTCTTGCGTTTGTCTGGAAAAAACACAAAATATTACGATGCCATCAAAGCGCATTGGAACGCTAATATTCTCGAAGGAAGCTCTTGGAGTAAAACTCTGCATGACGGTTACTTCTCTAAAACTACTGAACTAGAAAACAGTGTTCCAGATTTCAGTGAGCTAGACCTTAGTGCCCTACGTAATGCCACTTCTCAAGAAATGAGTTTGGTACTTTATACAAAAACAGGAATGGGAGATGGTCAGCAGGCAAACAACCCATGGTTGCAAGAATTTCCAGATCCAATCACACGAGTGAGTTGGGATAATTACCTTACCATTTCTTATGCTGATGCCAAAGCCGTAGGACTCAAAAACACAAATACTTCTAATGGAGCGTTAAATGGGAGTTATGCTACAGTTACTGTAAACGGAAAAAGCCTCAACGTACCTGTGATTATTCAGCCCGGTCAGGCAAAAGGAACTGTAGGACTTTCATTTGGATACGGAGCGCGTTTGGGCTTGAAAGAAGAAATGCAAACTGGGGTTAACGCCTACGCCCTTTACAATGATTTTAATAAAATACAAACGGTACAAATCACCCCTGCCGAGGGCGAGCATGAATTTGCTTGTGTTCAGCTACATAATACCTTGATGGGTAGAGGAGATATTGTAAAGGAAACTACTTTGGAAGTGTTCAACACCAAAGACAAAAAATATTGGAACCCTATGCCACAGGTTTCAAAAAATCACATGGAATTTGATGTGACTTCACCAGAAGTGGACATGTGGCAAGAATTTGATCGTTCTGTAGGGCATCATTTCAATCTTTCGATTGATTTAAATTCTTGTACAGGATGTGGGGCATGTGTGGTGGCATGTCATGCAGAAAATAACGTTCCTGTAGTAGGTAAAGTAGAAGTGCGTAAATCCCGTGACATGCATTGGTTGCGTATTGATCGATATTATTCTTCTGCCACTTCATTTGAAGGGGATAATAACACCAAAGAAGCCATCTCAGGTATTAGCGATTCGCTGAGTACTTTTGGAGAAATGGAGCAAGCTTCAGAAAATCCTCAAGTGGCCTTCCAGCCTGTTATGTGTCAACATTGTAACCATGCCCCATGTGAAACGGTATGTCCAGTAGCGGCATCATCTCACGGAAGGCAAGGACAAAATCACATGGCTTATAACCGCTGTGTAGGAACCCGTTACTGTGCAAACAACTGTCCTTATAAAGTACGTCGATTCAACTGGTTCTTGTACAATAAAAATGACGAGTTTGACTATCACATGAACAACGATTTAGGACGTATGGTCTTAAATCCCGATGTGGTAGTGCGTTCCAGAGGTGTAATGGAAAAATGTTCGATGTGTATTCAGATGACACAAAAAACCATTTTGGATGCCAAACTCAAAGGAGAAGAAATTACGGACGGTAAATTCCAAACCGCTTGTTCTAATGCATGTACTACAGGAGCAATGGTCTTTGGAGATCTGAATGATAAAGAAAGTAAAGTAGCCGCATTACATGAGGGTGAACGTATGTACCATCTGTTGGAGCACGTAGGAACAAAACCCAATGTAATGTATCAAGTAAAAGTTAGAAATACTGACGAGGTATAATACAGTTTAGAACAACAGAATATGGCATCGCATTACGAAGCACCTATTAGAAAACCACTTGTCACAGGAGACAAATCCTATCATGACGTAACTGTGGATGTTGCTGCTCCAGTAGAAGGAGCCGCAAACAAACAGTGGTGGATTGTTTTTGGAATTGCATTAACAGCTTTCCTATGGGGAGTGGGTTGTATCATTTATACCATCTCTACAGGTATTGGGACCTGGGGTCTCAACAAGACGGTAGGTTGGGCTTGGGATATTACAAACTTTGTCTGGTGGGTAGGAATTGGACACGCAGGAACCCTAATTTCTGCAGTATTACTTTTGTTTAGACAAAAATGGCGTATGGCAATTAACCGTTCTGCGGAAGCCATGACTATATTCTCGGTAATACAAGCGGGATTGTTTCCCATCATTCACATGGGACGCCCCTGGTTAGCCTATTGGGTACTTCCTATTCCAAACGGCTTTGGATCGTTATGGGTCAACTTTAATTCACCATTACTCTGGGATGTATTTGCAATTTCAACATATCTTTCTGTATCCTTAGTTTTTTGGTGGACTGGATTGCTTCCAGATTTTGCAATGATTCGAGATCGAGCCGTATTGCCTTTCCAAAAGAAAATCTACAGTCTTCTGAGTTTTGGATGGAGTGGTCGTGCCAAAGACTGGCAGCGTTTTGAAGAAGTATCATTAGTTCTTGCTGGTTTAGCAACACCCCTTGTACTTTCGGTTCATACAATTGTATCCTTTGACTTTGCAACTTCGGTTATTCCGGGGTGGCATACTACGATCTTTCCTCCTTACTTTGTAGCAGGAGCTATCTTCTCAGGATTTGCTATGGTAAATACCCTATTGATTATCATGAGAAAAGTTTCCAATTTGGAAAATTATATCACAGTTCAACATATTGAACTGATGAATATTGTCATCATGATTACTGGATCTATAGTGGGAGTTGCCTATATCACAGAGCTTTTTATAGCGTGGTATTCAGGAGTTGAATACGAACAATATGCCTTCTTAAACCGAGCTACAGGACCTTATTGGTGGGCTTATTGGTCTATGATGACATGTAATGTGTTTTCACCTCAGTTTATGTGGTTTAAAAAATTGAGAACCAGTATTATGTTCTCCTTTATTATATCTATTGTAGTAAATATTGGAATGTGGTTTGAGCGTTTTGTAATCATTGTGACCTCATTACATCGAGATTATCTTCCTTCCTCTTGGACGATGTTCTCTCCCACATTTGTAGATATCGGAATATTCATAGGAACGATAGGATTCTTTTTTGTCCTCTTCCTATTGTATGCACGAACCTTCCCTGTTATTGCACAGGCAGAGGTAAAAACTATTTTAAAATCTTCTGGAGAGAAGTATAAAAAATTAAGAGACGGTAATAATGAGTAGTAATCGAGTTATACACGCCCTTTACGACGACGACGATGTACTTTTGAGTGCAGTTAAAACGATTCGTTCAGAAAAGCACCATATTGAAGAGGTTTATACACCTTTCCCAGTCCACGGTTTGGACAAAGCATTGGGACTTGAGGATACCCGTATTGCGATAATGGCTTTTATTTATGGTTGTATTGGACTTTGTGTCGCCATCGCCATGATGAATTTTATCATGATTGAAGATTGGCCACAAAATATTGGGGGAAAGCCTAGTTTTTCATATTTAGAAAATATGCCAGCTTTTGTTCCAATCATGTTTGAAATGACTGTATTTTTTGCTGCCCACCTTATGGTAATCACCTTCTACATGAGAAGTAAATTATGGCCGTTTAAGAAAGCAGAAAACCCCAATCCGCTCACTACGGATGATAAATTTTTAGTAGAGATCGAACTCCATGACAATGAAAAAGAATTGACCAATCTTTTAAAAAAGTCTGGAGCGATTGATGTTTCGATTATAGAAAAGCAAGAATAGATGAAGTATATAGTTCTTTTAGTGAGTATTGTGATGGCTTTGGGAGTTCTGTCTTGTGCAAATCCCTCACGACCCAATTATCAATATTTTCCCAATATGTACGAACCCATAGGTTATGAAACCTATGCAGATACTGATGCTTTTGCTAACGGCATTGAAGCCCAAATCCCTGTGGAAGGCACAGTTGCTAGAGGTTGGGAACCTTATGATTATCCTGACACAAACGAAGGTTATGAAGCTGCAAAAGCCAACTTGATCTCTCCATTGGAGAAGACGGATTCACATGCCGCAAACGGAAAAGAACTTTACGGGATTTATTGTGCCGTTTGTCACGGAAACAAAGGGGATGGTCAGGGCATTTTAATGACCCGAGAAAAATTTCTCGGTGTCCCTAGTTATGCGGATCGTGAAATAACCAACGGAAGTATTTACCACGTATTGATGTACGGTAAAAATGCCATGGGTTCTCATGCGGGACAAGTGAACGCGGAAGAGCGTTGGCAAATTGCACAACACGTGATGGAATTAAGAAGTAAGCTTGTTAAATAATTTATGGAAAATCCGATGATGTATACCTTTCCAAATAAACTTAGAAACCTATCCATTACCTTTATGATAATAGGTTTTTTAGGCCTAACCTATGGATTTTTAAGTGCACCCGCTACGATCGAAGAATCTAAAGCAATGGTAGCAGCAAGTCACGACGAGGGTCATGGAAATGATCATTCGGAATCCAGTTCAGAGACACACGCTTCTGAAGAAGCACAACACGACGAGGTAGCCACTCATGACAGTGCTCACGATGCAGAACATGACGAACATGTGTTCCACCAGTTGGCGAACAAACCTTGGGCAGCCTTTTATGTAGCTGCTTTCTTCTTTTTTATGATTTCACTTGGAGTATTGGCGTTTTATGCAATTCAACGTGCTGCGCAAGCAGGATGGTCTCCCGTGCTGTATCGAGTCATGGAAGGTATTACTTCTTATTTGTTGCCAGGCGGTATCATTGTTATCGTTCTTCTGGTGCTTTCATCCATGCATTTAAATCACCTCTTTATTTGGATGGATTCCGAAGTAGTAGCTCATGACAAATTGATTGCTGGGAAAACGGGATACTTAAATACGCCTTTCTTTTTAGCAAGAGCTGTTTTCTTTCTTACAGGATGGAGTTTGTATCGCTTTTTTTCAAGAAAATTTTCATTGGCGCAAGATGAAGCTAATGACATTTCTAATCATAAAAAGAATTTCAGAATCTCAGCAGGATTCTTAGTGTTTTATATCGTAACAGAATCTATTATGGCTTGGGATTGGATTATGTCCATAGATCCTCACTGGTTTAGCACTTTGTTTGGATGGTATGTTTTTGCTAGTATGTTTGTATCTGGAATCACTGCCATTGCGTTGATTACAATTTACTTAAAATCTAAGGGCTATTTGGAATTTGTAAACGATAGTCACATTCACGATCTTGGAAAATTCATGTTTGGAATCAGTATTTTTTGGACCTATTTGTGGTTTTCTCAATTTATGTTGATCTGGTATTCCAATATTCCTGAGGAAGTGACTTATTTCATTACCCGTATAGAGGACTACAACTTGCCTTTCTTTGGTATGGTAGTTATGAATTTTATTTTCCCTTTATTGATTTTGATGAACAGCGATTACAAACGCGTGAATTATTTTATTGTCATGGCAGGTATTGTGATCCTTCTCGGACATTATATGGATGTATTTAATATGATCATGCCTTCAGCTGTTGGGGACCAATGGTTTATTGGAGCTGCGGAAATAGGAGGCTTTTTATTCTTCTTGGGGCTCTTTATATTTATAGTGTTTAAAGAATTAACGAAAGCACCTTTACTCGCCAAAGGAGATCCATATATGGGAGAGAGTGAACGTTTTCATTATTAGTAATTAAATCGAAAAGATAAATGAATGTACTTTTGATATTTTCTGTTCTTATTCTAATTGCGATAGCAATCTGGCAAGTAGCTAAGATTTTTGAACTTTCGCAAGGAAAGAAAGTATATACTCAGGTAGCTGATGACAATGACAACAATCTGAATGGAAAACTCATGTTGGGTTTTTTATTCTTCATCTATGGGATTACCATCTTTTCTTTTGTTTCCTACGGAGACGTACTTCTTCCCAAAGCAGCATCAGAACACGGGTCTGATTATGACAATTTGATGTGGATTTCCTTTGCCATTATCTTTTTTGTTCAGACCATTACACAGGCCTTATTACATTATTTTTCCTATAAGTATCGTGGTGAAAAAGGAAAGAAAGCTCTTTTTTATGCTGACAACGACCGACTGGAAGCCATTTGGACTATCATTCCTGTAATTGTATTGGCAGGGCTAATTTTATACGGTCTTTATACTTGGACAGACATTATGACTGTGGAGGAAAACGATGAAGCCTTAGTAGTAGAACTTTACGCACAGCAGTTTAATTGGAAAGCCCGCTATGCTGGTGAGGACGGAGTATTGGGTGATGCTAATGTGCGTTTTCTTCAAGATTTTGAGGGTAGAAACCTAGTCGGAATTGATGCCACAGATCCCAACGGTTTTGACGATGTTGTAGTGCAAGAATTACACTTACCTGTGGGTAGAGAAGTCATTTTCAAAATGCGTTCACAGGATGTCCTTCACTCTGCTTACATGCCCTTTTTTAGAGCTCAGATGAACTGTGTTCCAGGGATGATTACAGAGTTTGCTTTTACTCCAAATATCACTTCGGAAGAAATGCGCCTGGATCCTGAAATGGTGGCCAAAGTCAAAAAGATAAATAAGATTCGTGCAGAAAAAAGTAAAGAACTCACAGCACAAGGTGATACCGCTTTGGATCCTTATGAATTTGATTTTCTTTTACTTTGTAATAAAATTTGTGGTGCATCACACTACAATATGCAAATGAAAATAATTGTAGAAACACCGGAAGCGTTTGCCCAATGGATGGCAGAACAACAAACCTTCGCAGAGGTAATTCAATAAAAGAACCGATAAAACAAAAAAAGATATGTCAACAGCAGCAGCACACATAGAGGAGGATCACGGACATCATCACAAAGAAACATTTGTAACGAAATACATCTTTAGTCAAGATCATAAAATGATCTCGAAACAGTATTTGATTACGGGACTATTCATGGGAATTATTGGAATTGCCATGTCACTTTTATTTCGATTACAGTTGGCTTGGCCAGAACAACCTTTTGGTATTTTCGAAGTACTTCTTGGGAAATGGGCACCTGACGGAGTTATGGATCCTAATGTGTACCTAGCTTTAGTTACTATTCATGGAACCATTATGGTGTTTTTTGTTCTTACAGCTGGGCTAAGTGGTACGTTTAGTAACCTATTGATTCCTTTACAAATTGGTGCTAGAGATATGGCTTCTGGATTGTTAAATATGATTTCTTTCTGGTTGTTTTTCCTATCCAGTGTCATAATGGTGATTTCTCTTTTTGTAGAAGCAGGTCCTGCCGCTGCGGGTTGGACTATCTATCCACCGCTTTCTGCATTACCTCAAGCGCAACCAGGATCAGGCACAGGGATGACCCTATGGCTCGTCTCAATGGCGATCTTTATTGCTTCCTCTCTTTTGGGGTCCTTAAATTATATTGTAACGGTGATTAACCTTAGAACAAAAGGGATGAGTATGACTCGCTTACCTCTTACTATTTGGGCTTTCTTCGTTACTGCGATTATTGGAGTTGTTTCCTTTCCCGTTTTACTTTCAGCAGCTTTGCTACTGATTATGGATCGGAGTTTTGGAACCTCATTTTTCCTTTCAGATATTTTTATCCAAGGCGAGGTTTTACATTATCAAGGTGGGTCACCCGTACTTTATGAGCATTTATTTTGGTTCTTGGGTCACCCCGAAGTATATATCGTCTTACTACCCGCTTTAGGAATTACTTCTGAAATTATTGCAACCAACGCCCGTAAACCCATATTTGGTTACCGTGCTATGGTGGCTTCTATATTGGCAATTGCGTTTTTGTCTACAATCGTATGGGGACATCACATGTTTATTTCTGGAATGAATCCGTTCTTAGGGTCTGTATTTACATTTACCACCCTTTTGATCGCTATTCCTTCCGCTGTAAAAGCATTTAATTACATCACCACGCTGTGGAAGGGGAATTTGCAACTAAACCCTGCCATGCTTTTTTCCATTGGGTTGGTATCTACATTTATCACGGGAGGTTTGACAGGAATTATACTTGGTGACAGTACGCTTGACATTAACGTTCATGACACTTATTTTGTTGTAGCACACTTCCACCTAGTAATGGGTATATCTGCGCTTTATGGTTTGTTTGCGGGGGTCTATCATTGGTTCCCTAAAATGTTCGGACGTATGATGAATAAAAACTTGGGCTATGTACACTTCTGGGTAACAGCAGTCTGTGCTTATGGCGTTTTCTTCCCTATGCACTTTATTGGGATGGCTGGATTGCCAAGAAGGTACTATACCAATACCGCATTTCCTTATTTTGACGATCTTGCCAACATCAATGTATTGATTACTGTTTTTGCCTTGGTTGCTGGAGCTGCACAATTGGTATTCTTGTACAATTTTATTCACAGTATGTTCTACGGAAAAGAAACGGTACAAAACCCCTGGCGTTCCAATACTTTAGAATGGACGGCTCCTGTAGAACATATGCATGGAAACTGGCCAGGAGAAATCCCTCATGTGCACCGATGGGCATACGATTATTCCAAACCGGGTCATAAGGAAGACTTTGTTCCTCAACATATCCCTTTAGAAGAAGGAGAAGAAGAGTTGCAGCATTAATCTTTTTTCAGAATAATAGATGAGAGGCCTTTGGGTCTCTTTTTTTGTAATGTTCTGTTATATTTGTTAAATGAATGAAAATCTTGATCCCACCAATGAACATTTTTCTCCAGAAGAGCAAGACATTGATCGTGCATTAAGGCCATTAAATTTTGATGACTTTGCAGGACAGGACGCTATTTTAGATAATCTAAAAGTTTTTGTTGAAGCAGCCAAACAACGTGGAGAAGCACTTGATCACACTTTATTTCATGGTCCTCCAGGTTTAGGAAAAACAACTTTAGCACATATTTTGGCTAATGAATTACAGGTAGGAATTAAGCTTACTTCTGGACCTGTTTTGGACAAGCCAGGAGATTTAGCAGGCTTGTTGACCAATCTTCAGTCAAGGGATATTCTATTCATTGATGAAATTCATCGACTCAGTCCCATAGTAGAGGAATATCTATATTCTGCTATGGAAGATTATAAAATTGATATTTTGATTGAATCGGGACCCAATGCACGAACTGTTCAAATTAACTTAGAACCCTTTACCTTGGTTGGTGCTACTACCCGTTCGGGATTACTTACTGCACCGATGCGGGCACGGTTCGGAATCAGTAACCGACTTCAGTATTATTCTACGGAGCTTTTAGGAACAATTGTAGAACGTAGTGCTGAAATATTAAATGTCTCCATAGACCTAGACGCTGCGATTGAGATTGCTGGACGAAGTAGGGGAACCCCTAGAATTTCAAATTCTTTATTGCGGCGGGTTCGTGATTTTGCACAAATCAAAGGGAATGGTGCTATAAATATGGAAATCACGCAATATGCACTCAAAGCATTACAAGTCGATGCACACGGATTAGACGAAATGGACAATAAAATATTGACCACTCTCATTGATAAATTTAAAGGTGGTCCGGTGGGAATTACCACTTTGGCTACTGCCGTTTCTGAAAATGCAGAGACTATAGAAGAAGTGTACGAACCCTTCCTTATACAACAAGGATTTATAGTCCGTACGCCACGCGGACGTGAAGTGACCTCGAGAGCCTATCAGCATCTGGGAAGAATAAAGAACAACCAAGAAGGACTCTTTTAAAAGGAAAAGAGCGGTTATGACTTCCTCTACTAAAGAATTTACCCAACTCATTAAATCGCAAGCCAAGTCACTTGGATTTTTGTCTTGCGGCATTTCCAAAGCCGATTTTTTAGAAGAAGAAGCACCAAGATTGGAGCAGTGGTTAAACCAAAATCACCATGGACAGATGGGCTATATGGCGAATCATTTTGACAAGCGCTTAGATCCCAGATTACTTGTCCCAGGTGCCAAAAGTGTGGTTTCATTATTATTAAATTATCATACCGAGCAAATTCAAAAAGACCCAGAGGCTCCCAAAATTTCAAAATATGCTTTTGGAAAGGATTATCATTGGGTCATCAAAGAAAAGTTAAAAACCTTGATGGCTTTTATCCATGAGGAAATAGGAGAGGTTGGTGGTCGTGTGTTTGTCGATTCTGCTCCCGTGATGGATAAGGCTTGGGCTGCAAAAAGTGGTTTGGGATGGGTTGGAAAAAACACCAACTTGATATCTAAAAAAGTAGGATCTTTCTTTTTTATTGCCGAACTAATCATTGATTTGGAATTGGAATATGACCCTCCTACTACGGATCATTGTGGAAGCTGTACCGCTTGTATTGATGCGTGTCCCACTGAAGCCTTGATTCAGCCTTATCAAATTGATGGGAGTAAGTGTATTTCTTATTTGACAATCGAATTAAAAGACCAAATTCCCGCGGAATTTCAGGGGAAAATGGATCAATGGGCTTTTGGTTGTGATGTGTGTCAAACGGTGTGTCCTTGGAACCGGTTTGCAGAACCGCACCAAGAAACTGCCTTTAAACCCAGAGAGGAGTTACTTTCCATGACCCTAAAGGACTGGGAAGAAATGACAGAAGAGGTCTTTCAAGTATTGTTCCAAAACAGTGCAATCCAACGGACGAAACACAAAGGTTTACAACGCAACATCAAATTTCTTTCCTCCTAGAGGAGGCTCTAATAATGAGTTTTGCTGGAACCGTCTCCTGAATACAGGATGGAGGAGCTACGACGTCGGACTCTTTAATTTTGAGGAAAAGGCATATCACTTTCTTTCCTATAAGAACCCCACTTTGTTCTACCGTACTCAATTTGGGGGTGATTAATGAAGAAATCATCCAGTTACTAAACCCAATTACTGCTACATCTTTGGGAATTCTCAAGCCACGGTTTTCAAAAGTACGTAGAGCCCCTACGGCCACTAAATCTGTAATGGCAAACAAACCGTCGATATCAGGATGTTTTTCAAGTAGCTTGAGTGTACTGTTATAGCCCTCTTCAAAATTATTTTCGCTACATATCGCTACCAATTCCTTTTCAAAGGGAATATGGTGTTTTTCTAGAGCATTTTTATATCCCAAAAATCGATCTATGGAAATTTGTGGCATAAGGTCTCCACGTAGGTGCACAATTTTTTTACAGCCCTGTTTTATGAGGTGTTCGGTAGCTTGATAGGCAGCTTCTTTGTCATTGATCACAACCTGATAGGTAGGTACCATTTTTATCGTACGATCAAATAAAATCAATGGGGTATTGTTTTTTAAAACCTGTCTCAGAGGTTCGTAATCATTCGTGTTTTGGAAAAATTTAATACAACAAAGCCCCTACTTCAGGCAAAAGTTTGACAATTTTAAATCTTTTTCTAAAGCAACGAAAGATGAATATTTGTTGGATGAAGTATTTCAGAAATCATCTCCTTTGCAAGTAAATCAGGAAAAATCCGTATTGATTGAGAATTTGGGAAGCCTTCAATTTTTTGTAAAACCTTTGAATGATAAAGCGCAATGGGGACCTGTCAATTCGATTTTAGTTGATTCTACCTTGGTCAGTAAGACTCAAGTTTTTATGATTGGCAATGACTTAGGCGGAAATCCTTTTGAAGGAAATCAACATGCTTTCTTAGGACTAATTTTAACAACCACTGGTGAGGACTTTGAATATATAGAATCCCATACATTGGGCATGGATGTTTTGGGACATGCTACCGATATTGAGAAAATTAATTTAAAAAGTGGAAAAGAACTGATTGTAGTGGTTCAAAATAACGGAAAATTAAAAGCTTTGATTAAAACCGATCCTTAGCCTTTTCATTTTAAAAATTCCTTAAAAAAGGGATTCTGCCTCTTTTAAAACCTGCAATTGAAATTAGAATTAGAGGAAACAATTCCAAAACAGAATAA
>JAFMLQ010000061.1 GCA_017852075.1 Flavobacteriaceae bacterium | reverse complement strand
CGATCTCCTAGGTTTTGTAGCAGAACGCGCAAGTGGAAAGACGTTAGCTGAATTATTAGAAGAGAGAATTAAAAAACCCATGAATATCAAAGGGCTACGGTATAAAAAAAGTTCTGATATTAACTTATTGCCTACCTTTTCTGGGGAAGACGGAAACTTGCGTTTTGCAAATCCGGGAGAACTTGACATCATGGGTGCACATACTATTGATTATCGCCCAGAAAGTAAGACTTATTTTGGAGGTGAGGGAATGATTGGAACTGCAAACGGATACGCAGACTTTTTAAGAATGCTATTAAACCACGGAACACTCAACGGTCATCGCTTTTTAGAAGAGGCAACCGTTCAAAATATGTATGCTCCACATACTCAATTAGATAATGAATGGGGGCACAACGGCTATAACCTATGGGTATCAAGTGCTAAAGATCTTGAAATGGGCTATGGCGATGAAGGACTATGGCGAGGAGGAGGCTATGAACAAACACACTTTTGGGTGGATCCCAAACGTGATTTTGTCGCCGTAATTATGAGCCAAATGTTTGCCGTTCCAGAAGCTGGTCAAAATCGTGACAATCGTATTCGCGGTGCTGTTTATGAACAACTTTTAGCTCCTTCTAATCAAACTAAGAATTAAATTTTTCACTTATGAAAAAACAAATCATCTACCTTTTAATCACCTTATTTGGATGTAAATTTACATTTCTTAATGCGCAACAAATTGAGCGGGTAGAACCCCCTAATTGGTGGGTGGGAATGCAACATAATACTGTACAGGTATTAGTTTATGGGGAAAACATCAGTCAATGGGAACCTAATGTCGAAAATTCACACATCCAATTAAAAAAAACAACCCGAGTTAATAACCCCAACTACCTGTTTCTAGATTTATTGATATCAGAAAAGGCAGATGCAACAACTGTCAATATTGACTTTTATAAAGGAAAAAAGAAAGTAGGCTCGCATCAATATCCCCTACTGGAAAGAGATATGACGATTCCTAGAAAAGGCTTTGACAGTTCAGACGTCATGTATCTGATTACGCCTGATCGTTTTGCAAATGGTGACCCCTCTAATGATGTTATTCCTGGAATGAAAGAAAAGGTGGTGAATCGCCAAGATGAACAAGGCCGCCATGGTGGAGACATTAAAGGGATAAGAGATCGTTTAGATTATATTTATGATTTGGGATTTACCGCTATATGGTTAAATCCAATTTTAGAAAACGACATGTATCGCACCTCATATCATGGTTATGCTGCAACAGATTTTTACAAGGTGGATCAACGCTTTGGCACAAATGAAGATTATGTGCAATTCTGTCAAGAAGCACAAAACAAAGGGATTAAGATCATTATGGATATGATTTTAAACCATAGTGGTTCAGAACATTGGTTTGTCAAAGACCCGCCTACTCAAGATTGGATTAATCACAACAACACCTATGTCCAAACATCCCATCGTCGTACCACACATCAAGATCCCTATGCTTCAGAATTTGATAAAAAAGCATTTGTCGATGGTTGGTTTGTTGAAACCATGCCAGATTTAAATCAAAAACAACCTTTAATGGCGAACTACCTAATTCAAAACACTTTATGGTGGATTGAATATACTGGTATTGCAGGGATCCGAATGGATACATATCCTTACCCCGATAAAGAATTCATGACTGTTTGGAATGATGCCATTTTAGCAGAATATCCAGCATTTAATATTGTAGGAGAAGAGTGGTCTTTAAATCCAGCTGTTGTCTCCTTTTGGCAAGCAGGTAAAACCAACAGTAATGGCTATCGCTCATCGCTACCTAGTGTGATGGACTTTCCGCTTCAGGATGCATTAATTAGTGCGTTGGTGGAAGAAGAAAATTGGAATAGCGGCTGGGTCAAAGTCTATGAGATGCTGGGTAATGATCACCTGTACCCTGATCCTCAAAACCTAGTTATCTTTCCAGACAACCATGATATGGATCGCGTTCTAACCCAGTTAAACGGAGATATTGATTTGCTTAAAATGGCCATGATATATTTTTCAACCATGCGTGGGGTTCCTCAATTTTATTACGGAACAGAAATAGGAATGAAAAATGACCTCCCTGGACATGGCCAAATTCGAGCTGATTTTCCTGGTGGATGGTCAGGAGATACTGTCAATGGTTTTTCTGGAAAGGGCTTGAGTCCAAGAGAAAAAGAAATGAAAAACTTTACTTCTAAACTATTGAATTGGCGAAAAAAGAGTCCTGTCATTCACAGTGGTAAATTAATCCAATTCGCACCTGAAAATGGAATCTATAGCTATTTTCGTTATAATGAGGAGGAAACCGTCATGGTGATTTTTAATAAAAATAAAGAGACCGTTCAACATGATCTTTCCAAATATGCAGAAAGAATAGGCAGTTTTACTCAGGCAATAAATGTTTTAGAAAACGAAACGGTTTCTGTTCATGGAAAACTTACCCTAGTCGGAAAAAGTGCTATGATATTTAGTTTCAAATGACTTGTAGAATTAGATAGAAAAGATTGAAACATAGTATTAACTTCTGAAAACAACAGTTTTATTTGAAGACCAAATGAAAATCATATTTTGCAAATGTTAAAAAGATGACTTATCATTATTTAATGGGTAAACGCTATTCTATGAATTACTTTATGAAGAAAATAAAAGCGAAACTAAAACACTATTTTTTAAGTATATCCATGAATTCTTGTTCATCATTCTGGGTATTTCAATCTCCTTTTCATTAGAAAAAAGAAATGCAAAAGAATACCAGCAGAATTTAAAAAATCAATCCTTGAACAGGATTAAAAAAATCTCGAGTTGATTAAATTGACCTGAAATACAATTATGAGGCACATACCTTTGCCTCTGAAGCAATACAAAGGGTTTCTTAAAACAAACACAATGGAAAGTTTAATCTAACCTCCCCCAAACAACTCCCCCTTAAAACCACAACACAGGAATCTTCTCTTAAGGCAATGATATCAATGGATTAGAAGGGATTTGGATTGTATCCATTGGTGTAAAAGAAACCCTCTGTTTGGACGTTATCCTATATTAGTGTAAGCCCAATAAATCAGTAAAAATTGAAGTGGTATTCTTAGCCAAAGAATCCAAGCAGATATTCCAAGACTATTGGCTGGGAAAAGCATATTTACATGGACCAATAAAAACACTAAAAGCATAGCTATAATTCCCCATAGAGCGAGACTTCTGGTTTGAGGAAATAGAACCCCTATGCCTAACAGAATTTCAGCAATACCACTAAGGTAAATGAGTAAATCGTGTGCTGGTAGGAACTTAGGCATAAAGGGTCTGTAAAAGCCTGTGTTGGTAAAATGAATGATGCCTAGCACAGTATAAAGAACTCCCATGAAGTAGATATGTAACATCTCGTACTGAAGATTTTTTAAATTTAATTTCCTAATTTATTTCTGATATGTTTGATAAACATTTTATTTGAAATAATACCTATATCTTGGTAAAGGGTTCATTATTGAAATATATTTCAGTAACAACTCCGCCAGCACTTATAACATATAATTCTTGAATACCGTAAGGACAATCATCTCCTGAATATAATAAACCATTAATAATTTCTAAAGTCCAACTTACGCCTGCAGAATTATTCCAATAAAATTGACCATTATTTGTTGTTATATTTACCTCATGCCATAAATTCTCAACAGGTTCTCTTCTATAATTACCCAATATGATTGAGGAATTAGATTCAAGACTTATTTTTTCTGGTGCTTTAAGTCCTTCCCTTAACGATGGTGAAGAATTAAGAAATCTTTTTCTTATTGATTCAGCATAATAATCAGACTCATATACTCCAATAAAATCTGATGGCCAAGTTGACCTATCAAACCACTGATGACCACTTTCCTCCAAACCAAACTCATTCCATTTTCTGAAAAGATGATGCATAAATTCGTGTTGAAACCATTGAGGCATATACGCCATAATTTCTATTTCATTGTAATCTCCAACACCCATATGCTCTGGTTTTCTTGTAAACCAAGCGTCATCTGAAATAAATACAGGCAAACCAGGACCATATAAGCCCATTCCTCCCGTAATAAAATCTCCTTGAATATCAAAATCTGAGCCATCACCAGGCACACCTGAAGGAGCAATCACCCACCAAAAATCTGTTTCTTCAGATATAGACTCTGATACAGAATTTATCATATTATGAGTGTCTGGATAACTAAAAACATTGACACCATCATAATTGAAATTCACATTTGTGCAATTATCAATTTGCACAAAACTTAAATTTATTTCAAGTCCTCCAGTAATTGCTTTTACCCAATTTCTGAATAAAGCTGTTGAATTTTTGAGCAACTGAAAATCATTTTCTAAAATTTTAGGATTAACATTAAGATTAACTATTTCTTCATCTAAATTAGATGTTGTCGGTCTACTAACAACTGCACAAGGAGCAATAACTACAGTCATGTTAATTGTTCCATTTTTTTCTGGATTACCCAAAAAAATAATATCATCTAACATCCGTAAACCATAATAAGCTATTGGAGTACCAATGTTAAGTGAGCAATTTTTACAATTAGAAAATCCATGTGTATTATCCATCCATAACGATTCACTGTAGGGGATTTTATTAAAAACATTATCAACCATTAATTTAGCTTCTTCAAAATCACCAATTTGAATTTTATTAAAACCTAATATAAGTGCTTCAAGTGCTAAAATTTGATTTGAATTAAATGAATTTCTTCCACCATTTTCATTATAAAAATTTAATAGATTTTGAGACAAATCAAGACTTTTAAAAATAGCAGAAATCGTTTGATTACTATTTAAGTTTAATGTCACTAAAGCCTCCGTTGAATCACTCCCTTCCCATCCAACAAATTCATACCCTTCTGCTGGGGTGGCTGTAATAGTTACTTCTGTCCCTTCATCATAGGTTCC
>JAFMLQ010000060.1 GCA_017852075.1 Flavobacteriaceae bacterium | reverse complement strand
TTCAATCTCCTCTAGTGCAAAAGCCAATTCGGTCATCTCAAATTTGAAATTACCAAATTTTAACATGTCATTAGTTACCGCAATTTTTAAAGGTTTGAAACCTAGATAAGAAAAGTAAAGCGTGTCGTTAACCTGTGCTTTGATTTCAAAAACTCCTTTTTGATCGGTTATAGCTCCTATAACTTGAGTGAGATTTAACACATGGACACTAGACATAGGAAGTCCGGTAGTCTCGTTTTCTACAAGTGCACTAAAGTCTTGTTGTGAGAAACCCTTCCAACTAAGTAAAATAAGCATGACGACCCAAATCTTCCTCATGCTATAAATTTATATAAAAAACATTGAAAAGTACTTTCTACTCAGATAATTAATAAAACTATAAGAGCACTGTTAAATGCTCTAAGAGTAGCATGGTGGCTTTTGCTCGATGACTAATTTTATTTTTGACCTCATCACCCAATTCGGCAAAAGTTTTTTCAAAACCTTCTGGAATGAAAATGGGGTCGTAGCCAAAGCCTCCTGAGCCTCGTTTTTCATAGATTAATTTGCCGTCCACTCGCCCTTCAAAAGAATAGGATTTTCCATTGAGATTGAGATGAAATACCGACCTAAAACAAGCTTTGGGATTTAAAATCCCACCTAGTTCTTCCCATATTTTCTCAATATTAGCATCGTTGTTTTTTTCAGGACCTGCATAACGAGCTGAAAAAACCCCTGGAGCACCCTGCAGCGCATCAACTTCTAAACCAGAGTCATCTGAAAAGCAATTCAGACCATATTTCTTTAACACATAGTCTGCTTTTATTTTTGCATTTTCTTCCAGCGTACTACCTGTTTCTTCAATTTCTTTGGTACAATTAATATCGTCAAGACTTAAAAGTGAAATTGGCTTAGGAACCAGTTGATTGAGCTCCTTTACTTTGTTGTGATTATGAGTTGCAAAAATGATTTTCATTAGGCGTTGTGATATGGGTGGTTGTTGATTATTGTATAGGCTCGATATAACTGCTCGCAAAAAAAGAGACGCACCATCTGATGTGAAAAAGTCATTTTTGATAATGCCATACGCTCAGGAAATTTTTGATAAAGCTCCTCCGAAAAACCATACGCACCCCCGATTACAAAAAGAACTTTCTTTTTCCCAGAATTCATTTGATTTTCAATTTCCTTTGAGAATTCAGCAGAATTAAACATTTTTCCTTTCTCATCTAAAAGAATAACCATGTCACCCGGTTTGATTTTTTCGAGTAGCAGTTTGGTTTCTTCTAATTTAATTTTTGATGGGTCTGATTTTTTTGAAGTTTTTACATCTGCCAGATAGCGTATAGAAAACTTTACGTAGTGTTGTAAACGTTTTTCGTACATCTCCAAAGCTTCAGCCCAAAACGAACGGTCCGTTTTTCCGATACATAACAATTGTATTTCCATTTTGCGAAGTTACAAAGCCTGTGGATTTTTTTAGGATTTAACGCATCATATGAGTAAGCCTTTTATCTTTGTATCGTTATACGATATCCTATCATGTCCAAAATTTCACAGCTTCCTATTGTAAAGTCTGTTGTATTTTTCTTAAAAGCGATTAAACCTCCAGGTTTTTACGGATTTTCTATCTACGATCTGATGGAAATGTATGTTATTGGAATTGTCAAAGGAGCTTTAACTCACAGAGCTGGAAGTATATCGTTCAGTTTTTTTATGGCCTTGTTCCCTTTTTTGCTTTTTATTCTGAACTTAATTCCCTTTATTGATCTTATTCCATTTATAAGAATCGAAAATTTTGACCAAACCTTTTTGGATTATATCGAGTTGTTTTTGCCACCAGAAACCCAAACGTTCTTTGCAGATATATTTGAAGACATAAGAAACAAGCCTAGAGGGGGATTATTATCCTCTGTTTTTGTGCTTTCTATAATTTTATCAGCGAATGGAATATCTTCTATTTTTGGGAGTTTTGAAGTTTCCTATCACGTTGCTTTTTCTCGAAATTTTTTTAAACAATATTTGCTTTCTGTGGGGGTAAGTGTACTCTTGGCGTTTCTTTCTTTGATTACTGTCATCATCTTTTTTTACTTTGAATTCTATATACTGAATAATTTAGATTCTTTAATCCCCTCTGAAATTCGATGGACTCGTATTGGTCAACTTACCTTTTTTGGACTGTTCATTTACTTAACTGTCAATATTCTATATTTTTTCGGTACAGTAGAGGGAAGAAAAAATCAATTTTTCACTCCAGGGGCGCTGATGACTACATTATTATTCTTTTTAACAACCTACGGCTTTGGAATTTACATTGAAAATTTCTCTAACTACAATCAGTTGTATGGGTCTATAGGAGCGCTCTTAATTTTTTTGCTCTACATCTGGATCAACTCTAATATTTTGCTACTTGGATTTGAATTGAATGCAACCTTGACACGATTTAAAAGGGAACCAAAGGAAACTTCCCATGAGTAATGGTGTAGCACATTGTTTTGTTGATGTGATACTTCCTTTGGCTCTACCTAAGACCTATACATACTTTGTGTCGGAAGAACAACTTACTGTTTTACGGCCTGGTTTTAGGGTAGCTGTTCCTTTTGGTAAACAAAAAATCTACACCGCTATAGTAAGTCGTGTGCATACAGTTGCTCCACAAACCTATGAACCCAAATCCATTGTGATGATCTTGGATGAGTCTCCTATGGTGACTGAGGATCAACTGAAATTTTGGGAATGGTTGTCAGCTTATTATATGTGTACAAAGGGCGAGGTTCTTCGTGCTAGTTTACCTGCGGCTCTGTTGATTGAAAGTCAAAGCTTGATTGTAAAATGTGAAGCTACTCAAGAACAATTAGACGCTCTCTCTGATTCTCAATATCTAGTATATGAAGCCCTTCAAAAGCAAAATCTTACTCTAGAAGAGATCAGCATGATCACAGACAGGAAGCGAGTCATGCCTATGATCATCGACATGATGGATAAAAAAGTAGCTTTAATTCACCAAAAACTGGAAGAAAAATTTAAGCCGAAAAAAGTCCGTGTTGTTCAATTAGAAAAAATCTATCAAGAAGAAAATAAACTTCAACAACTCTTTGAGGACTTGGAAAGGGCACCCAAACAGAAAAGAGTTTTGATGGCTCTTTTAAATGGCGGAAAGGTTTTGGATTTTTGGCACGAAGTAGCTCAATTGAAAGAACAAGCCCAAGCTAGTAGTTCGCAAATAAAAAGTCTAATTGATAAGGGAGTATTAAGAGAGAGTTTCAATGAAAAGCATAGAATACTAATTCGAAATGTTCAGGAACAACTCACAAAAAAGAAGCTTTCTCCAGCACAACAACAAGCCTATTTGGAATTGAATACAGCACTTCAAAATCAATCTGTTGTACTTTTTGAAGGAGTGACGGCTTCAGGCAAGACAGAGGTTTATATCCGCTTGATCGAAGCACAGCTAAAAGAGGGTAAACAAGTACTTTATTTATTGCCTGAAATTTCCTTAACCTCACAAATCGTAAGTCGTTTGGCTGCACGTTTTGGTGATCGGGTTTTAGTTTATCATTCTCGTTTCTCTATACACGAGCGTACTGAAGTTTGGAGACAAGTATTAAAAGGGTGTCCCCAAGGACAAATAATTGTTGGTGCACGTTCGTCTGCATTACTTCCCTTTCAAGATTTGGGTCTTGTAATTGTGGATGAAGCGCACGAAAATTCCTACAAACAGTTTGATCCAGCGCCTCGTTATCACGCTCGTGATAGCATAATATTCCTTGCCCAACAAATGAAGTCCAAAGTAATTTTAGGCTCGGCGACTCCTTCAATAGAGACTACAGAAAATGTTAGAAAGGGAAAGTACGGTTGGGTTCAATTGACAGAACGCTACGGTGGCGTCGCATTACCCGACATTGAACTTGTGGATCTCAAAGAAGCCCATCGCAAAAAGACCCTCACAGGAATGTTTTCAGCCTCTCTAATCAATGCTATTAAAGAAACCTTAGAACTAGGAAAACAGGTCATTTTGTTTCAAAATAGAAGAGGTTACGCTCCAATACTTGAGTGTTTGAGTTGTGGACATTCACCTCAATGTACCCAATGTGATGTTTCTTTAACATATCATCAAACACAGAATCAGTTGCGTTGTCATTATTGTGGATATCACATTCCCATGCCTACCCAGTGTCATGCTTGTGGGATGACGACATTAACCACAAAGGGAGTGGGTACACAACAGATAGAAGAACAAGTACATCAGCTTTTTCCTGAAGTTTCAGTAGGTAGAATGGACTGGGATAGTACTCGAGGAAAATGGGATTTTGACAAAATTATTGAAGCTTTTGATCAGGGACGTATTCAAATTCTAGTAGGGACTCAAATGGTAGTGAAGGGATTGGATTTTAAAAATGTCATGCTCGTTGGAGTAATCAACGCAGATCACGTACTCAATTTCCCTGACTTTAGAGCCCACGAACGCAGTTATCAAATGTTGTGTCAAGTTGCAGGTAGAGCAGGTCGTTCCGATCAAAAAGGAAAAGTTTTAATTCAAACCTTTCAGCCGGATCATCTTATATTAAAACAAGTTTTAAAACATGATAATCATGAGCTTTTTGAGGTTCAAAAAAATGAACGTCAAAATTACAGATACCCTCCTTATTGTAGAATGATTCGTATCACTTTTAAAAGCCGCCAGTTTGATACGGTGAATACAGCTTCACAATGGTTTTCAAATGTGATCAAGCAATCATATAAAGGCGCAGTATTAGGCCCTGCATTTCCAACGGTTACACGTGTTCGTAACTACTACCAAAAACAATTGCTTATTAAAATAGACACTGAGGATAATCCTAAGGCGGTAAAGAAACTTTTGAATCGGACGTATATGAGCTTTCAGGCTATCGCAGCATTTCGAAGTACGCGTGTCAATTTTGATGTGGATCCTTTCTAAAAATAAAAAGGAGGAATAAATTCCTCCTTTTTGCCCCAAATCTTACCATGAA
>JAFMLQ010000036.1 GCA_017852075.1 Flavobacteriaceae bacterium | reverse complement strand
ATACCTGCCAAATTCAGTCTCAAGAGATGACCGTCTTTTTAGGCCTGACAGGCTATCAATATTACGAAGATGACCGTCGTTTAATTACCCCGGAGGTAAATTCGTTACTATCAGAAAACGAATTGGCCTTTACCTATTGGAAACGGTCACGCACCTACAACACTATTGCTTTCGCTTCCAGTGCTGTAGCTTTAGGAACAGGTGTCGCAATCGTTGCTCACAATTCTGAAAACCCTGCGCCAACTGAACTTTATGTTGCCAGTATAGGCACTACCCTCATTGGCATCATCATGACACTCTCTGCCCAAAACCAAAAAAAGAAAACGATTTTGACTTATAACAAAGGGCTTGAAAAGCAAATGAGCTTCAAAATAGATCCTATTGGCAACAAAAATGGGGTTGGGCTTACCATCCAATTTTAAAAACCAAATCAAACTATGAATAAACCCTCAAAAACAACTCCCAAACAATACGAAAACATCATTAAAAAATCTCGAGAAATCCATTTTGAAATGTATTCTCAAGAAGATTTAGGCATATTGTTACGCTTTTTGACTGCCTCAAAAAAAGAAGCACATGTACTAGAATTGGGAACAGGTACGGGATTGTCCCTTTCTTGGATTCTAGAAGGTTTAGGAAAAAAGGGGAAGGTGGTTTCTGTAGAGAAGGAGGCTCAATATCTGGAACTCGCCAATTCATTTTTTGGAGAGGATAAACGTCTCAAATTGGTACATCAGGATGCACATCTTTGGGTAAACGAAAATAAAGATGCCCAATTTGATCTCATTTTTGCAGATACTTGGGCAGGAAAATTCACAGAATTGGAAACGGTTCTCGATATGGTAAAACCTGGAGGGTTTTATGTAATTGATGATTTAAATCATCAAACCGATTGGCCCCCAGGACATCAGGATAAGGTCATCTTGCTTTTGGAAAAATTAAAATGTCAAACAGACTTTTACACATTACCCTTAGATATGGGGAGTGGTTTTATGGTACTTTGTAGAAAAAGATCCTAAGTGATAGCGTTTCAATTAAATTGATTAAACTTGTATTCTAAGAAACGAAAGAATTGAAAAACAAAGAACTTTCACTGGGTACAGCCCTTTTACCTATCCTTGTATTAGTAAGCCTTTTATCCTTCAACGTATGGGTATATGGAGATGATGCCTTAAGTGGTTCCAACCAATTCATTCTATTGCTGGGTGGGGCATTTGCTGCAGTGATTGGTTTTGCCAAAAGAATTTCTTACGACCAAATGATTCAAAAAGTTGCTGAAAATTTACAGTCGGTTACGGGTGCATTGTTGATTTTACTTTTTGTGGGTGCACTGGCAGGAACATGGCTCATAAGTGGGATTATTCCCGCAATGATTTATTATGGGTTACAAATCCTCCACCCCAGTATTTTTTTACCCGCTTGTATTGTTATTTGTGCCATCATTTCTTTGGCAACAGGAAGCAGTTGGACAACTTCGGCTACTGTAGGTATTGCGCTTATTGGAATAGGAACTGTATTACAAGTTCCTGTGGGTATGGTGGCAGGAGCTGTGATTTCTGGAGCCTATTTTGGAGATAAACTATCTCCCTTATCCGATACGACCAATTTGGCTCCCGCTATGGCAGGAGGGGAACTCTTTACTCATATCCGCTATATGACCTATACTACAGTCCCAAGTATCGTGATCACTTTACTCGTTTTTTTTATTCTCAGCCTTACTCAGGAGACTACAGGTCTTGCCGATACGGAAAGTCTAATGCTTGCAATTAAAGAAAAATTCGCCATTAACCTATGGCTTTTTATTGTACCCACAGTAGTAATAGTTTTAATTATAAAAAAAACACCTCCCCTAGTAGCATTGTTAATAGGGACTCTTTTAGGGGGTTTGTTTGCATTCATTTTTCAACCTGGAATTCTGATGGAAATTACAGATTCAGACTCGCTAACCCCTGCCACTGCCTACCAAGGTATCATGGATGCTATTTCGGTATCTACAGAAATCACTACCTCGAATGTATTACTCAATGATTTATTTACCTCTGGAGGAATGGAAGGAATGTTAGGAACCATATGGCTAATCATCTGTGCGATGGTTTTTGGTGGGATAATGGATGCTATAGGTGCCTTAAGTCGAATCAGCAATGCCTTGCTAAATTGGGCACAAACCACCTTTCAACTTTTTGCCAGTACCGTTGCCTCTTGTTTGGCGATCAACCTCACCGCATCCGATCAATATCTATCTATCGTAATACCTGGGAAAATGTTTGCTAATGCTTACGATGAGCGAGGTCTAGCTCCAGAAAACTTGAGTCGTACACTAGAAGATTCAGGCACTGTGACTTCCGTACTGATTCCCTGGAACACCTGCGGGGCCTACCAATCTGGGGTTTTAGGTGTGGGTGTAGGCGACTATTTTATCTATGCCATTTTCAATTGGATTAGTCCTTTTATGACTTTATTATACGCTGCTTTACGTATCAAAATAGCAGAGAAAAAATGATTTTTTTGAAGCTTAACTTTTGAAAATTAATTTTACTTTTTTCAAATAAGAAAAACTTATCAATTCATAAGAAATTCTAAATTAAAAATCCCAAAACTTGATTTAGGTTTCCTAATTTAGAAAAAAATTAAAAATATTATGAGCGAAAGTAAATGTCCTTTTCACGGATCGACAACCACACCTAATCTAGGTACACAAAACAAAGACTGGTGGCCGAACCAACTAAACTTAGATATATTACGCCAACACAGTGATCGGAGCAACCCATTACCCGAGTTGGACTATAAGAAAGAAGTAAAAAAACTGGACCTTGAAGCTGTAAAAGAAGACATCAAAGTCATGTTAAAAGACTCCCAAGACTGGTGGCCTGCAGATTATGGGCATTACGGTCCGTTCTTTATCCGTATGACTTGGCACGCGGCAGGAACCTATCGCACGGGAGACGGCCGTGGGGGTGCTGCAACAGGAGCACAACGATTTGCTCCGCTAAATTCTTGGCCCGATAATGGAAATTTAGACAAAGCACGTCGTTTATTATGGCCTATTAAAGAAAAATACGGAAATAAACTCTCTTGGGCAGACTTACTTGTTCTAGTAGGAAATGTAGCCATCGAAGACATGGGAGGACCCAACCACGGAACAGTGATGGGTAGAGAAGATATTTGGCAACCTGAAAAAGATATTTATTGGGGAGCTGAAGACGAATGGCTTGGTGACAATCGTTATGGAGACACACGTCAATCTCTTGAAAATCCTTTAGCTGCAGTACAAATGGGATTGATCTATGTCAACCCTGAAGGCCCCAACGGAAATCCTGACCCAGCACTTTCAGCTCAGGATGTTCGTGAAACCTTCAAACGTATGGCTATGAATGACGAAGAAACAGTTGCATTAACTGCAGGAGGACATACTTTCGGTAAAGCACATGGCGCAGGAGATGCTGCTTTGGTAGGTGCAGAACCTGAAGGCGCTCCTATGGAACAGATGGGATTGGGCTGGAAAAATAAACATGCTTCTGGATTGGGGGTAGACACAATAACCAGTGGTATTGAAGGGCCTTGGACGACAAACCCTATTCAATGGGATATGGGCTATTTAGAACTTCTCTTCAAGTACGAATGGGAATGCAAAAAAAGTCCAGCTGGAGCATGGCAATGGCATCCAATAGACTGTGCAGTAGAAGATATGGTTCCTCAAGTGGACGGAAGCGACGAAAAAGTACTTCCCATGATGACCACAGCAGATATGTCTTTAAAGACAGACCCGCATTACAAAGCCATTTGCGAACGCTTTTTAGCAAACCCAGAGGAATTTGGAGAAACTTTTGCCCGTGCCTGGTTTAAACTTTTACATCGCGATATGGGTCCAAAGACCAATTATATCACCGGAGATTATAAAAATGTAGAATACATCTGGCAAGATCCAACTCCAACAGGAAAAATTTTAACTCCTGATGAAGAACGAAATTTACGTGAAGCACTTTCCAACTCTGGTCTCAGCATTCAAGAAATGGTAAATACAGCTTGGGCAAGTGCAAGCACTTTCCGAGGATCTGATAATAGAGGTGGTGCCAATGGAGCACGAATCCGACTTGCACCACAAAAAGATTGGGAAGTCAACCAACCCGAAGAACTTGCAAAAATTTTGAGTGTGTATGAACAAATTGCAAAAGAACACAACACCAGTGTTGCAGATGTGATCGTTACAGCGGGTGCTGTAGGCATTGAAAAAGCAAGTGGTCAGAAAGTAGCCGTTACCACAGGTCGTGGTGATGCTACTCAAGAAAGTACAGATGTAGATTCATTCGATCTGTTAAAACCCAAAGCGTGTGGTTTCAGAAACTACTCTGAAAAAGAGTTTGCTGTGAGTCCCGAAGAAATTCTTCTCGACAAAGCGCAATTGTTAGGACTTACGCCTACAGAAATGACAGTGCTCGTTGGAGGAATGCGTGCAATGAAAATTTCTCACACAGGCGAAGGAGTTTGGACCGATGGTCAATTAAGCAACTCCTGGTTTAAGACTTTACTCGCAATGGATGTGGAATGGAGTGCTACCGGTTACAATAGTTATGTAGCAAAAGATCGCAACACAGGTGCAGAAGTCAGAACGGCTTCAAGAACTGATCTTGTTTTTGGTTCTAACTCTGAACTTAGAGCTATTGCTGAGGTCTATGCTCAGGACGATAACAACGATAAATTCGTATCCGATTTTATTCAGGCATGGAATAAAATCATGAATGCAGATCGTTTTGACTTAAAATAGATTCAAAATTTATCTTAGTTTTAAAAAACCCGATTTCATATCGGGTTTTTTGTTTTATGGATTTAATACTAAATAATTTACAACAAGATTTGCTACGCATCAATATGTTTTAAATACCCTTGTTTTGCAATTGAATTCGTATTTTTGTTTTAGAAGTTAATGGAATGGCAAAAAAGGAAAAACCTACACAAACCGATCCAAAAGTAATCCGCCAGCGCCAAGTGCTCCTAGGCGGTGCTTTGATGTTGATTGCACTACTATTAACCACAGCTTTTGTTTCATATCTTTATCATTGGAAAGCAGACTATAGTACCTTAGGCGCTTTTACAGACAAAACGGTAGAGGCTCAAAATCTACTCAACAAATTTGGAGCATTAGTGAGTCATTTTTTTGTGTCTCAAGGAGTAGGCTTGTCATCTATTCTTTTTCCATATTTACTAGGACTTAGTGGGTTTCAATTGTTTTTTAATCGCAGTATTCATCGTTTGGCTTCTAACTGGGGCTGGGGCATCGCTCATATCCTGTGGCTCAGTATCGCCTTGGGGTATTTCTTCCCGAGTCAGCCGCTGTACTCAGGTATTATAGGATATGAGATCAACCTCTTTCTCACTATCTATATTGGTCGTATTGGAATCTTCGCTGGTCTAACTTTCTTCTTTTTGTGCTTTTTGGTTATTGAACTGGGTTGGACTCCCGAGAAAATGAGGATTTGGTGGAACCGAGTCATGGTTCAAACTAAGAAACCAACCACTCCTGAAGAGGAACAAAATCTTGAGTCCTCTGGTGCAATGGAGCATAATGCAGAAACACCTAATGAAGCAGAAATCGATTTGTCTCCTGCCCCCTCTCTCTCTATAGAAGATCCTGAAGAAATACAGCCCTTGAACAAGGATGAAATCACAATGGAAGTGGAAGCCGCCGAGGAGGAACCCATAAATGAGGTGCTTGCAAATCATTTGGTAGAAAAACAAGGTTTTTTTGATCCTACCTTAGAACTGAGCAACTTCAAAATGCCCAGTATTGAACTTTTAAAAGACTACGGAGATAAGGGAATAACGATCAATCAAGAAGAACTCGAAGCTAATAAAAACAAAATCGTTGAAACTCTCAATAATTACAAGATTGGTATTTCAAATATCAAAGCGACCATAGGTCCTACGGTGACACTCTATGAAATTGTTCCAGATGCAGGAATTCGAATTTCAAAAATTAAAAATTTGGAAGACGATATTGCTCTTTCACTTTCCGCCTTAGGAATTCGTATTATAGCACCTATTCCAGGCAAAGGAACCATTGGAATTGAAGTTCCCAACCAAAAACCCAGTATTGTTTCAATGCGATCTGTAATTGGTTCTGTCAAGTTTCAAAATGCTGAAATGGAACTCCCCATTGCCTTGGGAAAAACTATTAGCAATGAAACTTTTATTGTAGATCTTGCCAAAATGCCTCACCTACTTATGGCAGGTGCTACGGGACAGGGTAAATCTGTAGGACTCAATGCGGTACTCACTTCCCTACTTTACAAAAAACATCCTGCGGAAGTAAAATTCGTTTTGGTAGATCCAAAAAAAGTAGAATTGAACATCTACAGTAAAATTGAACGGCATTACCTAGCAAAACTTCCCGATACAGAGGAAGCGATAATAACAGACAATACCAAGGTAATCAATACTTTAAACTCACTTTGTATCGAAATGGACAACCGTTACGACTTGCTCAAAAATGCTATGTGTCGTAATTTAAAAGAGTATAATAAAAAGTTTAAAGAACGAAAACTTAATCCCAACGAAGGACATAGTTTTTTACCCTATATAATTCTCGTAGTTGATGAATTTGCAGACCTGATCATGACTGCGGGTAAAGAAGTAGAAACTCCCATAGCACGATTGGCTCAGCTGGCTAGAGCAATTGGAATTCATCTTATTATTGCTACGCAACGGCCCTCTGTTAATGTAATAACAGGGATTATCAAAGCTAATTTCCCCGCTCGAGTTGCCTTCAGGGTAACCTCAAAAATCGATTCTCGTACCATTTTAGACAGTGGGGGCGCCGACCAACTGATTGGTAGAGGAGACATGTTATATACCCAAGGAAACGAATTGACTCGTATCCAATGTGCCTTTGTAGATACGCCCGAAGTAGAACGAATCGCTTCTTATGTTGGAGGGCAACGAGGCTATGCAGATGCACATTTACTGCCAGAATATGTAGGCGAAGAAATCAGTTCAAGTCTTGACATTGATGCTAGTGATCGTGATGCCCTTTTCAGAGAAGCAGCAGAGGTCATTGTAACTGCCCAACAAGGTTCGGCATCTTTATTGCAACGTAAATTAAAATTGGGATACAATAGGGCGGGTCGAATTATCGATCAGATGGAAGCTGCAGGAGTAGTGGGTCCTTTTGAAGGAAGTAAAGCTCGTCAGGTATTAATTTCAGACTTGACCAGTTTAGATCGCCTTTTGGAGGATGAAAACCTTTAATCTCAAAAAAAACGAGAATAAGCTATGAGAAAAATTGTTTGGATTTGTATTGTTTTTTCAATTCACTCCACCCTTCTGGCACAAAGTCCAGAAGCGGCAAAAAAACTATTGGATGAAGTTTCGCAAACCATAGCCTCTTATGAAAATTTGAGTTTTGATTTTACCTATGTTCTGGAAAACCGACAAGAAAATATCCGACAGGAAACTTCAGGCTCTGCAACGATAAAAGGGGATCAATACAAAATTAGTTTTTTAGGAAACGAACAATTATTTGATGGAGAAAAGACCTACACTATTGTTCCTGAAAATGAGGAAATCACAATCAGTAATCCAGATGATGAGTCGGGGTTTGGAATCAATCCTTCTGAGCTTTTGGTGTTTTATAAAAAAGGATATGCATATCAATGGGATATCAAACAAAATGTGAAGGGACGTCCCATCCAATTTGTCAAATTGATTCCCAATGAAGAAAACAATGAAATAAAGTATTTATTATTAGGAATAGACTTGCGAACGAAGGTCATTTATCGATTGATAGAAATTGGGCGTTTGGAAACGCGCACCACTTTGACCCTAAATAATTTAAAAACAAATACTTCTTTAAATCCAGACTTTTTTACTTTTGACGTTAGTAAATACCCTGACTACTATATAAACAACTGACCTAGTGAAGATCATTGATCGATACATCTTAAAAAGTTATTTGACGCGATTAGTTAGTGTCTTTACCATTTGTATGTTCATCTTTGTCATACAAACATTTTGGTTGTTTATTGATGAGCTTGCAGGAAAAGGTTTGGATATTTTGATTATTGGAAAATTTTTGATCTATTATTCTCCAAAATTAATCCCCCTAGTACTTCCTTTATCAGTACTGTTGGCCTCATTAATGACCTTTGGTAGCCTTTCTGAAAATTATGAATTTGCTGCGATGAAGTCCACTGGAATTTCCTTACAACGGGCACTTATGGGTTTAATCTTTTTTCATGTGGCTTTGGGGATTGGAACTTTTTATTTTTCAGCACATATAATTCCTTATGGAGAATTAAAGTCCTACAATTTGAGGAAAAATCTAGCTAAACTGGAACCTACACTGGCAATACGTGAGGGAATTTTTAACGAAATAGGTCAATACAACATTAAAGTAACAAAAAAGTACGGAGACAATGACCGTTTTCTGGAAGATGTCATCATCCATGAATACACACCCAACAAACAAAATAATATTGTGATCAAAGCGGAACGCGGAGAAATGAAAAATGAACCTACTGATCCCAACCTCAAATTGGTCCTTTACAATGGTAATCGGTATGAGGAAGTTATTCCCAAAAAGGTAAAAGACCGAGAACGCGTACCTCATGCAAAAGTATCTTTTGAAGAATATGAGATGAATATTGACTTGTCTCAATTTAACAATGTAGATCTAAATGAAGAAAATATTACGACTGGCTACCGGATGCAAAAAATGGATCAATTGCGAGTCAGTATTGACACCTTACAAACTTCTTTTACTAAAGAGAAAGATGTATTTAGTCAAAATTTTTCGAAGAAAAGTGTTGTCATTTCCTTAGCCAAAAAAGAAGAAAAAATGACAGTAAATGATTCTTTACCCAATCATTTACTTGATTTTATTGTTACCGATGAAATATGGAAGCAGCGAAGGGTATATGATGAAAGCATGTCCAAGATCCAAGATGCGTTACGAGATTTAAACATAAAAAGGGGACCCTTTTTTGCTTTTCAAAAGCTAATTAACCTACATAAAATTACACTACTAGAAAAATACACTTTACTATTTGTTTCGTTGTTATTGTTTCTCATCGGAGCCTCCTTAGGTGCCATAATAAGAAAAGGAGGTTTAGGACTTCCCTTGGTACTTTCAATAATCATCTTTTTGACCTATCACTACATTGGTTTGTTTAGTAAAAATGCTGCTGAAGACAACAGTATCACACCCCTACTTGCAAGTTGGCTTTCCACTCTAATCCTAGCCCCATTCTCTTATATTTTAACTGCAAGAGCTTCTGCTGATAAAGGTTTTGTGAGCCTATACGACGTTTATGCTCCGATTATCAATTTGATTAAAAAAATTCCTTTTCTAAAAAAATCATGACACAAAATTCTATCGAATTACACAGCATAACGGAAGCCATAGAAGCGATCAAAAAAGGGGAAGTCATCATAGTGGTAGATGATGCCGATCGGGAAAATGAAGGCGACTTTATTGCCGCAGCAGAAAAAATCACTCCTGAAATGATCAACTTTATGGCAACTCATGGAAGAGGACTTATTTGCACACCCCTTACTGAGGAACGTTGTCAAGAATTACAATTAGGAAAAATGGTATCCAATAATACCGATCCCATGGAAACAGCGTTTACCGTATCTGTGGATCTTAAAGGAAAAGGAGTTACCACTGGGATTTCTGCTTCAGATAGGGCGCTGACTATAAACGCATTGGTGGAGCCACACACCAAGCCTCATGATCTTTCAAGACCTGGGCATATCTTTCCTTTAATTGCAAAAAGTGGTGGGGTGCTTCGTAGAACTGGACATACAGAAGCTGCAATTGATTTTGCGCGTTTGGCGGGATTCAAACCAGCTGGAGTAATCGTTGAAATCATGAATCAAGATGGGACTATGGCACGTTTACCACAGCTTATCGATGTAGCAAAAAAGTTTGATCTAAAAATCGTTTCAATAGAAGATCTGGTTTCTTATCGAATGCAACACGACAGCCTGATTGTAAAACGAGTAGATCATGAAATAAAAACCCGTTACGGCAGTTTTCGGATGCGTGCTTATGAACAAACCACCAATGGAAATATCCATCTTGCACTAACAAAAGGCCACTGGAAGAAAAACGAAGTAGTTCTAACCCGAATTCAATCTTCAAAGATTTCAAATGACATCTTAGGGATGTTAACAGGTTCTGTTCACCAAAGTTTTGATGACATTTTCAATCTCATTAACAAAGAAAAAAAAGGAGCCTTACTGTTTATCAATCAAGAGCAAAGTCCTGAAAATCTACTTGCACGTATAGAAACACTCAAAAAAATGCAAGACGAAGGGGAATTGGACCAGGTTCCTCCAATGAAAATGGACCGTAAGGATTTTGGTATTGGGGCTCAAATTCTTCATGATATTGGGATTCAAAAACTAAAAGTCATTAGTAATTCGAAACAACATCCACGAATTGGAATTACAGGATATGGAATTACTATAGAAGGCTATCAGCACTATTGATTTTATTCAAAAAACCAAAGTTTTACAGCCATAATTACGAGAGTAAAAAGCATGGCATAACGTATCACTCGATCACCTTTTTTTACAGACCATCTGCTTGCCAACCAAGCTCCCAAAGCAGTTCCTAGCGCCATAAAGGCACCCATTTTCCAATCTATCGCATCATTTAACGCAAAAATGATGAGGGCTACAGAGGAGTATATTAATACAACTGCTACTTTGGTAGCATTCGTTTTTACCAAGTTCATTTGATTGAATCGGTTTAAAAATAACATGATTACAATCCCTATACCGGCATTGATAAATCCCCCGTAAATTCCAATTACAAAAAAGCCCAGTATGCTCCAAACCAAATACTTTCCAGTAAGTCGTTCGGGTAAATCGAGATGGATATTTTTTTGACGAAAAAGGATTAACACCCCAACAACAATCATTATTACCGCAAGAATTTTATTAAAGATCGATCCGTCGAGATCAATGGCAATTTGCGCTCCCAGATAGGCTCCAAAACAGGCGCTTATACCCAAATAAATAGTGAAGGGAAAATTTGAAATTCCTTTACTTCGGTAACCCAATGTACCGCTTAATGATTGCACTACAATCGCAATACGATTGGTACCATTGGCAATTTGAGGAGGCAAACCCAAAAAAATTAAAGCGGGTAGGGTAAATAAGGATCCTCCACCTGCTAGAGTGTTGATCACACCCGCGAAAAATCCGATAATCACGAGAAATACAGGTTCAAAAGCAGCATCCATAGGCGATTTTAAAGATACAAAAACTCAATTTTACTTCTCTTTTAAAAGAGGAGGTTAATTATTTTCAAATCAAAAAAAGGAGTGTATATTTGCATCCGCTACAGGAAGAATGGCAGAGTGGTCGAATGCGGCAGTCTTGAAAACTGTTGAGGGTCACACCTCCGGGGGTTCGAATCCCTCTTCTTCCGCAAAAGAAAACCCACAGCTAACGTTGTGGGTTTTTTGTTTTTAGGAAAGTTGAAAGTTTACTTTAGAAATAAACTAAAAACAAAAAGTAAAACATGGGAAGCGTGTTGGAGTTTTTATGTTTGCCTAGTAAACCCCGTCTGGGATCATAAACGAAGTGAATAATCTCTCTTCTTCCGCAAAAGAAAACCTCCAACCCAACAAGCAATAGAAATGTTTTGTAAATTAGAAAATATAAAGTTCACCTAATTCCTCTACACAACTCTTTGTAAGAAAACCAATTTTATGCCACTAGAAAATTTGATTGCTGCTACTTACACCCCGTTACAGCAAGATTTAAGTATTAATTTGACTGCCGTACAAACCTATGGGGCTTTTTTAAAGAGAAACCGAGTTTCAGGAGCTTTTGTAAATGGAACTACTGCTGATTTTGTTTCATTAAGTACAGAGGAGCGAAAATTAATAGTTGAGGCTTGGTCAAAAGAAAAGACCAAGGATTTCCAACTCATCAATCACGTAGGGCATAACAACCTTAGAGAAGCCATCGCTTTAACAGAACACTGTGCGGATAAAGTAGATGCCATTGCTGCCTTAGCTCCTTTTTATTTCAAACTTAACTCATTGGAACAGTTATTGGAATATTGTAAACAAATTGCATTCGCAGCGCCGAAGCTTCCCTTTTATTACTACCATATCCCTGTTTTGACCGGAGCAGATTTTAAAATGATTGATTTTTTGATGGCTGCAACACAAGAGATTCCTAACTTTTCGGGAATCAAATTTTCAAAAAACGATCTTATTGATTTTACACATTGCCTGAACTTTAATAAGGGCGCTACAAATATCTTGTTTGGTGTAGATGAAATCTTCTTGTCTAGTTTACCCTTGGGCGCAAAAGGTTGGGTAGGAAGCACCTACAATCATCTGGCTCCTTTATACTATAAGATAAAAGACTCCTTTGAAAACAAAAACCATGTACAGGCAGGAGAATTGCAGCAAAAAGCCATCCGTTTTGTTGAGCTTTTAGATCAGTACGGTGGTTATAACGGTGCTGCCAAAGGACTTATGAAAATCTTAGGTGTTGACTGTGGGCCCAGTCGCTTTCCTCACAGTACGTTAAAAGAAGATCATTACCCACGACTAATCGAAGCCCTTGAGAATGAAGACATTCTTCAATATACAAGCAGGTGATACGAATATTTAAAGCGATTTATTACAATTTTATGATGATGCATCAACGTGCATTTTGGATTTTATTGGGGCTTGTATGGTCAATAAGTTTTGTTTATCCACAAGAGGAATCTAAATTTATTCAAACTGATTTTCCAAGTATTCCTGCCTTGGAAAAAGAGTCGATACCTCTGGGGTATGCAGGAATGATGGGAGGCGCTATCCAAGACTTGCTGATCGCCGCAGGAGGTGCAAACTTTCCTAATGGGCTTCCTTGGGAAGGTGGAAAAAAAGAATATTATAATACCCTGTATCTTTTTAAAAATGGACAATGGGAAGTAGCTACTCAAACGTTGCCTATTCCACTTGCCTATGGAGCTTCAGCCCAAATTCCAGAAGGACTTTTACTCATAGGAGGGGAAAATGAAAATTACACCAGCGATCAAGTTTTTTTAATCTCACAAAAAAACAACCTCTCCCCCCTCGAAATTTCTAACTTTCCTTCTTTACCTGAGCCCTTGGCATATCTCACCGCATCGGTTGAGGGTTCTTTCGTGTATATTTCGGGTGGAAAAAACAAACAGCATAGTGTCAACTCATTTTATCGACTTGATTTAAGGCACAAAAAAGAATGGGAAAAATTAAAAGATTTTCCAGGACCTCCACGGGCTTTACATACTGCTACAATTCAAGAAACTAAAGATGCCAAAAAACTGTTTTTAATTGGAGGAAGGAACCAAACTAAAGGAAAAAAATCAATAACTCTATCCGATTACCTCTCTTATGATTTGAATCGTAAGACATGGAGCGAGGAAGGAAACCTCCTTATAGAAGGGAAACCTCAAGTAGTGATGGGCGCAAGTTCAACGCAGGCAGGCTCTATGCATCTTGTTGTTTTTGGAGGTTCTGATGAAGTTTTGTTTGATACACTTGAAACTATTGCTTTAGAGCTTGACCAAAATCCAAAGGATTCAATCCGTTTAAAATTAATCAAAAAAAGAAATGCCATTTTAACCCAGCATCCCGGTTTTTCAAAACACCTCTATGCCTACAACACCTTCACCAAAAAATGGTTTTTGTACGACAGTCTTCAGACTCAACTGCCTGTCACGGCACTTTCTTTTAAAAATGGTGAAGAATTTTATATCGTCTCAGGAGAAATCTCACCAGGAATACGTACGCCTCAGGTACGTAAATTTCAATTGACTCAATCTCTTAATTCATTTGGTACATTAAACTATTCTATATTAATCTCATACCTCTTGATTACCTTAATTATCGGAGCCTACTTTACCCGAAAACAAAAATCTACTGAGGACTATTTTGTAGGTGGTGGTAGAATACCTTGGTGGGCATCTGGGCTAAGTGTTTTTGGGACATTACTCAGTGCCATAACTTTTATGGCCATTCCCGCAAAAGCGTTTACAACAGACTGGTCTTTTTTCTTTTTGAACATGACTGCAATCATCATTACCCCCATTATTGCGTATGTATTTATTCCCTATTTCAACAAGCTTCAAATTCGTACAGCTTATGAATTTTTAGAAGATCGATTTAACTACTTTGCTCGTGCTTTTGGAAGCTTATCTTTTATTCTTTTTCAATTGGGAAGAATAGGAATCGTACTGTTATTACCCGCTTTGGCAATCTCTATTGTAAGTGGAATTCCAGTGACAACCAGTATTTTGCTGATGGGAATACTTTGTGTTCTTTATACCGCTTTTGGAGGTATTGAAGCTGTAATTTGGACGGATGTCATCCAGGTGGTAGTGCTTATGGGGGGAAGTTTACTCGCTATTTTTTGGATTGTCTTTCACACAGAGACCTCCGTTACCGAGATGATCGCTTTTGCATCAGAGCAGAATAAGTTCAATCTCATGAATATGGAATTAAACTTTACTGAATCTACCTTTTGGGTAGTATTTATTGGAGGGTTGGCTTCGGCAATGATTACACAAGGTACCGATCAAACCATTGTACAACGCTATTTAACTAGTAAAAGCCTTAAAAATTCTAGAAAAACGCTATACACTAATGCGTTATTGACCTTACCTGCGACAATAATCTTTTTTGGAATAGGCACACTTTTGTTTATTTTTTATTCAGAAACGCCCGATAGACTCACACCCTTTATCTCAAACAATGACGCCATATTTCCATGGTATATTGTCAATGAGTTACCTGCGGGACTTTCTGGACTTCTAGTGGCGGGTATTTTTGCCTCTGCAATGTCTAGTATCAGCAGTAGTCTCAATTCAGTTGCAACTGCCTATTGTAATGATTTTCATTTGCATTTTAACGCTTCCATAAAAGATGAAAAATTATTGAAAATCGCAAGGGTTAGCACTTTATTGACAGGCCTCGTAGGGGTGCTCTTAGCCTTGTGGATGGCCCATTCAAACATCAAATCCTTGTGGGATCAATTTTACCGCTATCTCGGACTATTTTCAGGAGGCTTGGGGGGGATGTTCCTTTTGGGAATGTTGACTAAAAAAGCAAATGCGAAGGGTACTTTAATCGGATTGGTTTCTAGTGCAGTGCTGATTTGGTATATCAGTAGCTATACCGAAATCAGTTTTTTAATGTATGCTTTTTTTGGAGTTACTTCCTGTTTTGTTTTTGGGTATTTCTTTAGTCTCGTTTTAAAAGATAAAAAGAGTTCGTAATGTCAATTCATTACTTTGTTCTAATTGTATTTTGGATTTTCATTCCATCACACGCCAATTGCTACACCCCCCAATTTTCACTGATTATAAGGCTCTTCAAAGGAAACAAGTGATCTCCAAAGACTAAACATCTAAAATGAAATTCACTACAATGCGGATTTAAAATTCATGGATCAACCTTTACTAGGGTTTTACAATACTTAATACGCAGGAAATGATTGGTCTTGCCCAAGAACTCTACTGCCCAGTCAAAGTATTAGAAATATTGGAGCTATTAACACTCCATAGAGAATCCGCCGACAATTCGATCAATTTAAACCCTGCTCAAATTCAGTCAAAAACGAACGATTATAAAAATCTGGTTCAAAAACTGGATCCATGGCAACCTCCCTCAATTGTCGAAAAATATTTTCCTAAGGGAACAAGTCGAAAATAAATCCTCTTGGGGTGACCCTAGAATTTTGTATTTTTGAATTGATGTTAAAGACCAAAATAATTCGCACGTATTCCATCTTATCTTATGAAAAACTTCATTTCTCTTTTTGTTATTTTAATCGCGTTATCTTGTCAGAACAACCAATCAAAAGAAAAAGAATATCAACTTGTTTGGAGTGATGAATTTGATCAAGAAGATCTTGTTTTGGATAAAACCAAATGGTTTCTTGAAACCCAAGCACCCAATAATGGAAGTTGGTACAATGACGAACTTCAACACTATACCAATCGGTCAGATAACGCTTATGTGAGTGAGGGAAGCTTAAAAATCATTGCAAAAAAAGAAGCCTATACCCATTCAGGTAGCACCCAGGCCTATACTTCAGCACGTCTCAATTCAAAATTTTCATTCACGTACGGAAAAGTTGAAGTTCGTGCAAAATTACCTCGAGCTCAAGGAACTTGGCCTGCAATTTGGACCTTGGGGAGTAATTTGAAAACTGTTGGGTGGCCTGCCTGCGGAGAAATCGATATTATGGAACAACTTTTTGAGGACTTTGAAATGGTGCAATGCGCGGTGCATACGCCAGATACCCACGGATCCAATACAATAGTAAAACAAGTGGCAGTAAGTGATGTTACTGAGAACTTTCATGTATATAGCATGGAATGGACACCTGAAAAGTTGAAATTTTTCGTAGATGACGACCATTATTTTACGTATGAACCCGAACTTAAAACGCCTCAAAATTGGCCCTACACCAACGATCAATACCTTTTGTTAAATATTGCAATGGGAGGATCTCTTGGAGGACCCATCGATCCCAACTTTTCGCAGGATCAAATGGAAGTAGATTACGTGAGAGTCTATCAGAAATGAACAGTTGTTAAGGTGTTTGAAAAGAAGAGGCGGGCAAGCCTTCCTTATTAAATAAAGTAGCCTCAAAATAATTTTCCCAACCATAACGTACGCGTTTTGGATTCTTTACTTTTTTGGATGTTACTCGAACCTTATTGTCTATAATTTTTGCAATAGCAGGGTGAAATACACCATCTTCGCCCGCAATTTCAAAACCCCTAAGTACTCCTTTTGCTTTCAATCCCGATCCCACATAATCAAAATCCAGATCGATATAGAAGGGATATAATTGTTGACTTTTGTAGAGCGGCCCACTGGCTAAAACTTCAGATTTTCCATAAACATTTGCCAAGGCTAAACGGGCTAGACGTTTTCCTACATCTTGCTTATTTGCTGGATGAATATCATCTTCCTCTCCAATATCCATTGTGATTGCCATTCCTGTTTTCTCTAGATTCAAGGTTTTTCGTTGTGCATCACGAAGCCCTTGAGATTGTGCTTTTGGGTTGTATTTAAAAGGAGCGATTTGAACAAAATAAAAAGGGAGTTCCTCTGCCCACTTTTCACGCCAATCTTTAATCATTCCAGTAAACAAACTCTGATATTCCTCATAGTTGCCTACATTACTCTCTCCTTGATACCACAAAAATCCTTTTATTCCATAAGGAAGTATTGGTTGAATCATGGTATTAAACAAGATACTGTAAGTATTAGGATTTTCAATTTGCATACCCTTTTTTAGCTGCTCACTAATGGACTTCTCTTGGTTTATCAATTCGTCATGAGTAAAGTTGTGTTTTTGAATAGATGTATTGAGGTAGTAAGCTATGTGTTTAAATCGCCAGGATTTTGAGTTGAGTTCAACACGGTTTTGCTCTGATTCTAAATAGGCATCCCCTCTAAAGACACTATCTCCTCCAGTGTCAATGACTCTGATCGCTAAGACATTACCTTCTTTTTTTAATAGTCCTGCAGGAATTTCATAAGAGCGTGGGGCACAACAAGAAAGTCCTACCCCAATTTGTTTTCCGTTGAGATAGGTATAGTCGAAATCGTCAATTCCCCCTTCTACAACAAAACGATAGGAGTCTGAAGGATGTTCAACGTCAAATGTTTTTCTGACCCACACTACTCCATCTTCGGCATAACTCCCTTTTGAATAAACAGATTCCAATGTTGCGGTTTCCTCTTGAGACGTTTCGCCATCAAATGTTAGCCAATCTGAATCGTTGTATTGTTGATATGAAAATTCAAGATCTTCCAAATCCAATATTTCCCATTCTTCAATACTTTGGGGAAGTGGATAACTTTTTGCACCGAGATACGTTTCGTTAGCAAGACGAATTTCATCGTTCAATTCAATTGCCTTTTGCTTAATCAATTCCAAACCTCCCTGATTAAAAATTTTATTTGCTTCTTCTTTACTCGCTTCCATCTGGGTCAACTTTTCAATGCTTGTCCAAGCTTCTACCCGTGTACCCCCCCAAGAGCTATTTAAAATTCCAACAGGAATTCCTAAGTTTTGATAAATTTCACGAGCAAAAAAATATCCTACGGCACTAAAATCGGGAGCATTCTCTGGGGTAGCTATTTTCCATGAAGCGGAATTGATATTGGTTCCATTTAGATTTCTGGGTACAGAAAACATACGAATGTTGGGAAAATTTACCTTTTCTATTTCTTCTTTTTGATTTAATATTCTTGCCCGCATTGGCCATTCCATATTGGACTGACCTGAGGTTAACCAAACTTCTCCAACTAAAACATCATTAAAGAAAACCTGATCTGATGCACTAGAAAGAGTCAGGGTGTAAGGCCCTCCGTAGGCTGGCGTTTTAAGGGTCAGCTCCCAGTTTCCTGATTCATCTACAATAGTTTGAGATGTTTCATCCCACGAAGCTTCAATCACAACCGATTCACCTGGATGTCCTTTACCCCAAATCGGAACAGTTTTTTGCTGCTGTAATACCATGTGATTTGAAAAAACTGGAGCAACTTCAAACGTCTCCCTAGGTGAGCTACAGGAAAAAAAGAGGAAAATTAAAGTAAAAGAAAAAAGATAGTAAAGCTTGTAAAGATTCATAATTGACACTTAATTTTATTGTTATTTTAAGTTCAAGTATAATTCTTTTTTACTAAACTAGTAAATACGCCCGATTCAAGGTTTAAAAAATTCTTCTTCAGTAATTTTATAATAGTTCCCCTCCAGAGATGGATCAAAGAAAAAATTGAAGATATGATTGTCCCCAAAATTAATTGGTGTTCTTTCTCGGTCTTCATAATAAAACTCTTTGGATTTAAATTGCACATACAAACGTGTGATAGGAAGTTTGTCAAAAGTGAATTCCTCCAAATTTCTAATGTAAACATGTCTCAGGTATTTTTTTTCCTGATCTCGAATAACCACTATAATATCGTGATCAACCTCATTGATTAGTTGTAACGTAGCATTAGAGACAGTATTGAAAACGTCTTCTGGAAATCGATGCTCGAAAGTTTTATCTCCAGTTTTCCCTCTTTGAGAAAAAGCAAAAGATGTCGTTAATAACAAAAAAAATAAAAGGAGATTTTTCATACCAGCAAAAGTATTAGGGTTTTAAATAGAATTTACAAAAAACATACCAAATAAGTGTTTTTTTGTTTATTTAAAAACTGATCCACTTCACATTTGGGTTTAATAATCTCTACCAAAACAAAAGTAGTACAACTCTATTTAATTCCTATTCATTTAAAAAATAAGATGAATACAGACAAAAAAATTGAAACAAAATGGTATTTACATCAAAATACTAAATCTCCTTTTCAACACCATCACCTTAGACTAGGAATTAGCTGCGAAAGCTTTTTTTGAAAAAAACATTAGCAACAAAGCTGCAGCTACAAAAAATAAAAATGCACGATTTAATGAAAACAAATGAGCAACATAGCCTACAAAAGGAGGAGCAATAAGAACCCCAAGAGTGGAGTAGGTTCCTACAATGGAGATGGCTACGCCTGTGGTGTATTTTTTAGACTGACCAGCTAATAAAAATGACATTGGAAAAACGGAAGCTACACCAAAACCTGTAATAAAAAACCCTAATAAAGAAGGCCAAAAGAAGGGAAATAAAATTAAAATACCGACTCCAAGAATGATGACTAGTGCACTTATTATAAATAATTTTTCCATGCCCATCAAGGCAATCAATCGATCAGTAAAAAAACGGGATACAGTCATCGAACTCATAAAGACCAAATAACTCAAGGTAAATAATTCTGCATGAACGACTTCCCTAAAATAAACACTGCTCCAATCATAAATACCCCCTTCACATACCGCTGCACAAAACACCACAAGGCCTGTGTAAAAAATAAATGGATCTGGTTTTCCTAAACGGAATTTATTCGTTGAAATTTCACGATCGTTTTTTAGCATAAAAATATAGGCTCCCAAGGTTATTAAAACCCCTAATAAGCCTACAATACTCAAATGCTCCAAAATTCCCCAATTAAAATGGATCGTACCTGTGGCAAATAAAATCCCCGACAGTCCCCCCAAACTCCATAAGCCGTGAAAAGATCCATTAATAGGCTTGTCGAACTGCCGTTGAAGTTGAATGGCTTGCGTGTTCATGGAGATATTAATCATACGCATTCCAAATGCAAAAAGAGCCACAAA
>JAFMLQ010000035.1 GCA_017852075.1 Flavobacteriaceae bacterium | reverse complement strand
TTGCCTTCCATAAAGGTACGGAAGAACAAGCTTCCCCGTAAAATAAACTTTTGGCTACAGTTTGAATACGTTGCACCAATTGTATATATGCCCCTTCAGGGATGGAAGGATCGGAACAGCCTTTGATCATTATTGGCTTGTCTTTAAATGGGCTGAGATCTAGTTGGTTTATCGCAGTTGAAAAGAGTTGTTTTTCTAAATCATTCAAACTCCCCAAGACCACAGTTTTAGCAAAAGGACTTAGATAGGTCGTGATTAAAAGAGTGGCCCAAGCGGGTAAAATTGCCTCTGAAGAACAAGTCAAAGCAATGTGGTGATCTGTGTACTGTGACCAGTTGTGCTCTTTAAGTAAGACTCTGAAGGGTTTTTCCCGAAGAATAAAACCTTCCTCCAACCATTGCGCTACATCAATAAAATTTCGGATACCCGATGTTTTGTAGTCTTCCAAATCTACAGTAACTAAAGGGCTTTGTGCTACTTTATTGACAATGGAGTCCGACATTACTAAAGCATTCCTAATTCAAGTTTCGCCTCTTCACTCATCAAATCCTGAGTCCAAGGGGGATCAAATGTGATTTCTACCTCAGCAGATTTGACCTCGTCCAAAGATTTGACTTTTTCTTCCACCTCCATTGGAAGGGATTCTGCCACAGGGCAATTGGGAGTGGTCAAGGTCATCAAAATCTTGACATCAGAATCTTCATTGACAAAAACGTCATAGATCAGTCCCAATTCATAAATATCTACGGGGATTTCTGGATCAAAAATTGTTTTTAAAACACCGACGATTTTATCACCAAGGTTAGTGGTATCCATTGCTTCTGACATAATTAGTTCAATTGAGTTTGATAAGCCACCGCATACATTTTTATTTGTTTGATCATAGAGACTAAGCCATTGGCACGGGTGGGAGATAAATGTTCTTTGAGTCCTATCTTATCGATAAAATCGGTATTGGCTTCTAAGATAGCTTTAGGAGGTTGATTTGAAAATACGCGAATCAAAATCGCTATAATTCCTTTGGTAATAATCGCATCGCTATCGGCGGTAAATTGAATAAGGTCTTCCTTTAAATCTGCATGAACCCATACTTTACTTTGACAGCCTTTGATGATATGATCCTCGTTTTTATAGGCAGCATCTATCAAAGGAAGGGATTTGCCTAAATCAATCATATACTCATAACGCTGCATCCAGTCTTCAAAGAGGGAAAACTCTTCAATAAGTTCTTCTTGTATAGCTTCTATTGTTTTCACGCTTAAAAGTATAAAATTAATGTAACATTAACACCGCTTTGCGGACACCCGCAACCAAACGGTCAACTTCTTCAAAAGTGTTATAAAAAGAAAAAGAGGCGCGAACGGTACCGGGTATTTCAAAAAAATCCATAATGGGTTGTGCACAATGATGTCCTGTTCGAACTGCGATTCCCATTTGATCCAAAATACTCCCTAAATCATATGGGTGTAGGCTCCCCACATTAAAAGATATGACCGCCGTTTTCTCTATTGCTTCTCCAAAAATTTTTAGCCCTTCAATCTTTTTAAGTTCCGCAGTAGCATAGTCTAAGAGTTCCGCCTCATATCTTGCGATGGTATCCATACCTATCCCATTCATATAATCCAAGGCTGCGCCAAAAGCAATTCCTCCTGCAATATTTGGAGTTCCTGCTTCAAATTTATGAGGCAAGTCCGCATAGGTCGTTTTTTCAAAGGTTACTGTAGCAATCATTTCACCACCTCCTTGATAAGGGGGTAAGGTCTCTAGCAATTCTGACTTGCCGTAGAGCATTCCCACTCCTGTGGGACCACAAAGTTTGTGAGCTGAGGCCACATAAAAATCTACATCTAAAGCTTGAACATCCGGTTTGATATGCGGACAAGCTTGTGCACCATCTAGTAAAACCTTGGCATTGTACGCATGGGCTTTGTTGATAATCTCTTCAATCGGATTTACTGTACCCAAGGCGTTAGAAACATGGTTTACAAAGACCAATTTTGTCTTTGAGTTCAACATGTTTTCATAAGCCTCCATGTCTAAGGTTCCATTTAAAGTCATGGGAATGACTTTCAATTCAGCTCCTGTTTTTTCACAAAGCATTTGCCAAGGCACGATATTGGAATGGTGTTCTAAGGCGGAAATGATCAGTTGGTCTCCTGCTTCTAGAAGAGTACTATAGCCCGAAGCAATAAGATTGATGCTTTCTGTAGTTCCCGAGGTGAGAATGATTTCGTAAGGCTGCGCTGCATTAAAATGCTTTTGAATTGTTATACGTGCTTGTTCATACGCATCAGTGGCTTCTTGACTGAGTCTGTGTACTCCACGGTGAATATTGGCATTCAAACGGCTGTAGTAATCTACGATCACATCAATGACCTGTTGAGGGGTTTGTGAAGTAGCGGCATTGTCAAAATACACTAAGTCCTGACCGTTTACTTTTCGGGAAAGAATTGGAAAATCAGCGCGTATTTTTTTGATATCTAGCATTAAAGTTCAAAACCGAGGTTTACTCCGAGTTTTCTGGCAATCTGTCCATTAATCCTTTTTTTCAATGAAGGGAGCTGTACACTTTCCAATACATTGTTGGCGAAAGCATACGTCATCAAGGCTTTAGCTTCTTTTTTAGGAATGCCTCGAGAACGGAGGTAAAACAATGCCTGTTCATCCATTTGACCAATGGTACAACCATGCGAACATTTGACATCATCTGCAAAAATTTCAAGCTGAGGCTTACTATTTACAGTAGCCTTATCATCTAAAAGTATATTGTTATTTTGTTGAAAGGCATTGGTTTTTTGGGCAATTTTATCAACTAAAATTTGACCATTGAAAACCCCTTCGGAACGTTCTGAAAAAATACCTTTATAGTCTTGATGACTCTCACAGTTTGGCTGAGAATGGTGCACCAAAGTGGAATGGTCCACGTGTTGTTTACCTTCTAGTATGGTAACTCCTTTTAATGTGGAAAGAATGTGTTCCCCTTTATGAAAGAATCTTAAATTATTGCGAATTAACTTTCCTCCTAAGGTAAACGTATGCACACTCGCGTGACTGTTTTGTTCTTGTGTGATATAGGTATTGTCAATCAAAGAAGCAGAAGGTAAATCATTTTGCAGTTTGTAATAATCTGCAAAAGCCTCTTCATGTACATAAAGCTCTGTGACACTATTGGTCACTACTGGATGTTCATTTAAACTTTGATGACGTTCAATGATCTGCACTTGAGAATTTTTATCGACTACAATCAGATTTCGAGGTTGTAGCCATAATGCTTCTTCAATTCCAGAAGAAAAGTGAATGATTTCAATAGGTTTTTCTGCAACTACATTTTTGGGAATGTACACGAAGGCACCCTCTTTTGCATAGGAAGTATTTAATGCTGTAAGGCTGTCATCTGAAGGTGCTATTTTATTGAAATAGGTGTTGATTAAATCTCTGTACTTTGGTTTGGTCAATGCTGCAGACATTAAGCAAACATCCAAGCCATCATGTGTGGTATTGGATAAAAAAGGACTGTATACCCCGTCGATAAAAATTACCTTGTACGTATCGGTATCATACAAAAAGTATTTCTTTACATCTTTGAGTTCAATGTTTGCGTAGGATTTAGGAAATAAAGCATAGTCCACACGGATCAAAGCTTCTAGGGAGGTATATTTCCACGCTTCATCTCGTTTTGTAGGAAAGCCTTTCTCTTCAAATACTTTCAGCGCTTCAGCGCGCGTATCATGTACACTGTCTGAGAGGTCTAAATCCTCTTCAAATGCCAAATAATAAGAAATTAATTTTTCTTTAAATTCCATTTATGCCAATTCTTTGATCCAGTCATACCCTTTCCTCTCTAACTCATGTGCTAACTCTTTAGTGCCCGATTTTACAATTTTACCTTCGTAAAGTACATGCACAAAATCAGGAACGATATAGTCTAATAAACGCTGATAGTGAGTAATTAACACTACGGCATTATCTTTACCTTTAAGCTTATTTACGCCATTAGCAACTATTTTTAAGGCATCGATGTCCAATCCAGAGTCCGTCTCATCTAATATTGCCAGCGCAGGTTCCAACATGGCCATTTGAAAAACTTCATTTCGCTTTTTTTCTCCCCCTGAAAATCCCTCGTTAAGAGAACGAGACAAAAATTTGGAATCAATCTCCAGTAGTTTTGCCTTTTCCCGTATTTTTTTTAAGAGGTCACTTGCAGGCATCTCACCCAAGCCTTGAGCTTTACGGTTCGCGTTAATTGCGGTTTTGATAAAGTTGGTGACCGTAACCCCTGGTATTTCAACAGGATATTGAAATGAAAGAAAAACGCCCAAATGCGCCCTTTCTTCTGCATCTAATTCTGATAGGTCATTTCCTTTGAGTAAGATTTTACCTTGTGTTACCTCATAATCTTCATTCCCTGCAATGACCGAGGATAAGGTGCTCTTCCCAGAACCATTTGGTCCCATAATGGCATGAACCTCTCCTGCTTTTACATCTAGGTCAATTCCGTTTAATATGGCTTTGCCCTCTACCTGGGCATGTAAATTTTCTATCGTTAACATGTTTTCTTTTTTTATCCCACGGATCCTTCGAGGGAAATTTCTAACAATTTTTGTGCTTCAACTGCAAATTCCATTGGAAGTTTGTTCAGTACTTCTTTGCTAAATCCATTGACAATTAAGGCAATTGCTTTTTCAGTATCAATTCCCCTTTGATTGCAATAAAAAATTTGATCTTCTCCAATTTTACTGGTGGTAGCTTCGTGTTCTATCTGGGCAGAATTACTTTTTGCTTCGATATAAGGGAAGGTGTGTGCACCACAATCGTTCCCCATCAGTAAGGAATCACATTGAGAAAAATTTCTGGCATTTTTAGCTCGTGCCCCCACTTGTACCAACCCGCGATAGCTGTTCTGTGATTTCCCAGCAGAAATTCCTTTTGAGATAATCGTACTTCGAGTATTTTTCCCCAAATGCACCATCTTGGTTCCCGTATCGGCTTGTTGATAGTTGTTCGTGACTGCAATGGAATAAAACTCTCCAATGGAGTAATCTCCTTTTAGAATACAAGAAGGATATTTCCATGTCACTGCAGAACCCGTTTCCACCTGTGTCCATGAAATTTTGGATCGGGTGTGGCAAATTCCTCTTTTGGTTACAAAATTAAAGACGCCTCCCTTACCTTCTTTGTCTCCAGGATACCAATTTTGGACCGTGGAATATTTGATTTCAGCAGCATCCATGGCAATAAGCTCTACCACAGCAGCGTGTAATTGATTTTCATCTCTTGAAGGAGCTGTGCAGCCTTCCAGATAACTCACATAACTAGATTCATCTGCAATAACCAACGTGCGTTCAAACTGTCCTGTACCAGCTTGATTGATTCTAAAGTAAGTGGACAGTTCCATTGGACAACGAACTCCTTTTGGAATATAACAGAAAGACCCATCTGTAAATACTGCGCTATTCAGAGCAGCGTAGTAATTATCTTTCGGTGGGATCACAGTTCCGATGTATTTTTTTACCAATTCGGGGTGTTTTTGAATTGCCTCAGAGATGGAGCAAAAAATAATCCCTTTTTCTGCTAGGGTTTCCTTGAATGTGGTAGCTACAGAAACTGAATCCATGACAATATCCACGGCAACCCCAGCAAGTTTTTTTTGTTCTTCAAGTGAAATTCCAAGCTTGTCGAAAGTTTTCAATAACTCTGGATCCACTTCATTTAGACTGTCATACTTGGGTTTTTGTTTAGGCGCTGAGTAATAGGAAATTGCCTGTAAATCGGGCTTTTTGTAATTGACGTTAGCCCACTCGGGCTCGGTCATTTCTTTGAAACTTTCATAGGCCTCCAGACGCCATTGCGTCATCCACTCAGGCTCTTCCTTTTTTTCTGAAATCTTGCGAATAACTTCTTCATTCAATCCCACTGGAAAAGTGTCCGACTCAATATCTGTATAGAAACCGTATTCGTATTCTTTGGTTTCTAGTTCTTTTTTTAATTCTTCTTCTGTATAAGCCATTTTCTTTTTTTATAGCGAAAAACTCTCCCCACACCCACAAGTTCTCTGGGCGTTCGGATTATTAAACACAAAACCTTTACCATTCAGTCCACCGGAGTACTCCAAGATGGTTCCTACTAGATAGAGCAGACTTTTCTTATCGACCAAAATCCTTACTTGATTGTCTTCAAAAAGTTTGTCATTTTCCTGAAGGTCATTGTCAAATTTTAACTCGTAGGACAATCCTGAACAGCCTCCGCTTTTGACCCCCACACGAACATAATCGTTGATTGGATCAAAACCCTCTTCTTTCATAAGAACAGCTACTTTTTCTTTAGCGGTTTCAGCAACTTTAATCATTCTAATAAAGAATTAATCTAAATAATACGCAAATATACAGTATTTCAACGGATTTTACAGAATTCTCTATTGATTTAGACTATAGGAAAATCAGCTGCTTTAATGCCAAAAAGCAACGAAAATGTCCTTTTCTCCACGGGTGTAGGCAAAGTCTCCCGCATTGCTTTCTGTACTTCCCACTACAATCACTTTTCCTTCCCTTGTCAAAATAAGGTCGTTGCCCTCATCCAAACCAGGTCCGGCGAGGCTAGTTGTATTGATCAGGCTACCATTGGGTAGGGTATAATACAAAGCCACATCGTTGTCCAGTATGACATCAGTCGAAATATTTCTCTGAGGACTCTTGTTTCCAATGATTATCAGAGTACCATCAGTTCGTTGCTCTAGTGCTAAAGCCGTTTCGAATCCTGCTCCTCCAAATGTTTTTAAGGCTAGTAATTGTCCTGTAGCAGAGAGTGTCGCCAATACAATGTCAGAAGATCCAGCAGCTGCCTTTATGTCCCCATCATTGCTGAAACTTTGCCCTACAACAAGATAGGATCCATTGGGCGTTTCAATCACTGCATTTCCTTTGTCATACCCTGAGCCTCCGATAGATTTTTCCCAAAGTAAATTTCCCTTCGCATCGATTTTAATCACCCAAATATCATAACTCCCCCTAGGATTTAGGATATCTACATCTTGACTTTCCGAGCTCCCTACCAACACAAAGTCACCATTTTGGGTTTCTATGGCATCATAAGATCTGTCATTACTAGTTCCTCCAAAGTATTTCCGCCATTCTAAATTTCCATTCAGGTCTACTTTATGAGCCCAAAATTCTCCTACGCCATGGCGTGCAGAAAAATGAGCTTCTTTCTTGTCCTGACCCAAACCATTTGAAGCTGTAACGTCCAAAAATCCATTAAAAAAAAGTCCCCCATCAGAGGTAGTGATTATATTGTAGGCGTGGTCGTGACCTAAAAAACCGAAACTCTTTTCCCACAAAAGGGTTCCACTGGCATCAGTGCGAAATACCCAATTGTCATGTTGTCCCTTGTTTACGGAAGCATCACCGTCACTACTTTTACTATACCCTACTACCGCAAAACCCCCATCGGGAAGTTGAACTAAGTCATGACCGCGGTCATCTTCACTGCCTCCATAAGTTCGTGTCCACTCTAGAGTTCCCATTTCAGTAAACTTCATTAAAAACAAATCGCTCCCCACCCGAATTTTTTCTGAAAAATCACCATCCGTACTTTGAGTATTTCCTACGATTGCAAATCCACCGTCATTAGTGCTTATGATTGCATGGGCAATATCCTCTGCACTACCTCCATAGGTTTTAACAGTATCCCATCTGTTTTCTACAGCAGGTAAGAAAGACCAATTGGTCTCAGAAACAGGGCTACAAGCAATAAAAAAAAACAATACACAAATACCAGAGTGGATTTTCATTTTATTCTGCTGCTTTAACTAAAAATAAACCGTTATCAATATCATGAATTGCGATGACTCCACTTTCAAAAAAGGGGTATACATTCCAAACTCCATTGAATTTGGCAATATTATCGGTAGGATAGGTGTCAAAAAATCCTTTTTCAGTTATCTTTTTATTTGCTACTTCACTAATGTCTAAAACGCGAAGACCTGCAGTATAGTTAGCTAGATAAAACTTGTCTCCTTTTACATATCCGTTGTGGTCTATTGCGCTTACTCCCCAAAAGTAATTTAAATGTATGATGGGATTTGAAAGACTCTTTAAGTCAAAAATACGGGTTTGAGTAGGCCCTCCATAGCGGAGTTCGTCCAATTCATCTCCGAGAAAAAAATACTCGTGGTCTTCCGTTAAAAAACCTTGGTGTGTGTAACCCCCATTGGAGTAGGTTATCGAGCTGATCTTTTCTGGGTTTGCTTTATCTGTTACATCTACAATAATAATTTGATTGTTTTCTCCGCCATCACTATTACTCCCAAATAAAATTTCACGGTCATGAAATTGACTGTCTGGTCCATTGTAATTTACAACTTGTACATCGTGACTGTAGGAATCCTTTTCATATCCTCCTTCAAGTATTGGGTTTTTTGGGTTTGAAATATTGATAAAAGCGGGGCCTCCTTGAAATAATTCAGACCCGATAACATAAGCATAACCACTGGATTCATTGATCCAAATATTGTGTGCATTACCAAAAGCGGACAACCTTGCATCTTCAGTGAAAGTTTGTGCAGATGTGACCTCCCTCAGTCGAGTTAAATCGAATACTTGCAAGCCGTGATTTTGTGCTTCACTGACAATAAAAGCATGGTCTTTATATACTTTAATATCGCGCCACCAACTGGATTCGCTTGCTGTAGGTAATTTTCCCAAAATTACAGGATTTTCAGGGTCGCTAATGTCCACAAATACAGTTCCGTCATCCAACCCTGCCAGCACATACTCCTTCCCAGTTTCAGGATCTGTCCATCCCCAATTATCGTTTCCGGCTTCGCTTCCAAAAGATTGAATAGAAATATTTGACAATAGGTCATAACCGGAGCAAGGGTAGGCCCCTGCCATGCCATTTTCACAGGGAATTGCCCCTTGTTCTGTCACTAAAGGAGGATCAGGTGTGGGGGTTGTCAAATCCGGTTCTTGTGGTTCATCTGAAACAGGTTCTACTGCACATGAAGCTACTAAAAGTGCGATAAGTAAGGGGTAGTATTTCATGTGTTTAAAGGTAATAAAAAACAAGAAGAAGTTTAATATTTAACATTTCTATAGGATGCGTACTTTTGTGGCATGTTAGAAGATAAAAATCCATCCAAAACTTCCTTAGGGGATCTCGGCGAATTTGCTTTGATAGACCATTTGACCAAATCCTTTTCGCTTGAAAACCCCTCTAGTCTTTTGGGTCCTGGTGATGATGCAGCAGTACTTAATCACGGGAAAAATCCCACACTTATCAGTACCGATTTGTTGATTGAAGGCATCCATTTTGATTTAACCTACATGCCTTTAAAACACTTGGGATACAAAGCAGTAATGGTCAACCTTTCTGACCTTTATGCGATGAACGCACGTCCACAACAAATAACAGTTTCCATTGCTGTGTCCAATCGATTTACCCTGGAAGCGGTAGAGGAATTATATCAGGGTATTGCCCTGGCCTGTAAAAACTATAAAATAGATTTAATTGGAGGAGATACAACCAGCAGTACAACAGGTTTGATCCTCTCCATTTCCGTTTTGGGCAGTGCTTCTGAAAAGAAAATTGTCCAACGCCAAGGCGCTAAAGAAAACGACCTTTTGGTAGTCAGTGGCGACTTGGGAGCGGCCTATGCAGGACTTCAGGTTTTAGAACGCGAGAAGGCTGTGTTTAAGGTAAACCCCAATACCCAACCCGATTTGAGCAACTATACCTACAGCATTGAAAGACAACTCAAGCCCGAGGCACGTAAGGATGTCATTGATTTACTTGAAGAACTTGAAATAATACCGACTTCTATGATTGATATCAGTGATGGTTTGTCTTCAGAAATCTTACATTTATCAAAAGCATCAAAAGTAGGATTTCATCTTTTTGAAGAAAAAATCCCTATCGATCCTGAGGTAAATTTAATTTGCGAAGAATTTAAATTAAACAGCACAACGGTAGCACTCAATGGAGGCGAGGATTATGAATTGCTTTTTACCGTAAGACAAAAGGAGTTTGAAAAAATCAAATCACATCCTTTCCTTACAGTCATCGGTCATGCGTGTGAAAGTAATGCAGGCTGTCAGTTGATAACAGGTTTGGGACACCAAATTGAGCTTACAGCACAAGGGTGGCAATCGTTTTCTGAAAATGAACTATCCTAAGGCAACGTCTAACGTCATCATAACAATAAAACCTCCTATAAATCCTAAAGTAGCAATATCTGTATAACGATCTTGTTGGGTTTCGGGAATGACTTCTTCAACCACTACAAAAATCATGGCTCCAGCAGCAAAAGCTAATGCATAAGGAAGTATTGGGGTAAAAAAGGTTACTGCCAAAGCTCCGATTACTGCCGCAAAGGGTTCTACCACAGCAGACAATTGACCGTACCAAAAACTTTTAAATCGAGAAACACCTTGTCTTCTCAATGGCATAGATACAGCTATTCCTTCAGGGAAATTTTGAATTCCAATTCCCAAAGCAAGTGCTACGGCTCCAGCTATAGAAGCTTCTGGAATTCCAGCAGCTACCCCTCCAAATAAGACCCCTACAGCAAGCCCTTCTGGAATGTTGTGTAAGGTAATCGCCAACACTAAAAGCGTGGTGCGATGCCAGGGGGTTTTTATCCCTTCCGATTCTTTAAAATTAATGTGAATATGAGGAAGTACTTTATCCAGACCAAAGATAAATAAAGCCCCCAATCCAAACCCTACTGCGGCTGGAATGACCTTTACAAATCCTTCTCCTGGACTCATCTCTATGCCTGGAGCTAAGAGGCTCCAAAAGCTTGCAGCAACCATCACCCCTCCAGTAAAACCCAGCATACCATCCAGTACAGCACGATTCATCTCTTTGACAAAAAAAACCAATGAAGCTCCTATTGCAGTAAGTCCCCATGTAAATAAGGTGGCATACAGAGCTCCTAAAACAGGGTCTGTATCTTTAAAAAACTCAATAATTACATTCATAACCTGTATGTTTTAGCAAAAATAAACTGTTTCATGAAGTTTTTGTGCTTTTAGAGTTACTTTTACATCTCGGCTATGAAACGAAACTATTTTGACTTTATTATTTGTGGTGGAGGCGCTTCTGGGATATTATTGCTCAAAGCACTTCAAGAAGATGCTTACTTTAGTCAGTATTCCATCCTCCTAATAGAAAAAGAAGTCAAAAATTCAAATGATCGGACTTGGTGTTTTTGGGAAGCTTCCTCGAGTGATTTTGAACCTTTACTTTCAAAAACATGGGATCACGCTCAATTTTGTTCTAAAGGAATCCATCTGGAGTTTACTTTAGCCCCTTTCCAATATAAAATGCTGCGTTCTGCAGGGGTTTACAAAACGTTTTACAAACAGGCGCAACAAGCAAAAAATATTACTTTTTTACAGGCAGAAGTCCAAGATGTTCAAACTCTTGATGACTTCACAGAAATTGTTACATCGGAAGGAAAATTTCAATCCAAACGCGTTTTCAATAGTCTTTTCAATCCCAAACTACTTTGGAATCAAAAAAAATACCCTGTATTGCAACAACACTTTGTGGGGTGGTTTATAAAGACCTCACAACCTGTTTTTGATCCCGATAAAATCCTTTTTATGGATTTTGACATTCCCCAAGAAAAGGAAACCCGTTTTCTCTATGTACTCCCACAAGATCCCTATACTGCTTTGGTAGAATACACCCTTTTTTCAGAACAACTGTTAGAATTTAAGGATTACGAAAAAGGAATACGATCCTATTTAAAAACGAAAGGAATCACCGATTATGTCATTGAAGAAAAAGAACAAGGTAACATTCCTATGACCTGCTTCCCTTTTGAACAATTCAATACTTCGAGTTTACTCCACATTGGTACCGCTGGAGGATGGACCAAGGCTAGCACAGGATTTACTTTTATGAATACCAGAAGAAACATTAAGCGCTTACTGCCTTTTTTAAAAAAAGAAAAGCCCTTAAGTTCCTTTACGGTTAAGAATCGCTTTCGATTTTACGATTTGTTATTTCTTGATGTTTTGACTCGTCACAATGCCCATGGTAGCGAGCTTTTTTCTCGTATGTTTGAAAAAAACCATCCAGTACGAATTTTTCGTTTTTTAGATGAAAAAACAAACTTTTGGGAAGAGCTTAAAATTCTCGCGTCTTTTACTTTCAATCAAAAAATTTGGTTTTTAAGAGCACTTTATCAAAGACTTTTTTAAAACTTACGCTCCATCAATTGAGTTCCAAAAGCTTTAAATAACTCCTTTCCCCGCTCATTGATTTTTAAGAACTCTAACTTTTCAAAGGCAGCTTGGGTATATTGACTGACTAATTTACGGCTTGATTTATGAGCCCCAGTAATGTCAAAAAGTGCTTTTACAGCTTCAATTTTTTTATTTTCCGCATTCAGTTTTATTTCACTAGTAAACCAAGCTTTTAGTTTCTTTTGTTCTTCTGGCGAACCTTTAGATATCGCTTGATGATACAAAATGGTCTTTTTGTTTTCAATTATGTCTCCTCCTATTTGTTTTCCAAATGAGGCTGGATCACCAAAGGCATCTAAATAATCATCTTGGATTTGGAACGCCATCCCCAAAAGCACACCAAAATCATATATCAATTGAGCATCGTGATCCTCAGCACCACCAATCCACGCGCCCATTTTTAAAGCACATCCCACCAGAACCGCTGTTTTTAAACGAATCATTTCCAAATATTGCTCTTGGCTGACCTCCTGTTCCGACTCAAAATCCAAATCAAATTGCTGTCCCTCACAAACTTCAATTGCAGTCTTACTCAACAAACGAGTCAACTTACCAAACAATGAATTATTATAACTTTCCAGCGCCTTATAGGATTGAATCATCATGGCATCTCCCGATAGTATGGCTGTATTGATATTCCATTTTTGATGTACGGTGTCAACGCCCCTTCTCAATGGGGCTTCGTCCATGATATCGTCATGCATCAAGGTAAAATTGTGAAAAATTTCAACGGCTAAAGCAGCAGGTAGGGCCTCCTTTTTTTGACTACCAAAGGCCTCGGCGGCCATTAAAACCAAAATGGGACGCAAACGCTTTCCGCCTAGCTCCAATAAATATTGAATTGGAAGATATAGCCCCTCTGGAGAACCTACTGAAACAGTCTCATTTAAATAGGTTTCAAAGGAATCTTGATATGCTTTAAGCCCAGTCATTCTTTTTTTACAAAAATAGGATTTTATCTATTATGATTCGGGGTGTAAACTTTGGAAACTTTTTTTGTTTTGGAAGTTTCCTTGACTTATATTTGCAAAAAAAATTATGAGAGAGGCCATCATTATTGAGGCAATTCCCATGTTCTTGCAGTACGGTTTTAAAAGTGTTACCGTGGACGACATTGCTCTAAAAATGAGTGTCTCCAAAAAAACAATCTACACCCATTTTCCAAAAAAAGAACAACTCGTTGAAACAAGCGTGATGAGGCATTTTGAGGTGGTCATGGATAAAATTCTCTCCATTTCACAACACTCCAAAGACCCCATCATTGAATTATACCTCATAAAAAAAGAAGCCTTAAATCATCTTTCTAATGAAAAAAATTCTCCAGTATATCAACTTCAAAAATATTACAAAACCATATATCAAAAACTGAAAGAAAAGGAGTTTAAAGTATTGGGAAACCTCTTTTCTAAAAGCATAAAGAAGGGAATTGAAACGGGTCTTTTTCGCCCGGAAATTGATATTGATTTTGTAACGCGAATCTTTTTTAATGGTATCCGGGGCATCCAAGACATTACATTATTTCCTATCAGTGAGTACAAAATCGATCAGTTGCTTCTTCATTTTTCTGAGTATCACTTGCGTGCGATTTGCTCTCCATATGGAATAGAAAAACTTAATAAATATAAAAAAGAATTGAACCTATGACCTCAAAAGCCTCTTTCATCCTGAGTATTTTCTTCGGATTACAGTCTGTTTTTGCTCAAAACCTTCCAGAGGTAGTTTCCTTGGAGGAAGCCATTGCCTTTGGAGAACAAAACAACAGAAATGTGCAAACTGCAAATATGGAAGTTCAGAAAGCCTATAAGGAAAAGTGGAGTACCATTGCTATCGGTCTTCCACAAATCAGTGCCAATGCGAACTATCAAAATTTTATTGAATTACCCACTTCGTTAATCCCTGCTCAATTTTTTGGCGGGAATGAGGGGGAGTTTGCCGAAGTCCAATTTGGAACACCACAAATTATGGATGCAGGAGTGACCGTACAACAGTTGATTTTCGACGGTTCTTATATTGTCGGATTAGAGGCCTCTCGTGTGTTCTTGACCATTTCCAAAAATATTTTTGAAAAAACCTTACTCGAAGTTCGTAAAAATATTGTCAACACCTATTCTTCTGTATTATTGGTACGAGAAAACATCCTCTTTCTAGAAAAAAACAAACAAAATCTCACCAATACCCTTGAAGAGTTGAACCAGTTGTTTCGCAATGGTTTTGAAGAAGAAGAAAGTGTCGAACAACTTCGTCTCACGCTTTCAGGCGTAGAAACCCAATTGCGTTATGCTCAAAACCTTGAGCGCATTACCCTCAACATGCTCAAGCTGTTGATGGGATTTCCATCTCAATCTCCATTATTATTATCGGACACTTTGGACAAACTAACCAACGAGAGCCTTTTCAATCTTCAAATTCCAGAAGAGCACAACCTCGACAATAATGTTGACATCAAAATCGCAGAAAACAATCTTCTTTCAGAAACACTGCTCTACAGATATGAGCGTTCCAAAAGTCTTCCCCGTTTATCTGCTTTTTTAAATGGAAACTACACCGGCAATAGTGAAACGTTTTCCTTTACCGAATCAAGTCAAAAATGGTTTGGAGCGGCTTTGTTTGGCGTCAACCTTCAAGTTCCCATTTTCAGTTCCTTACAACGACGTGCCAATTCACAAAAAGCAAAAATTGCCGTATCACAAGCAGAAAAAAATCTAACCGAAACTCAGGAACGCATTTTTATCGAAGTACAAGCTGCAGAAAATGAATATCAATTGGCAGTAGAAAATTACTTTACCAACAAAGAAAATTTAGACCTTGCTTCTCGGATTGAAACAAAAAATCAAACCAAGTACTTTGAAGGAGTAGCAAGTTCTTTTGAGCTACGTGAAGCCCAATTACAGCTTTACAGCGCCCAAAACAATTACATTATATCCATACAAAACGTCATTCAGAAAAAACTAATCTTAGAAACCCTCCTTAATACTCCACAACAATAAAATCATGAAAAAATCATTTTATTTCCTAGGACTTGCCCTTGCCTTAGCAGGCTGTTCTCAAGAAACTTCAGAATCTTCGGAAACGATTGCTACTGACAACAATAGTCTTGAAGAGCTTAATGCTCAAAAGGCAATATACACCCAACAAATTGATTCGCTTAGCTTGAAATTAGAAACTGTCAATTCTGCGATCGCCTCTTTGGGAGGATCTGAAAAACGCGCTTTAATAACCGCTTTTAATGCAAAAACGACTCTTTTTGAGCATAATATCGAAGTACAGGCCAATATTAAAACACGTCAAAATGTAATGATGTATCCTGAATTTGCAGGACGTTTAATCAAACTTTACGTAGCTGAAGGACAGTCGGTAAAAAAAGGAGCACTTCTCGCTGTTATAGACGATGCTGGTATTCAAGATCAATTGGAACAAATGAACCTCCAACTCGAATTGGCGAAAACCACTTTTGAGAGAACCCAACGCCTTTGGGAACAAAAAATTGGTTCAGAAATGATGTTTTTAGAAGCGCAAACCCGTTACAAAGCCGCCCAAAAACAGGTCGATCAAATGACACAACAATTGGCAAGAACAAAAATCTATGCCCCTTTTAATGGTATTATTGACGAAATCCCCGCAAAACTAGGAAGCAACCTAGCGCCTGGAGTTACACCCATATTGAGAATTGTAAATCTGAACAGTATGTATGCCGAAGCAGACGTCCCAGAAACCTATCTCCCCAATATCACCAAAGGAAGTAAAGCAACGGTAACCATTCCTGTATTGAATCAAATACAAACCACAACAATTCATCAAACGGGAAACTTTATTGCTCCGAGCAACAGAACTTTTCGCGTGGAAGCAACTTTAGAAAATCCAGAAAAATTGATCAAACCCAACCTCAATGCGCGTCTGAGTGTAGTGGACTATATCAATCCCGAAGCCATTATGGTTCCTCTGCGTGTAATTCGAGAAAGCGCCAACGGAACTTCCTATGTTTTTGTCTTAACACAACCTGAAGCCAACTACGGCTATACTACTGAAAAAAGAATCGTGAAGCTTGGGAAAAGCAAAAGTGAGTTAATAGAGGTTCTCTCTGGCATTAGTTCTGGAGAACTCATTGTAGATGAAGGTGTAAGCACTCTGGTAGCAGATCAAAAAGTTAAAAGAATACTCGAGTAATGACAAAGCAAAAGCACACCCCAAAAATTAAGGAATTTTTATTCTCTTCTTGGGCCATAGAACACCGTACGGTAATCTACGTAATCATGACCCTATTTTTTATCTTGGGCATCTCTTCCTATTTTTCTATGCCCAGAGAAGCCTTTCCAGAAATTAACGACACGAAAGTTTTTGTAAGTACTGTGTATCCTGGGAATACGGCAGAGGACATTGAACGTATCGTAACCGATCCTCTAGAAGAGGCGTTAAAAGGGGTTCCCAATATGGTTGAAATTCGTTCCACATCTTCGGAAGACTTTTCCGTAATAGACGTAGAATTTGACGAAAATATTACCATAGATGATGCCAAACAGAAAGTTAAAGATTTGGTGGATGGTGTGACAAGTGGTCCCGATTGGCCAGTATTCAACAACGCCAAAGTAGAACCCAATGTCTTTGAACTCGACTTTTCGGAATTGCAACCTATTCTCAACATCAGTTTGATCGGAGATTATCCCATAGAACAACTCAAAATCTACGCTGAACGTTTGGAAAGTAGAATTGAACAATTGCCTCAGATCAAGGAAGTCAACATCCGCGGTATTCAAGTTTTTGAGGTAGAAGTTGCTGTTGATGTTTATAAAATGACCGCCGCCCGAGTGTCATTTAATGATATTTTAGGTGCTATTTCTCAAGAAAATTCTACCATCTCCAGTGGCAACATCGTTATGGGAGGACAACGTAGAAACATTCGTCTAACTGGAGAAATTAGTGACCCCAAGGAGCTGAACAGCTTTGTAGTTAAAACCGATGGAGGTCCTGTTTACCTAGGAGATATTGCCGAAATTGCTTTCAAAGAAAAAGAAACCACCTCCTTCGCACGTTCCTTTGGAGAAAAAGCGGTTTTGTTGGACGTGGTAAAAAGAGGAGGGAAAAACCTCATCTTAGCGTCTCAAGACATCCGCAAAATTACAGATCAACCTGAAGCAATTGGCTTGCCTGCTGACTTAGAAATAACAATTTCCAACGACCAATCCAGTATGACCCTAAATCAAGTTAGTGAATTGGTCAACAGCATCATCTTCGGAATTTTACTTGTAGTTACCGTACTGATGTTCTTTTTAGGTTTTCGCAATGCGTTGTTTGTAGGCTTTGCCATTCCAATGTCCATGTTTATGTCTTTTATGGTGCTTTCCGCATTGGGCTATACCATGAATACTATGGTTTTGTTTGGGCTAGTCATGGGACTGGGAATGCTGGTGGACAACGGTATTGTGGTAGTTGAAAATGTGTATCGTTTGATGGAAAAAGAAGGGATGTCTCGAATTGCTGCTGCAAAAGCAGGAATCGGAGAAATTGCATTCCCCATCATTGTCTCCACAGCCACAACAATTGCAGCTTTTGTGCCCCTAGGTGCTTGGCCAGGTTTGATGGGGGAATTTATGATCTATTTTCCGATCACCCTTTCTGTAGTGTTGGGATCTTCCCTTGTTGTTGCGATCTTCTTTAACTCCATGCTGGTCTCTCAGTTTATGGAAATCTCAGATCGTGAAATTAGTACCAAATCCCTTTGGCGTTTGACTTTTATAATGGGGGGACTTGGAGTTCTTTTACTTTTTGGAAATCCCAACGTTCGGGTTTTTGGAAATCTAATGGTATTAACACCTCTTTTATTTTGGTTGTACAAATTATTTATCAAAAAGTGGGCGCAGATTTTTCAAAACACCTTTTTGGTCCGTGTAGAAAATGGGTATCGCAAGTTTTTAGGGTTTGCGTTAAGCGGATACAAACCTGGGTTTTTCCTTGGAGGAACTTTTCTTCTACTCTTTACCTCATTTGCGCTAATGGGAATTTTCCCTCCCAGTGTAGAGTTTTTTCCTGAAAATCAGCCTAAGCAAATTTTAGTATTCATCGAATATCCTGAAGGAACTGCTATTAAAAAAACAAATGCAACTACCCAACGCATAGAATCTGAGATCTACAAAGTTATTGAACGTCCCGAATACAATAACGGAACATTCAACTTGTTGGTAGAATCGGGGGTAGCACAGGTGGGTGAAGGAGCGGGAAATCCATTTATCGATAATGGAAACACCAACGAGCTTCCCCACAAAGGAAAAATTACATTGACCATGCGTGAATTTAAAATGCGCGAGGGTGTCTCCAGTGAAGCTTTACGGATTGATATACAAAAGCAATTGGAAGGTAAATTTCCAGGTGTTGCCATTTCTGTTGAAAAAGATGCGAATGGTCCACCTGCGGGATATCCCATCACTATTGAAATCACTGGGACAGATTATTTAGGACTGATTCAAACCGCCGAAAAAATGAAAGACCACCTGAACCGTATCAATGTGGAAGGGGTGGAAGAACTAAAAATTGATGTCAATAAAAATAAACCGGGAATCCAACTCAATATTGATCGTGAAAAAGCGGGTGAACTTGGTGTCTCTACTTCTCAAGTAGGACAATTACTCAGAACTTCCCTTTTTGGATCCAAAGCAGGCGTCTTCAAAAAGGACGGAGATGACTATGATATCAATGTACGATTTAACAAAGCCAACCGCTACGATGACAACGCCCTTTACAATCAAAATATCATTTTTAGGGATCCTGCCAATGGTCAAATTAAAGAAATTCCAGTAACCGCACTTATTGAACGGGAAAATAGCACCAGTTTCAATGCCATCAAACACCGCCAACTCAATAGGGTGGTGACCCTATACTCTCCCGTTCTGGCAGGGTACAATGCCAATGCGGTAGTGGATCAAGTAAAAAATGTATTGTCCAATTATGAACTGCCTCAAGGGGTGCGTTTTAAGTTTTCTGGAGAAATTGAAGAACAAGAGAAAAACATGTCCTTCCTTTCCAATGCATTGTTAGCTGCCTTAGGGTTGATATTGTTACTTTTAGTCTTCCAGTTCAATTCGATTTCAAAACCACTCATCATTTTATTGTCCATCTTTTTGAGTTTTACAGGGGTTTTTCTTGGTTTGATTGCTTTTCAGATGCCTTTCGTCATTTTGATGACTATGATGGGAATTATTGCCTTGGCTGGAATTGTTGTAAACAATGGTGTGGTACTTTTGGATTACACCCAACTTTTAATCGATCGAAAAAGTGCAGAGCTTAATCTAAGTCCAGGAACACTTCTAGAAAAAAATGAAGCAACCCTAGCAATCATTGAAGGGGGAACAGCCCGTTTACGGCCTGTAATTCTTACAGCAATCACCACTGTTTTAGGGTTGATTCCTCTAGCGATAGGACTTAATATTGACTTTTTCTCACTTTTCTCTGAATGGGATCCCAAGATTTATGTAGGAGGAGACAATGTAATTTTCTGGGGACCGCTTGCCTGGACCGTCATCTTTGGGTTGACCTTTGCCACCTTCTTGACTCTAGTAATTGTTCCTGCCACCTTCTCCATTATTTATTCAATTAAACTTTGGGTAAAGAAGATCATATAAAGTAAGTCAAATCCTGAGGTTCACACTTCAGGATTTTTTAATTTTACCACAACAGTAGAACTTATGTATAGAACACATGACTGCGGAGGGCTCCGTATTGAAGACTTAAATCAAAGCGTAACCCTATCGGGATGGGTGCAAAAAAGCAGAAATAAAGGCTTTATCGTATGGGTAGATATAAGGGACCGTTACGGCATCACCCAATTAGTATTTGATGAAGAACGCACCCCAAAAGCAGTGTTTGAAAAAGCGCAAAATTTAGGGCGAGAATTTGTGATTCAAATTCAAGGTACCGTAATTGAAAGGGAATCTAAAAATCCCAATCTTAATACCGGTGCCATTGAGGTATTGGTTGAAGATCTAACAATTTTGAACGAAGCCAAAACCCCACCTTTTACGATCGAAGATCAAACCGACGGCGGCGAAGAGTTGCGGATGCAATACCGATACCTTGACCTTCGAAGAAATCCAGTCAAAGAAAATTTACTCTTCCGCTCACAAGTATCGATGGCCGTTCGCAAGTATTTGACCGATGCCGGATTTATTGATGTTGAAACCCCTTATTTAATAAAATCGACCCCGGAGGGAGCTCGAGATTTTGTGGTGCCTTCTCGGATGAATGAAGGACAGTTTTATGCCTTACCCCAATCTCCCCAAACCTTTAAACAGTTGTTGATGGTGGGTGGTTTGGATAAGTATTTCCAGATCGTAA
>JAFMLQ010000059.1 GCA_017852075.1 Flavobacteriaceae bacterium | reverse complement strand
TAAATAACTTAAAGAGTTTGTTTAGTATGGTTGCTACTCAAGCTCTTTTTGCTTTTCACAAAAAGATGTAGCTTTGGAAAAACACATTTTATGAGAATTTTCTTTTTGCTGTTTTTAGCAACGACTTCTTTAGTAGGCCAAGACTATTTTACTGAGCGGTATCAACCTTTTCAACCTTCTATTCCTTCTCCTGAAGCTTTTTTGGAATATGAGATTGGCTCGCAACATACCCGACACGATCAGATTGTGGCCTACTTACGAGAATTGGCAGCGGTGTCGGACCAAGCAGAAATTACCTATTATGGAAAGACACACGAAGGAAGAAAACTCACCTTATTGATTGTGAGCACTTCGGAGAATTTAGCAGAACTGGGAAGCATCCAAAAACAGCATTTAGATTATGCACAAGGAAGGTTGGAATCTCGACCCGATATTCCAGCAATTATCAATTTGGCATACAACGTTCACGGCAATGAACCTTCCAGCTCGGAGGCGGCGATGCTCGCAGCGTATACATTAGTAGCTTCACAAGACCCTCAGATTCAGTCCTTTCGTGAAAATGCAATTATTTTTATCGATCCTACCATTAATCCCGATGGGAGAGACCGCCATACGCAATGGGCCAACACCTATAAAGGAAGCCCTTTGGTTTCAGATCCGCTAGATGCCGAACACAACGAAGCATGGCCCCGCGGAAGAACCAACCACTATTGGTTTGACTTAAACCGAGATTGGCTACTGGCAATCAACCCTGAAAGCCAAGGAAAACTAAATTGGTACCATCAGTGGTATCCCAATGTGGTAACCGATTTTCACGAAATGGGAACTCAAAGCACCTATTTCTTTGAACCGATGAAAGTCAATGGATCCAAAGACCCCATTATGCCAAAAGACAATTATATCAAATTGAACAACCTTTTTGCAACCTATTTTTCTCAAAATTTAGACAGTATTGGATCGTTGTATTTCACCAAAGAAGTTTTTGATGGAACTTATCCGGGCTATGGATCTTCATATCCAGATTTACAGGGAGGACTGGGATTACTTTTTGAACAAGCCAGTTCCAGAGGGTTAAAACAAAAAACAGCCTATGGGGAGATTTCCTTTCCCTTTACAATACGTAATCAGTTTGTGTCCAGTTTGGCTACCGTTCAGGCAGCTGTAGAAAACAAAGCGTTACTCCGAGACTATCAAAAAGCATTTTTTGAAAGCGCCTTAACCCGCAGCAAAAGAAGGAAAATCAAAGCCTACAACTTTACAGAAACCGATCAAAATAGAACTCGGGCCTTTTTAGACAAATTGATTCGTCACCGTGTAGAAGTCCTAAAAACGGGAACCCACAGTTATAGCGTACCCACCGAACAACCCCAATACCGAATGGTACAAACTTTTTTTGAGACCTACGACACGTATCGGGATAGTGTCTATTACGATGCTTCTGCTTGGTCTGTAGCGAATTTTTACAACATCAAATACAAGGCAGCTTTAAAAACACCCTCGGGCACTCCAGTAGCACTAGAGGATTTGATCCAGCTCCAACCCTTACAAAAATCCAATTATGCTTATGTTGTAGAGAGTAAGGATTATCACATTCCTGCACTGACCTATTACTTACAGGATCAAGGAATCACAGTAGCCTCTGCTTTCAAACCTTTTGGCACTAAAGAGGAAGGACTGTTTTCTTTTGGAAGTCTTGTCATTCCTGTGGCTCCGCAGAAAAAAACAGCGGAAGAGGTGTATGAAATATTGAGTCAAGCACAAGATCAATTCAAGATTCAAATTCAAGACGTATCCACTGGGTTCAGCTCGAGTGGGGTAGATCTAGGAAGTCGCTACATTCAACCGCTAAAACAACCCAAAGCAGTATTGCTCATCGGTGACGGGGTTGGTTCGTATGAAGCAGGAGAGGTCTGGCACCTTCTGGACACCCGAGTGGGAATGCCCATCACCAAAGTCCATCAAAATGATTTCAGTCAAGTCCCCCTAGACCAATACAACACCCTAGTATTAGTTTCAGGAAACTACAAATGGGACGAAAAAACTACTGAAAAAATAAAAACCTGGGTTGCCAAAGGCAATACAATTGTTTCACAGGGTACTGCAACCGCGGCATTGATTAAACATAAAATCGTCCAAGAACAATTGGTCATCCAACCTAAAGATTCTTTAAAGAAAGCAATTCAGAGGCCTTACGAGGAGGCACCGGAAAATTTGGGGAGAGAACAGTTAGGGGGAGTTTTTATTAAAGGAATCATCGATCATTCTCATCCTTTGGGATTTGGCTACACAGCGAAAGAGGTGAGTTTATATAAAAACAATTTAGTTTGGTTACAACCCAGCAAAAGCGAATACGGAACTCCCGTTGTGTATGACAAAAACCCACATGTGGACGGGTATATCTCCAAAAACATACGCGAGCAATTCTTGCCCAAAGCGGCTCCTGTTGTGGTTAGTAGCCTTGGAAAAGGGAGAGTAGTGCTCTTTGCTGAAAACCCCAACTTTAGAGGAACAGCCTACGGGACCAACAGAATGTTTCTCAATGCTTTGTTTTTAGGAAGTCACATTTCCGTTCCCAAGTTGTCAAACTAAGGAGTTAAAATCGTTTTTTTATAAGTCACCGATTTGATTTTTTCTTTGGTATAATAGACAGGAAAGTAAAGGTCTTCCGCCCAGTCTTTAAAAAGATTGCTGTAAAAAGGACTTTCGGGGTCGCCAGATTGTCCAGGAGCATTGGTTCCTACTGCAGTATCCCAATCTCCTGTGTTAACAATCATCCGAAAACTGGCACCGCTGCTTTGCTGGTAATTACCCCCTGTCGATCCTGGGGTGTAGGCATTCCCTCCTCTCGGGAGGGGTCCTAGGTTGAGCTTTTTTGCAGTTTCTGAATTGGTTGCAGCTCCCAAAGGATGTGTGAGGGCGGTATGCTTGTTTTTCGCCTGACCATACTGCCATTTTTCAGGCTGGGCTCCCAGTCGAGTTTTAAGGTCTGCAACGGCAGCTTGAAAAGTAGCTTGTAAAAAAGCATCACGTTCTGCCACGGAGGGAAACCTAGTTCCCGGAGTTTCGACCCAGTCCAAAATCCGTTTCAACTGAAGCGAAGAGAAATAAGGTTTTGCAACTTCAGGAATAAATTTAGCACTTGCATGTCGAATAATTTCTTTTTCCCAAGCGTTATAAATCGCTGCAGCGATAGAATTGGGCTCTAGTTTAAAATCCCAACTCATTAATTTTGTTTTAAGTGCCTCCTCACTGGGATTTAAAGAATTATTTTCAAGTAAGGGAATCAAGGTACGTGCAGGAAGAGACGTTACATCTACTTGGAGTACTTTCATGTCGTCCATTGTAAAATCATTTCGGGTGCCCAACACTTCATCAATCCGTTCTCCACGGTAGGGATCGGACCAGGAATACCCAATGGCATCCCAACGCGAATAATCCGCTGGGGTAACGTTTTGGTTTGCAGTAGCAATATATCCTTTTTCTGGATTGGAGTCATTGGGTTTTTCTAGTATGGGTAAATAGCCGTCCCATTCATAACGGCCGTCTCCCAATACGGGAACCAATCCGCTAAAGTTTTTTCTTACCGGGGCAATTCCAACCGCTTGCCATCCAATGTTGCCCTGCGTGTCCGCCCAAATCATATTTTCTCCCGGAATGTTACTGTAGGAACAGGCGTCTCTAAACTCCTCCCAATTTTTGGCCTGATCCATCCGTAGAGAAGCAAGATAGGGAGACCCCCCAGGCTCCAACCAAGCACAACGAACTGCATAGGCCTTTAAGGCTTTTTTGTTCAGATAGGTTACGGGTCCGTGATGACTGTAATAGAGTTCAACTACTTGATTTTCGCCTCCTTTAACAACAATTGTTTCTCGGATTACTTTGAACTCTTTCCAGACCCCTTGAAATTTGTATTGCAGAGGATTTTTTGGATTTAAATCGTATTGGTAGAGATCTTCCCCATCCGTTCTAAATACGGTCAAGCCCCACGCTCCATATTCGTTATGACCAATTGAAATCCCGGGAATCTCGGGTTCTCCACCTCCGATGACATTCCATCCAGGAGCTACCAAATGTGCCATATACCGTAAAGAAGGAACTGCAATTCTGCGATGGGGATCATTCGCCATATAGGCATGTCCATCCGCTGTTTTCGTTCCGTCCAACACCCAGTTGTTGCTGCCAAGGGCTAAAGAATCTTTGGAAAGGTCGTTGTATTGGTTCAAAAAGGCAACCGTTTGGGAATTGCGATAGGGTTCTTTTAAATGATGCGGTTGAAATTGTACAGGTTTTCTAAATGCATTATAGGGTGCCAAAAGATCTTCAAATAAGAGCACTTGATCTATTTTTGGATCCAAGGCAATTTTAGGATCTTTTGGATGAAACCACAAAAGTTCTTTTACCTTTTCAGGGCCTAGTTTTGCAACCGCTCTTCCTATTTGTAGTTCCTGACCAATATTTCCCAGGAGACCCTGATGTCTAGAAACAACCACCTCAGGGTTCCACTTTTTTGGTGAAATACCAAGCATTTTAAAAGGCAATGGAAGCTTTTCGGGAGTTTTTAAAATTTCAGTGATATAGTGATTCACCCCTTTCACATAGGCTTCAATGATCGCTTTTCCTTGGGGATGATAGTGGTTCAACTCCTGATCTAGATCGCCCCGAAATTGAAATAAACGGGTACCGATATCTCTTTTGATTTCTTCGGGCCCTAGAATCTCGGCTACTGTTCCTGTGGCTTGCCGTCTCCATATTTCAAATTGAAACAAACGATCCTGAGCAGCCGCATAGCCTTGAGCAAAAAAGAGATCGTTTTGATTTTGAGCATAAATGTGATTGATACCCCATTGATCTCGAAAAATTTCAACACTTTGTTGAAGCCCCTCTACGTTTATTTCTTCTGTGGGAAAGGGGTTTTCTGAAGTGATACAACCGACCCATAATAGGATAAACGGAAGCAATAAAAAGTTTCGCATGTTTTGTTTTTTTTAAAGTTTGTGAGAAGCTTTGATAAAGCGCGTTTTTAGATTCACATTTTCCATGTCTTTATCTAGAGGGAACATAGGC
>JAFMLQ010000034.1 GCA_017852075.1 Flavobacteriaceae bacterium | reverse complement strand
ATCGTGTTATTGGAATAGTTTGTATAATGGTGATCTGGGGGTGTACTAAAGAAATTCCTATAGCCGATGTCCCTATAGATGTCATTGACGGACCTACAATACCTGAAGACGAACCTATAATTAATACTGAAAATATCCCCAACAACATCTGGTGGAATGATGACGTGTTTTATGAAATCTTTGTTCGTAGTTTTAACGACTCTGATGGAGATGGAATAGGAGATATACAAGGTATTATAAACAAACTAGACTACCTAAATGACGGAGATCCAAATACCTCAAAAGACCTAGGGATTACAGGAATCTGGTTGATGCCAATCTTCCCATCACCAAGTTACCACGGTTATGATGTTACTGATTATCGAGCGATCAACCCCGACTACGGAACCCTAGATGACTTTAGACGTTTATTAGACGAAGCACACAAGCGCGATATTAAAATTATTATCGATTTTGTAGGTAATCACACCTCAGATCAACACCCTTGGTTTACTGCCTCTGCCTCAGGAGAAAGTAAACGAAATTGGTATCTATGGAAAGATACGAAACCCAACTATACAGGACCTTGGGGCCAAACTGTTTGGCACTTAAAAAATAACGCGTATTACTACGGCCTTTTTTGGGGAGGTATGCCTGATCTGAATTTTACAAATAGTGATGTCACCAAGGAAATCAAAGAGATTACGAAGTTTTGGTCACAGGATGTGGGTGTCGATGGATTTAGAATAGATGCTGTAAAGCATTGGATAGAAGAAGGGAGTATTCAAGAAAATACAGAAGCTACCTTAAATTGGTGGCGAGACTATTACGCCTTTCAAAAAAGTTTAAATTCCTCTTTTATGACCGTTGGTGAGGTATGGACCTCCACTGAAAACATTATCCCCTATAGCGATTATCGCTTAGATTATTGTTTTGAATTTGATTTGGCAGACCAAATTATAAATGCTGTAAACAGCGGATCTGCACAACGCTTAAAACAAAAGGTAAATCAGGTAACTTCCAATTATGCTCATGCACAATATGGAACTTTTTTAGCAAATCACGACCAAAATAGGGTTTTCAATCGACTAGGAGGTTCCCTTGATAGAGCAAAACTAGCTGCGAGCATCCTCCTCTCACTGCCAGGTGTCCCTTATCTTTATTATGGAGAAGAAATAGCGATGAAAGGAGAAAAACCAGATGAAAATATACGTCTCCCAATGCAATGGAATACTTCTTCAAATGCTGGATTTACTTCTGGAAGTCCTTGGATCTCTCCAAATGCAAACTATTCAGAATTTAATGTTGCCCTGTTACAACAGGATACAAATTCTATTTGGAACCACTATCGTAAATGGATAAAAATAAGAAAGGAGAAACCGGTCTTTACCGCAGGTCGCTATCAAGGCTTAGGATCTAGTATTGATTCAATTTTTTCTTTTTTAAGAGTTGATAATTCAACGGATGAAATGGTTTTGATTATCCACAATTTATCGGATCAAAATCAAACTGGATTTATCATCAATTCAATTTCAAGCGATATCCCCAGCGGGGTTTTTAATTTGATTAATGTAGAAAATTCCTATATAATAGGAACTCTTACTATTAATGCTACTGGTGGATTTAATCTTAATTTGACTAACCTAACTTTAGGTCCTTATTCCTCAATGGTTTTAAGTTTACAATGAACGTAAACTAGAATCAAAAGAAATTAATCTCGAGAGTGAAAGGGCTCATAAAGTAACTGTATTTATTACAGATTATTCAAAAGAACAGAAGCAGTATTTATCTTTTCTAAATATGTTGAGGATTGACATTAGGAACTTATTCAGGCTAAACTACGACAACTAATGGAGCTCCGTTATGGAGGTGTTAGAGATGCCATCGATAAATTAGGTGATCCTGATAAAATCAAGAATAGTTTTGAAGACCTGCAGATTAAAATATATGCTTGATGGCTACGTGGGTAACACATGAATGTGACTCCTGTGATTACTCCTTTTTGACTTTAATGGCAATCGAAATGAACCTTGAATGATTTCAGGATAAGATTTTGTTTGTGGTTCTATTTTCAGTTGTTTTTTGTAAGTTTAAAATCAATTAAATCCCTTGGTAAATAATGAAAAAACTATTTTTATTCGTTTTTTTTGTACATCTAAATAATCTTTTTGCACAGCAATTAGACCCAGCCATTGAAAGCAAAGTAAATGCCCTAATCGATCAGATGACTATAGAGGAAAAAATTGGTCAAATGAATCAATATAACGGCTTTTGGAATGTAACAGGTCCAACTCCCAAGGAGGGTGATGCTGCAGAAAAATTCCAAAATTTAGCTTCGGGTCTTGTAGGTTCTATGCTCAATGTGCGTGGGGTGGAAGAAGTTCGTGAGGTTCAAAAAATTGCAGTAGAGCAAACCCGTTTGGGCATCCCTTTAATTATTGGCTTTGACCTTATTCATGGATACAAAACAGTGTCTCCCATTCCTCTTGCTGAATCGGCAAGCTGGGATTTAGAGTCCATCAAGCGATCAGCGGAATTAGCCGCAAAGGAAGCTGCTGCAGCGGGAATTAATTGGACATTTGCCCCTATGGTGGACATCACACGAGACGCTAGGTGGGGACGTGTGATGGAAGGAGCTGGTGAAGATCCATTTTTAGGTAGCCAAATAGCCATTGCAAGAGTAAAGGGGTTTCAGGGTGAGGATCTTTCATTACCCGGGACTATCGCAGCTTGTGCAAAACATTTTGCTGGTTATGGATTTGCGGAAGCTGGTAGAGACTATAATACTGTAGATATAGGTTTGAATACCTTACACAATATGGTGCTTCCGCCATTTAAGGCAGCAGCTGATGCTGGGGTTCGTACATTTATGAATTCTTTTAATGACTTAAATGGAATTCCCTCTACAGCAGATAGGTATTTGCAAAGAGACATACTAAAAAAAGATTGGAATTTTAATGGTTTCGTAGTCTCTGATTGGGGGTCTATTCGTGAAATGATAGACCATGGTTATGCGAAAGACAGAAAACATGCAGGTGAATTAGCACTTAAAGGGGGATCGGATATGGACATGGAATCCTTGATTTATATTGAGCATTTAAAATCACTTCTAGAGGAAGGAAAAGTAAAGGTCTCTGAAATTAATGATGCCGTTAGAAGGATTCTTCGAGTAAAGTTTGAATTGGGACTTTTTGAAGACCCCTATCGTTATTGTAATGAAACCAGAGAACAGCTTGTAACGGGTTCTAAGGAAATAGTTGAAGGGGCTTTAGATATGGCCAAAAAGTCTATAGTGCTGCTTAAAAATCATGACAAATTATTACCCCTTAAGAAAAAAGACCAAAAAATTGCATTGATAGGTCCTTTAGCAGCCGATAAAAATAGTCCTCTAGGTAATTGGCGTATTGCTGCTGAAAATGAATCTGCTATTTCATTACTAGAAGGTATGAAAAACTACAAGGGTAATGAATTGATCTATGAACAAGGTGTTCGCTTGATAAATAAAATTCCTGCCGGATTTCATGAGGAAGTAGATATAAATGAAGATGATTATTCTGGTATTGAAGCAGCAGTACGTGCAGCAGAAAATTCAGATATAGTGATAATGGTTTTGGGTGAATATGGATTTCAATCTGGCGAAGGAAGAAGTCGAGCTCATATAGACTTGCCTGGTCTCCAACAAGATCTTCTTGAAGCTGTGTATGAAGTAAATAAAAATATCGTTTTAGTTTTAATGAACGGTCGTCCTTTAATTTTAAATTGGGCTGATGAGCATATTCCAGCAATCCTTGAATCTTGGCACTTGGGATCTCAATCAGGACATGCAATTGCTCAAGTGCTCTACGGGGATTATAATCCTAGCGGTAAATTACCGATGAGTTTTCCAAGAAGCGAGGGTCAACTTCCAATATATTATAATCAGAAAAGCACAGGTCGTCCAGGAGCCAATGGAGGGGATAACGGAAGTGTTTTTTGGTCACACTACGGAGACGAGAAAAATAGTCCTCTTTATCCTTTCGGATTTGGACTTAGTTATACTACCTTTTCTTATTCTGATATTCAGTTAAGTAACGATATTATGAATGATGGAGAGGATATCATAGCGTCTGTAATAGTTAAGAATACAGGAAATAAAACAGGTAAAGAAGTAGTACAACTTTATCTCAAAGATCACTATGCTTCTGCAGTAAGGCCCACTCGTGAACTTAAAGGTTTTGAACTTGTTGAATTGAAACCAGGAGAAAGTAAAAAAATTGAATTTAAAATCAACAGGCAACTCTTATCTTTTTATAATGCCTTAGGTGTTTGGGAGGCTGAAAAAGGAGACTTTACAGTTTTTATCGGAACTGACTCAAATACAAAAAGAAAAGCTTCTTTTGTACTTAACTGATCTCTGATAAGATATAGACAGGTTTTTTGATTAACGTTTTCTTATATAATTGAGGTTTTCATAGGTAAGTAAAGTCAATTGCTATTTTATCAAAAAGGTAAATAAAAAATTTACCAATCTCTTGGAGACCAAGCTTGAGTATTGAATAAAATTTAAAAAATAATTAATTTTTAATACTTTTTAAGTTTGCTAAATCAAAAAGTAAATCTTCAATGCTTTAACAAAATCATAAATAATTTTAACTTTTTTAAGAAAAGTCATATTTATATCTAATTTTCATTTTAAAATTTTAATAATCTAAAAAAAAATATTACTTTCAATTTGCAAGTTTAAAACTACTGTTTTGAGCTGCAATCATAGACCAATTTGTTTTTTTTAAAACCGTCTGTAAAAAGACGGTTTTTTTGCTTTTTACAGTTTAAGGTTTGTGAGACTAGTAATTTCCCTTGTGTCTTCCGGATTATTTAATTTGATAGTTGATTTCTGATACTTCAGAAAGTCGGAAATATCCAAACGGGTTACGTGTAGGATCGGTTTCATGAATCAGATTGCCCAATAGGTTTACGGGTGTAGTTTGAAATGGCCCTCCTTGTTGGGTATTCTGTAAGATCAATAAATACCAATAATTATAGGCAAAATTAGACAATCCATACTGTCGGATACGTACCAGATCTCCTTGCTCTAAATCCCTATCCAAGAGAAAGCCATAGTATTCTCCTCCATTACTAAAGTCATCTCGATATACATTATATTCGGGAACTTCCAGAGAGTCACTTGTAAATTCAAAATAGCTAAAATTACGTTCGTTTACGGGATCTAATGCATGAGCTTCCAATTGAACGGCTTCTTGACCAAATAAGTTTACCTTTTCTTGATCGATACGAGTTAACGAACTGACTGCTTTAAGGGTTTCAGTGGCTGAATAGCGTTCTCCGTTATATTCAATATTTAAAGTATAGGTTCTGTTCAGCACATAAGGAAGAGTATCTCTGCTTAAATAACGCCCAGAATCTTTCTCTTCAATAAAAGAATAAATTTGTCCTGCTTCGCTTTCTATGTATACTTTGGCTCCATTAGCAGCTTTATAGGAAGTGCCAAAAAAGGGACTTGATAGCGATAAAATCACTTCTTGTTCTGAGGAACCAATTTCTTTAATCCAATTGATATAGGCCTCTACAACCAGAATAGGTTCCGCCTCATTGAGGTCAATGGCAATCGGATCTTCACAATTGATGATTAAAAATAAGCCAATAAAGAGAAAGGTAATTTTTTTCATGGCTAAAATTTAAAGTTATAAGTCACTGAGGGGATGATTCCAAAAATGGTCAAGCGCAGTGCTTCATTTTCTCCTGTTTTCAGATTTTCTTGAAATCGAATAGAAGCAGCGTTTTTCCGATTATAGAGATTGTATATCCCAAAGATCCATCTACCTGAACGTTCTTTAGGGGTGTATTCTGCAGAAATATCAAGACGGTGATAGGAGGGAAGCCTACTGCTATTTCTGGCTTCGAAATTGGGGATGGAAAAACCTGAAAATTGATATTGAGCATTCGGATAGGTTATAGGTTGGCCAGTTTGATAGATAAAGTTTGCACTTAAGTCCCAACGTTTATTGAGCCCATAATTGGTGGTAATTGAAAGGTCATGAGTTTTGTCATAAGGCGTAAAATACCAGTTGCCGTTATTGATTCCTACCTCTGAAGAAGTCCTCCCTGGGGTTTGTTGTTCAGAACGTGACAGAGTATAGGCAATCCACCCCGTTAGTTTCCCTTCATTCTTGCGAAATAAAACCTCCATACCTCCTGCTCGTGCATGTCCTTTCAGAAGTATTTGCTCTATAGCATCGTTGGCAATTAGTTCTGCACCATCGATATAATCCAATCGATTTTGAATGGTTTTATAAAAGGCTTCAATTTCTAAATTATAGCGATTATCTTCTAAAATTTTAAAATAGCCTACGGCTATTTGATCAAGTAGTTGGGGATCAATAAATTTTCCACTGGGTGTCCATACATCAATAGGGGTTGGTGAATTCGTATTTGAAATCAAATGCAGGTATTGTGCCATTCTGTTGTAACTTAATTTAACAGATTGATCTGAATTCAACTGATAGGACATTGAAAATCGAGGTTCTGGATAGGTAAAAGCTTTAATTATTTCTCCTCTTGAATAGTCTATACTTCCAATGGGTAGGGCTTCTTCATAAATCTGAGAAGATTCAATATACGTTATGGGGTTGTTGTCTGAGTAGGTATTTAATTTTTGACCTAGACGTAAAAAACTACTGAGACGAATTCCAGCTTGGAGGTTTACTTTGGAAGAAAGCTGAAAACTCAATCCGCCATAAATAGCATTTTCAAAGGCAAATTTATCTTCTAGTTTTCTTGATTGAATAGAAGAGCTCGTAGCAGTGGGTTGAATAAAACCCGGATCAAATTTGTAGTAAATTCCATTGAGTCCATATTCCAATTTCACTTTGTTGTTTAGATAATGTTTGAAATCGTATTTAAAATTGAAATTGGTAATCCCAAGATTCCAGTCAAATTCTGCCAAACCAAAATCTAAGGTATAGTCATAATCTGAATAGATAAGTGAAAGATTGGAAAAAAGCTTATTTGAAAATAAATGATTCCATCTAAAATTTGCTACTGAGTTGCCGTAGGCAAGGTCAAATAGATTGTCAATATCAAATACATCTCTACCAAAATATCCTGATAAGTATATCGTATTTCTTTTGTTTAATGTATAACTCAATTTCGTGTTGAGATCATAAAAATAGGCTTTGTTGTTATCTACAGACTCGATAAGGGGCAAAAACAAATGTGCGTAGCTACTGCGACCTCCAATTAAAAAAGCACTTTTCTCTTTCTTTAGTGGCCCCTCCACCAATAGTCTACTAGAAATCAAGCCAATTCCTCCCTGACTTTCAAATTTTTTGCGATTCCCTTCTTTTTGATAAATATTTAATACGGAAGAAGCGCGGCCACCATAAGAAGCAGGGATTCCTCCTTTGTAAAGGCGAATGTCTTTAATTGCATCGGGATTGAAAACAGAAAAGAAACCAAAAAGATGGGAGGAATTGAAAATTATAGCTTCATCCAAAAGAATCAAGTTTTGATCTGCCGCCCCGCCACGGACATTGAAACCTGATGCTCCTTCTCCTGCTGTGGTTACCCCAGGAAGCAATGTGATGGACTTGATCACATCTACCTCTCCGAGTACAGCAGGAATTTTTTTGATCGTACTGATCGATAGGGTATTGACACTCATTTGAGGATTGCTCACATTGAGTAATTCGATATTTTCCTCAACAATAACTTCTTCTAATTGTTCTATTTGTGGATTTAGAGTGAAGTTTTCAGTCACATCTTTATTGAGAGTCATTTCGCGTACTAAGGTTTCAAATCCCAAATAACTGATTTGAAAGGTATAATTTCCCCGGGGTAGGGTCAAGGAAAAAAAACCGTATTCATTGGTAATGGTTCCAATCTTTAATTTAGGTATGATTACACTGACCCCTATTAAACTTTCATCATTTTCAAAATCAGAAATGTAGCCACTTAGAGTTACTTTCTCTTGACTAAAAGTTAGTGTACAAAAAAAAATAAAAACTAAAACTAAAGAAGAGTTAGTTTTTCTCTTTCTTGGATCATTAAGTAGTGGCCGATCTATAAACATAGCAATTCGCGATAAAGATACATCGGATGAATTAGCTACCAAAAGGATTATGCGTATAACACACTAATGATGTAGTATTTTTTCACTCCTGATCAAGAGTAACCCCAGCAGTTAAAATCAAACATTAAGTTTGTAACCATGTGAGCAGTAGAGAATGACTTATTTTAATTGAATTTTTTCTTTTCGATTTGCCAACTCCCATGCCGTATAAAAAATCAGTTTTGTTCTTTTTTCTAGGGTAGGGTAAAGGATTTTATCAGGTGTATCTCCAGGTCTGTGATAGTCCTCGTGTGTTCCACTAAAATAAAAAATTACAGGGATATTTTGCTTGGCAAAATTGTAATGGTCGCTTCGATAGTAGAAACGGTTTGGATCCTTCTCATCATTGTAGGTATAATCCAACTCGAGTTGAGTGAATTTTTTGTTAGTTGCCTCAGAAATATCGTGAAGGTCTTGGCTTAATCTATCGGATCCTATTAGATAGATGTAATTGGGATCGTCAGTATCTCTTTTGGGATTTTTTCTTCCAATCATATCTACATTCAGGTTTACCATGGTATCTGCAAGAGGATAAAGAGGATTTTCAGTATAGTATCTAGATCCCAAAAGACCTTTTTCTTCCCCTGTAACATGAAGGAAAACAATACTTCTTTTAGGGCCATTTCCTTCATCAGCGGCCTTTTTGAATGCTTCTGCAATTTCCAGTAAAGCTACTGTTCCAGAACCATCATCATCCGCTCCATTATGAATTTCTCCTTTGGCATTAACTCCAACATGATCTAAATGGGAAGAAATCACGATGTACTGGTCTGGATATTCACCACCTTTTATTATGGCAACCACATTTTCAGATTGCACCGTATTACCTTTTATGGTAAGTTCCATGCTTTGCAAATAATCTTGTGTTCCATTTGCTTCAGGAATGTCGGCAGTTCTGTAAAAGTTTTGTAAAAAATCAATAGCTCTTTTTTGCCCAATTTTGCCGGTTTCTCTTCCTTGAAAATAGTCAGAAGCATACACATAAAGATTTTCTTTTAATTCTTTTGAAGTAATGGTTTCTGCGTATTCAGTGGCTCCTGATTTCATTTGTGAAAATCCAAGAGTGACAACTAAGAAAAATAGAGGAGTAAAGTTTTTCATAAAATAAATTTTAATAAATATATTAATTCCAAACTATTTAAGAGATACAATAGAAGTTTTATTTTCTAAGGACGCCAAGATACCATCCCACAATTCGATACGCAATCTGAGTGCTTGTTTGGAATAATGCAGTGCTTCTTCCCAATAGTCAGTATCCTCACCGCAAAGTTGTTTTATCATTTCCAAAGCCATAGGTCCGTGTTCCCCAGAATCTACTTCAATGTGACGTTCAAAATAGTAAGTGAGATCTGAGAGATCTATACCATCGGGGGTATTCAAGTTTTTGATAATTTCAACAAACATATCAGGAATCAAATCTTCTCTTCCAAAGGTGAAAACGGCAGCAATAATATGCGGTTTTTCTGAATTTACTACCTCAAATGTAAATTGTAAAAAGTTTTTGATGTGAGCGGGATAGGGTGCATGCTCCAAAATTTCGAATATAGTGGATCCTGAACTTAATTTAGTAATCAGACGATCTATTTGATCCGTATCTGCATTGAGAGAATGCATGGCTTCGATATACATTTCAAAGTGGCTCATTGGAACCCCATTACGATTGATGTCGGACTCTTCTCCCCATACAATTTCATTGATCAGTCGTGAAGCCTTGGGATAGCCCGATGGACGCCAAGGCACTGTATTGCAACTCAAAAGATTTTGAAGTTGTTTGAGTAAGGACATAAAATCCCACACGGCAAAGACGTGTGCTTCCATGAAGCACTGTATATCTTCAAGGGTGTCAATGGATTTGTAAACAGGATGGTTTTGTAATTGAACTCTCAAGGGTAAGAGTTCTTCTTCAAGTCGTTCTATCATCATCAAAAACATTATATTCGAGTGCAAATATATTAATAAATTTGAGGCCAATGGAGCAAAATACATTGCTACTTTTTTTGATTTCTTCTATGGCACTAACCCTATTTCCAGGACCTGATATCTTGTTTGTAATAAGTACCAGTTTAGCTCAAGGTTGGAAAAGAGGATTTCTTGTAAGTTTAGGACTCTGTTCGGGTTTAATTGTCCATACGGCTTTAGTTGTTTTGGGTTTGGGAACTTTTTTGGAACAGTTTCCAGAAACCGTTCGTACGATCGAGTTGCTCGGAGCTTCCTATCTACTTTTTATAGCCTTCCAACTGTGGAAAAGCCCCGTCCAGAATCTAAACTCAAAATCAGAAAGACAAGGCTCAAACCGTCTTTTTTTTACAGGTTTTATAATGAATTTGACAAACCCCAAGGTGAGCCTTTTTTTCATTAGTTTTTTTCCAGGATTTCTTTTTTCAGAAGTATTGACGTACAATCAACAATTTCTAATTTTAGGAGGGATTTTTTTTATCCAAGCCTTACTCGTGTTCACAGCAAGTGCTATCTTCGTAGGTAGTCTCGGACAAAGGGTTCAAAATTTCGGAAAACAATCCGTATGGAATAAAATTCAATCCGCTGTTTTGATAGTTATTGCGGTGCTGTTAATCAATCCCAAATGAAAGAAAACATAAAACTTATTGAATGTCCTAGGGATGCACTTCAAGCGTATTATCCTATAGTTTCTACGCAAGACAAGATTGCGTATTATCAAACTTTACTCAAAGTTGGGTTTGATACGCTGGATTGCGGTAGTTTTGTGTCTCCCAAAATCATTCCCCAAATGGCGGATACCGAAGCGGTCATCAAAGGGTTAAATTGCGCTGATACAACTACCAAATTGCTTACAATTATTGCAAATGAACGCGGTGCAAAAAATGCAGTGTCCTTTGAGAAAATTCACTATTTAGGTTATCCTTTTTCCGTTTCAGAAAATTTTCAAGTGCGCAATACAGGAAAAACAATTAAAGAATCTTTCCCTATTTTAGAGCGTATAGTGAGACTTGCTCAAAATCATGATAAAGAAGTGGTGGTATATCTCTCTATGGGATTTGGAAATCCTTATGGAGACCCTTGGAGTCCTGAAATCATAATGCAATGGGTAGAGCAAATCGCTGCATTGGGAGTCACTATTTTTTCGCTCTCAGATACAGTGGGAAACGCTCAAGTTAAAGATATTGAAGTGCTATTTTCAAGCCTAATCGCGCAATATCCAGATTTTGAGTTTGGCGCTCATTTTCACACCCATCCTAAGTTTTGGTTTGAAAAAGTAAACGCTGCGTTTCTTGCGGGTTGTCTTCGTTTTGATGGAACCATAAAGGGTAGGGGCGGATGCCCTATGGCACAAGATCAACTCATAGGAAATATGCCTACTGAAAAATTGATTTCTTATTTGACTACCTACAATAAACTCCCCCAAAGTTTTGATGTATTGGCCTTCGAAAGTGCTTATAATCATTCCCACAAGATTTTTATTTAAATTTATTCTAAATAAACTTGCATGGTAAATTACGAGATTATATTTTCGCAGAAATTATTTGTATTTAGTCTAAATAATGATAAAAACACGATTTATTTCTGTTCTTCTGACATTGATTTCCGTCCTTGCTAACGGACAACAAGTCAAAAAAAACGTTCTCGATTCTGTTCAGCAGTTGGATGAAATAATTCTTAAGGCTAATACGATTTTAGGAAACAAATTTGTAGCACAAAATCGAACAGGAGCTGCATATTTCTTATCTGCAGCCGATTTAAATAAGTTTGGAAATACCGATATCAATAGAGCCTTACGTGAAGTACCAGGAGTGACACTTTATGAAGAGGATGGTTTTGGTTTACGACCCAATATTTCACTTCGCGGAACCTCTCCTCAACGAAGTTCCAAAATCACTTTAATGGAAGACGGTGTTCTTGTTGCTCCAGCACCTTATAGTGCTCCAGCGGCTTATTATTTTCCTTCTATCTCACGAATGGAAGCTGTAGAAATTCTAAAAGGAAGTAGTCAGGTACAATATGGTCCATTTACCACAGGTGGTGCAATCAATTTGGTTTCCACTTCCATCCCCGATTCTTTAAGGATTCATTTGCGATCTCGTTATGGAAGTTTTAATACAGGACAACTTTATGCTTCATTAGGACATTCCTCTGAAAGATTGGGTTATGTTGTAGAATATCAAAATAATAGATCCAATGGATTCAAACAATTGAACAATCAGAACACAGGTTTTGATAGTACTGATCTTATGGGGAAAATAAGACTTTCGTCTAAGCGCCAAGCCGCTGTACCTCAATACCTTGAATTGAAATATCATTTTTATGACGAGCTGTCAAATGAAACCTACTTGGGACTTACTAAGTCTGATTTTGATTCAACTCCCATGATGCGATATGCAGCTTCACAAGAAGATCAAATGAAGGCAAAACAGTCCCAATTCATGCTCACACATGTAGTGGATTTTTCTAATCAACTGAAAATTATTACAAATGCCTACCTGAACACTTTTTCCAGAAACTGGTATAAGTTGGACGATGTGATTTTTGATGGAGTAAAAAAGAGCCTTTCATCGGTACTCACATATCCCCTTACTTATCCAAATCATCTTTCAATTTTGAATGGAGAACGTGACACCGAAAAGGAGGCCTCTCTTTTGCTTAAGGCGAATAACCGCGTGTATTCTTCAAGAGGCTTTCAAACCAAATTTGATTATCATTGGTATGATACTCAAGGGTTCTTTCACGATATAGAAATTGGCAGTCGAATCCATTATGATGAGGAAGATCGCTTTCAATGGGAAGACGGGTACAGCATTAATGGAGGCGAGATGACATTACTTTCAAAAGGACCCGAAGGAGCCCAAGGAAATCGAATTTCTAGTGCGCAGGCAGTTGCAGCCTATATGCTTTATAAATACAAAAGGAATGCTTTAACACTCACCCCTGGAATCCGGTTTGAAAATATAGTTCTTCAAAGAAAGGATTATGGCAAATCAGATCCAACTCGAAATGGAACTGCATTAAATACAAGAGAAAATAAGATAAATACCTTTATCCCTGGGATAGGTTTTAATTATAATCTACCCATTCACTTTTCTATCTTCGGAGGAGTTCATAAAGGATTTTCCCCTCCAGGAAATACTCCCGGAGAACGTGCTGAGGAAAGTGTGAATTACGAATTGGGCACACGCTTCAATTACGGTCGTTTACGTGGCGAATGGATTGGATATTTCAACAATTATTCAAATCTTTTAGGTTCAGACCTCGCGTCAAGTGGAGGTACTGGATCTCTAGATCAGTTTAATGCAGGTGAGGTACAAGTGAGTGGTTTCGAGTTATTATTGAATTACAATCTCACACCATCAGAATCTAAAGTCCAAATTCCTCTCTCTTTTTCCTACACCCTTACTAATGCAATTTTTAAAAGTGATTTTGGAAGCACACAAGGCATTTGGGGAGAGGTGAGAATAGACGATCGGGTACCTTATATTCCACAGCACCAATTGAATTTGAGTGTAAGTTTAAATCATCCTGATTTTGAAACGAATTTCAATTTGAGATATAACGGTGCTTTTGATACTCAAGCCTCAAATAATGGAAACAATGACCCCTTTCCAATACCAGGAAGCCTTGTCGTTGACCTTTCTGTCAAATACCCCATTGTACCTCAAGTGAATCTCACAACCAATGTAATTAATCTGTTTAATAATATATATCCAGCATCTAGGGTACCTGCAGGATTTCGCCCAGGTCATCCTTTTGGTATCTACGCAGGAATTGAAGTGCATTTGTGATCCAGTTCGATCATCAACGTTGATTTTAGATAAAAGGTGCTGAAAGGACATCAAAAATCCTTATATTTGCATGCAATTAATTAGATATTAGTTGCTTATGAATTCCGTTAAATTTATTGGACAAGGGTTGACCTACGACGATGTTCTTTTGGTTCCCGCTTACTCAGAAATTCTCCCTAGAGAAGTTTCTATCCAGTCTCGTTTTAGTAGAAATATTCCATTGAATATACCTATGATTTCGGCTGCCATGGACACTGTTACAGAAAGTAAGATGGCGATTGCTATGGCACGTGAGGGAGGCATAGGGGTGTTACACAAAAACATGACCATAGAAGAACAGGCGGTAAAAGTTCGGGCAGTCAAACGTTCTGAATCGGGAATGATTATCGATCCTGTGACGCTTCCAGAAACCGCCTTGGTGGCAGATGCCAATTCCAGCATGGAGCAATTTAGAATTGGTGGGATTCCTATTGTAGATTCAGAAAATAAGTTAATTGGAATTGTGACCAATCGAGATTTGCGCTTTGAAAAAAATAATAAGCGTCCTTTGAAAGAGGTCATGACCCAATCCAATTTGATTACTGTAAATGAAGGAACATCTTTACAGGATGCGGAACAAATTTTGCAAAAGCATAAAATCGAAAAATTACCTGTTGTTGCAGAAGACAACACCCTTGTAGGGCTGATAACCTTTCGTGATATCACCAAGCATTCCAAAAAGCCGAACGCCAATAAAGATGAATTTGGACGTTTGCGCGTGGCTGCTGCTGTGGGTGTAACCTCCGATGTATTGGATCGTGTGGATGCACTATATCAAGCAGGTGTTGATGCCATTGTAATTGATACGGCACACGGACATAGTAAGGGGGTAGGAGAGGTTGTTCAAAAAGTGAAGGCTCAGTTCCCTAAACTAGATGTTGTAGTCGGTAATATAGCAACCGCTGCTGCTGCGAAATACCTTGTATCAATAGGGGCAGATGCTGTAAAGGTGGGTATAGGTCCAGGTTCAATCTGCACTACTAGAGTAATAGCAGGGGTAGGGTACCCTCAACTTTCAGCCATTACTGAAGTTCGAAAAGGACTCGAAGGATCGGGCATACCCCTTATTGCCGATGGGGGCATTCGTTACACAGGAGATATTCCAAAAGCGATTGCCGCTGGAGCAGACTCTGTCATGCTCGGATCACTTCTTGCAGGAACTCGAGAATCACCTGGGGAAACGGTAATTTATGAAGGCCGGAAATACAAAACCTATCGCGGTATGGGCTCTGTAGAGGCTATGAAAATGGGCAGTAAAGACCGTTATTTTCAAGATGTGGAAGATGATATTAAAAAGTTAGTTCCAGAAGGAATAGTAGGTAGAGTCCCGTTCAAAGGCGATCTCAATGAAAGTATTCATCAGTTTGTTGGTGGATTGAGAGCAGGAATGGGATATTGTGGAGCAAAGGACATTGAAGATTTAAAAATTAACGGGCAGTTTATTACGATTACATCTGCAGGTATGCGTGAAAGTCACCCCCACAACATTCGTGTAACGAAAGAAGCACCAAATTATAGTCCGAGTTAAAAATCTTCAGGAAGCGACTACCTTAAACGTAGTTACCATACCCTTGGCAATCACCCTTATAATGTACATATTGCCTTGTTCAAGGGGTAATGGGAATTGAAAAGAATTAAGTTCCAAGGTTTTAGTTTCCGTAATTTTATTCCCAATAATGGAATAAATTTCAATAATTCCGGCTCCTTCAAAGCCTTTTAAGTAGAGAACTCCTTCTTTATAAAATACATTTTTCGCAACTTGCGTTGCTTTTTCGATTGTCGTAATATTGGAGTCAGAAAAGTCGGTTGCCTGAATGGCAATGGAATTAAAAATAAAAGTTAAAAGAAGTAGTTTTTTAGACAACGGCTTCAAATTTTTCACAATTTAGGAATAAATTAATAGTTATTAAAATATTTTCAACAATTTAACGTGCACAAAATCAAAAATTTACAAAGTTTATTAACTAATAAATTTCAAATTGTTAATAAATGGACAATAAAAACGAATCTTTACGTTGACACCACCTATAGAATCTTGATATTTTGTGTGGTTTTACTTTCTTTGGTAAATGCGTGTACAGTATGGGGCCCTGAAAACCAAGAAGTATTAGCTCGAGTAGGAACTGAGTACCTGTATCGAGATGATCTAAAATCAGAATTGAATTCTTTTGAAAGCGAATCTGACAGTATTTTAAAATCAAGAGCTTTAATTGATTCATGGGCACGCGACAAGATTTTAATTCAACAAGCTCAGGTCAATTTACCCCAATCCGAAATTGAAAAACTGGAACAACTTATTGCAGCCTATAGAATAGACCTCTACGCCAATACGTATCGCAAATCAATAGTCAATAAAAGCATAGATACTTTGGTAACGGTTGATGAAATTGATTCATTTTTGTTCAAAAATAAGTCGGTTTTTAAATTGAAAGCACCCCTTTATCAGGTTCGGTACATACATTTACCACCAGACAACGTAGATCAAAATGAGATTCAAAGGAGTTTTCAGCGTTTCACTAGAAACGATCAGTTTTTTTTAGATTCGCTTTCGTTTCAATACCATAGCTATATACTTATGGACAGTTTGTGGATCAACAAAAACAACCTAACCTCAAGAGTGCAATTTTTAAATCAGGAGAATTTCAGCAAATACATAAAAAAATCACAATTCTTTAAAATCGAAGATACATTGGGGGTATATTTGTTTTTTGTAAAAGACTTTCTGAAAAAAGGGGAGTTGGCTCCTAGAGAAGTTTTGGAAACCTCCATAAAAAATATAATTTTAAACCAACGTCAATTAAAATTTACAAAACAATTTGAAAAAGAGATTATACAAGATGCAATTCAATCCAAGACTTTTGAAATTTATTAGTTTTATTATCGTAATTGGTTTTTCTCTAAACCCTATACAGGCTCAGGACAATTTGCTGGCCAGTCGAATTAAAGTAGATGGTGTTTCAGCAGTAGTAGGAGATTATGTGATTTTAGATTCGGACATCGACAAAACCTTAATTGAAATGCGTTCTCAAGGCATTCCAACACAGGGTGTCACTAGATGTCAATTATTGGGAAAATTGATGGAAGACAAACTCTACGCACATCATGCTGTTCAAGATAGCTTGGAGATTAGTACAGAAGAAATTTACAGTACTGTAGATCAGATTATTGACAATTTTACTCAACAATTGGGATCTATAGAAAAGGTATTGGAATTTTATAATAAAGAAGATGAATCTAGTTTTCGTCAAGAAATTTTTGAAATTAATAAAATCCAAAAACTATCTTCAATGATGCAAGCCTCTATAGTGGAGGACGTAGAAGTAACTCCAGAAGAGGTACGTTTGTTTTTTGAATCGATTCCTAAAAGCGAACTTCCTACTTTTGGTACGGAGCTAGAAATATCCCAAATTGTTATTGAGCCTGAAGTGAGTGAGACCGAACAAAATCGAATCATAAATCAGCTGAACACCTTCAAAGAAGACATCTTAGAAAGAGGTTCAAGCTTCGCTTCAAAAGCTATTTTATATTCTCAAGATCCCGGATCTAGGGCTTCAGGAGGAAAATATACCCTCCACAGAAAGCGTCCACGGATGGTTAAAGAGTTTCGAGATGAGGCCTTTAGTCTTGAGGAAGGTGAAATATCCCAGCCTTTTAAAACCGATTTTGGGTGGCATATTCTTATGGTTGATAAAATACGAGGCCAGGAAGTGGATGTACGACATATTTTGCTCACTCCAAAAATAGAACCTGGACAATTGCAAGACGCTAAAAAGAAGTTAGATACCTTGAGAAAGCGTTTGGTCGACGAGGAGATTACGTTTCAAGATGCCGCCTTGGCTTTTTCTGACGAAAAAGAAACCAAGTATAATGGCGGAGTGCTTATCAATCCTCAGACTGGAGATACACGTTTTGAATTGACGAATTTAGATCCTGTACTTTACAGTCAAATTAGAAATTTAAAAGACGGAGAAATTTCATTACCTCTAGTAGAAGAGGAAAGTTCAGGTTTGAAAAAGTATAAGATTTTAAAAGTGAGTAATCGGTATGATGAACATGTGGCAGATTATTCATTGGATTATGTACGTATCAAATCTCTGGCTTTAAAAGAAAAGCAATTGAATCTTATTAAGGAGTGGATGTCAGAAAAAATTGAAAGTACTTACGTAAATGTAAATCGAGACAGTCGCGCTTGTAATTTTACCAATAATTGGTTAAAAAATTGATTATCTAAAATACTTTAACGGAACCCATAGCATCCCAAAACACTCTCCCTTTTCTTTGTGGATATTTTTATGGTGGATTTTATGTGCCCTTCGGATTCCCCGCGCATATTTATTATTTGCGTTTCTGAACCATTTAAAACGTTGATGAATAAAAATATCATGCACCATAAAATAAGTCAAACCGTATAGAAAGATACCCAGGGCTATGGGTAGTCCAAACCAAAAACCAGCCTCTCCCCAAAGGATTACAAAAACAGAACTTACCAAGGCATAGAAAATAAAAAAGAAATCATTGCGCTCGAACCATGACTTGTGATCTTTCAGATGATGGTCCTTATGAAGCGACCATAAGAATCCGTGCATAATGTATTTATGGGAAAACCACGCCACAAATTCCATAAACACAAAGGTTAGTGAAACAGTAATAATCCAGAGAAATGTCATAGGTTCTAAAGTAGATTTAATCGGTATTTTACGTAGCTTCTAGCAAAAACAGTCATTTTTTGATAATTGGGTACTCGTATTCGTGTTTGTTGAATGTTTAAGGAAGGTGTTCGTTTGAGCTTAGCCAATAATTTGCTGTAATATTTATATGCTGTATACACTCCAAAACGCGCTTCTGTGGGCAATTTAAAAATTCCTTCTAATGCGATTGCAAAATCGTTTTCTATTTCTTTAATAATGGCAGATTTTGAAGTTTCATCGAATTGATTAAAATTCACATTGGGGAAATAAGTACGTTCCAGATCTTGAAAATCCTTTTTTAAATCTCTGAGAAAATTTACTTTTTGAAAAGCTGAACCCAATGCCATTGCTGATGGCTTTAAACTTTCATATTGTTCTACATCTCCTTTGACAAAAATTTTGAGACACATGAGTCCCACAACATCTGCAGAACCATAGATGTAATCTTTATACTCCTGTTCTGTTTCGTACACCTTCTTTTCTAAATCCCAGCGCATACTTCTCATAAATGCTGCAATCAATTTGTGATCAATCCCGAACTCATGCACTGTATTTTGAAAGGCGTTGAGAATAGGATTTAAACTTATTTTTTTGTTTAAGCTATGATAAAGGTCTGTTTCAAATCGGTCGAGCAACTCTTTTTTTGGATAATCGTGAAAAGAATCTACAATCTCATCTGCAAAACGAACGAAACCATAAATATTGTAAATGTGGTTTCTTATGCTTGAATGCAGCATTTTCGTGGCCATAGAAAAGGAGGTGCTGTAGGATTGGGTTACAATTTTACTGCAATCTTCAGAGACCGTGTCAAACAGTTGTTTCATTACAATTTCTTTTAAATATAGTATTATAAATACGATATAAAGATAATCAAATCTAAGAAAAGTTAAACAAAAACGTTTTCAGAGAAATATTGAAAAATAAAAGACTCTACAGAGCGGTACATTTCAATTTGCTCTGGCAGTTCCTCTTTGATAATTTCCACTTGTTGTGGACCAAATAGTATGAGCTTGGATTTCTGATTCTCCAATAAATGAGTATAAAATTCCTTTAAAAAAGGCATGATTTCATCTTTATTGGGTTCTACAGTTAAATAGCTTACAAAATTGAAACTTGTGTCGTAGCTGTATAGGGTTTGAAGACTTGAAATTTGAAGAGATTGCCCGAGAAAAATCGTGCGATAGCCTTTGGAAAGAATTAGAAAATTTAAATATAGAATTCCTAATTCATGAATTTCGTTCTCAGGAAGAAAAAGTACAAAGATAGGCTGGACATCGTTTTTAGCTTTATTTCTCTGAAGATTTTCGGTTTGAACATGAATTTTTTGTTTGACCAAATTGGTAATAAAATGTTCATGTGAAGGAGAAATAGCGCCTGTTTGCCAAAGAATACCAAGTTCTTTCATCAACGGCATAAAGATTTTCATGAAAATATATTCAAAATCGTGGTGCTGTTGAATTTCATCGTAATTATTATCAAACAATTCGTAATCGAAATTGATCATAGCCAATTTGAACGCATTGATGGAAACCTGTTCGGTATTTGACTTTAAAGCGATACTTCTAACTAATTTTGGAATTTCATCGGCATTGAGGCTCGCGATTTTCGAAATTTTAAACCCGTGGTTGTACAACAAAGTAACATTGAGTAGTTTCCGGAGACTATCTAAACTGTAACGTCTGATGTTCGTATCGGTGCGTTCGGGTTCAAGTAGATTATATCTTTTTTCCCAAATCCGAAGTGTATGTGCTTTAATACCCGAGAGATTCTCGAGATTTTTGATGCTAAAGCTGCTCTTTATCCTATCCATGTTCAATACTCATTACAAAAGCTTAAACAAACATAGTGTTTTTTTTTTAAATAAGGAAAAAGTGCGCACGAGAAGACTCGAACTTCCACGGGAAAAATCCCACTAGCCCCTCAAGCTAGCGCGTCTACCAATTCCGCCACGTGCGCAAAAATTAAAGAAGGAGAGTGACTTGGCTGGGGCTCGAACCCAGGACCCTCTCCTTAAAAGGGAGATGCT
>JAFMLQ010000058.1 GCA_017852075.1 Flavobacteriaceae bacterium | reverse complement strand
CCTGTAGAGGAAGCTCCTGTAGAGGAAGCTCCTGCCAAAGAAACAAAACCAGAAGAAACTCCAACGGAAGAAGGACAATCAGATTCTGAAGAAGGAAAGGCAGAATAAGCATTACTTTCAACGATGAAAAAGGAGGATTGCTTCTACGTAGGAACCATCGTTGGAAAATATAGTTTTAAGGGAGAGTTACTGATCAAAACAGATAGTGATCATCCTGAAGACTACACTACATTGGAATCAATCTTTGTGGAACTCGCCACAGGATTGGTTCCTTTTTTTATACAGAAATGTCAGCTGCACAAATCAGCGTTGCTCCGGGTACAATTTGAAAATGTGAAGGATGAAGTTGCCGCGGACGGGCTATTAAAAAAAGATTTGTACCTACCCTTAAGCTTTCTTCCTCCTTTGGACGGAAAAAAGTTTTATTACCACGAGGTAATTGAGTTTACACTTGTTGAGAATGCTAAAGTACTCGGAACCATTCAAGGTGTTCAAGATCAAGGGTTACAAGCTCTGTTTGAATTAAAAAAGAAAGATGGTTCAGTGGCTTTAGTCCCGATTCACAATGATTTTATTATCAAAGTTGTTCGAAGTGAGAAGGAAATTCATGTTGCGTTACCTGAAGGACTTTTGGATCTACAAAACTGAACGTATTGAATGTTAAAAAAACAATACAAATCCAAAAGAGGGTAAGGGTGTGTTATTTCCTTCATTTGTAGATACGGGAACTAAACTCTTTGGCAAAACCACCAGCCCTTCATCGTTTCTATTCAATCCGTATTCTTCAGGAGTTGGATTGGGCTGTGCCAAGAAATTTTGGACTTCAAAATACAAGTTGAAAGAGAGTTCTTTGAAGTTCCATTTTTTATCAAACCGGATATCGGCTAGATTAAAAGCATTGAGTTTTACTTCTCCCAATCGGTCATAATCTAAAATTATTTCTGGATAAGAAACAGTACTTGCTTCAATATCAACAGGCACATAGGGATTTTTCCCGGCAAACCTCCATCGAGCGCTAATTTCCCAATTGCGCTTGAGTTTGTATCCTCCTGAGAAAGAAATCAAATGCCGACTGTCCCATACTGAAGGTCTTGAAATTCCGTCCAATCCAGTGAAATCACTAAAAAAGTAGGTGTATGCAAAAATACCATAAAAGTTTCTCGAGAGTTTTTGTTGAAATAAAAGTTCTACTCCTGAGCTCTGACCTTCCCCATCGGTGAGGATGGCTTCATTTCCTAACACCTCAAAACCTCCTCCTTTATTGGCAAGAGACACACCATCAACTACCGATATGGGATAGTTCGCGTAGTTTTTTACAAACCCTTCTACTGTAAATCGAGAAACAGGGGTTAAATTATATTCCAAGCCCGCTACGATATGGTCACTCCTGGAGTACTTCGCATTTTGATTAATAAATTCAGATATTTGATTTTGAAACCCAAGCATAGTATAGGTTGGAATTTTAAAATATCTTCCTAGTGATCCGTTTAGTTTCCATTGCTGGTCTTCGGTCAAGTTATAGGAAAAAGAAGCTCTTGGAGATAGGTTGTTAAAGAGGTTGGACCCTGAAGAAAAAGAGTCAGCATCTGTTCTTAAGCCTAATGAAAGATCCAGTCGGTCATTCAAGAATTTTCTTGACCCTTTGATGAAAAAACCATATTTGGTAAAATTAAGATCTGTATTGTAGGTTAAATTTTCTCTTAAAATGCGGGTGTTATTTTGATAGCTTGAGTTTTGGATATTAAATCCTGTGGACCACTTCCATTCTTTGATGTATTGGACTGCTTGGAAGCGGAGTTTGGTTTCCCATTCAAAGGAATCATTTTGAAATAAAATTCCTGTTTTGTTGGTATTGTCCTGAAAACGGGAAAAGACATTTTGCAAACGATTGGAACTCAAAGCGGTGTTTGTAAATCCCTTACCGTTTTTATAATTCCGTTTCCATGCCAGTCCTACTGTAGTACTGCGTTGATCAATGATAGCAACCTGATCTAGTGTGGCTTGCTGTTCTGCATCAAATGTATCTGGTGGTTTGACCGAAAAGTCGTCTATGGCACCAATACCGATAAAGGTTAGGGTGTTGTATCGATCAATTTCATGTTTGATTTTCCATTGGTAATCCCAATAGTCGGGACGAATGGGAAGCCCAATCAATTCAAAAAGAAATTGCAAATAGCTTCTTCTGGCAGAAAACAAGAAGGTCGTTTTTGCAGGCTCTGACTTGTCTTTTCGAAATAAGGGTCCTTCTAAAGTTAGTCCTGCTTCACTGGCACCAAAGCGAAAATTTCCACCAAATCCGTTAGGATCTCCTTCGCGTTGTTCAAAAGCGAGTACTCCTGAAAGTGGATTGTCGTATTCTGCTCCAAAAGCAGAACTCGAGAGTGTTACCTCCCTTATAAAAGATACATTTATCATCCCCACAGGTCCTCCAGCGCTTCCTTGGGTACTAAAGTGGTTGATGTTTGGAATTTCAATTCCATCTAAATAGTATACGGTTTCATTGGGTGCTCCCCCTCGGATGATGATATCGTTTCGAAATCCACCAATGGAAGGAGAAATCCCAGGCATACTTTGGACTACTTTGGTAATGTCGTTATTACCACCCGGGTAGGTTTCAATCTCCACCGCGGAAAAGGTTTGTGTGGAAAGAGGAGTTTCTCTCTTGGTTTTAAAGGGACTTCGAACTACCACTACCTCATCTAGATTTTCTGCAACTTCTTCGAGCTCAAAAAGTAAAGGGATATTTCCTACAGATTTGACAATAATATTGTATTGAGTTGCCGTTTCATATCCCAAATAGCTTGCAATTAAATTGTAAGATTTTGCTGGGATTTCGTTTAGATTAAAAAAACCATCCGCGTCAGTTACCGTACCTATAAGGGTTCCTTCCAGAATAATTGTAGCTCCTTCGAGAGGTTGTTGACTTTGTAGGTCTATAATTCGTCCGCTAAGAGCGCCCGTATTTTGGGAAAAAGCAGCTAAACTTGTAAAAAATAAGAGGAATGTAATTTTCTTGCACATGAGACAAAAGTAAATGAAATCGTGAAAGAATTAATCATTTGTGTTTATTTATTTTTACTTATCTTTAAACAAAAACAATCATGAAAAATAGGAGAGATTTTTTAAAAACAGCTTGTAAGCCTATTGTAATTGCGGCCTTGGGCATTCCCTTATTGGAAGCATGCGCCACTGAAGAAATATCTTCTGATAATTCTTCAGACTATATTTCCGATGACTCAGGCAGAGCTCCTCTAACTATTGATCTTACAAACAATTCTTTTTCTAATCTTCAAGAGGTAGGAGGATGGATGAATTATATTAGTGAAAGCCTATTATTAGTTCGTATCAGTGAAGAAGAGATTCGTGTATTTGACAACCGCTGTCCTCATCAAGGAAACAGAGATCGTTGGGTATATGATGGAAGTGAATTTACCTGCCAACATCACAACAATTCTTTCTCCGACACTTGTGGTGGATCACTTAAATGCTACACAGCTTCGCTAAATGGAAATGCCCTCACCGTTTCTTTTGATTGAGATCTAAATCATTGAGCTTAAGGAATCCTCTTTTTTTTCAAGTTTCTGTTCTAAAAACTTGATGATTAAGAAAGTTCCTAATAGATAAAATAAGGTTTTTTCGTAACTAAAAAATATTTCTTTAAAATAGAAATAATTATAGGCAAACAATATATTATTTATAACGATAAGCAAGGATCCAATCATTACAAAACTACTTTTCAATGTTGGTAAGAACGAAAAGTGCGCAAAAGATACTGATACAAAAATCAATAAGAAAGGCACCCTAAAGAGTACTATCCATAGTAAGGTGTCGAAATTTTCATTCAACTGAAAAAAAATTACCATCAAATAAGGAATAATCAGTAAAGGACCAACTAAATAGAATCTTTTGTCGGATATTGAAGTACACTTTGAAATCAGATATGACAAAAACAAAAGATTTAAATTGAACATCAGAATAGAACCAAAAAAGGTTGCCATACTGTTAGGCAAGAAATAAACGAAATACAAACCTATCATTTGAGACACTAAAGCGAGGTCTAATAGCAACCATCCTCTTTGGTAATGACTCCTGTAATAGTATAAAAAACAAACGATATACAGGAGTGGAAAATAGTTATGAAACTGCACCCCAAAAAGCACAACTAAAACTGTATCCAAAACAAAAGAGAAGACTAACAAGATAAGAGAGAGTCTTCTGTTAACAATAGATTTTTTTAATAAAATCATTCAAGTTCTTGATTTGAAATACAATATAAATTGTACATCGTTTTATCAAACTTTGATATTTAAAATATCAAACCTAGACATAAATTGGTTTATAATTTAAATCTAGCAAAAGATTAAAAAAAAGATATTGTACTCTGATACGGGGTATTGTTATACAATCTTTTAATCTGAATTTATAAATAATTTTAGCCAATCTATATTTAGATCTAGTGTATTGAATTTCTTGAAAAAATATCTAACCAAATTAAGCTACTGCGAAAGACAAAAGGACTTTCTCAGGAAAAGTTAGCTTTGGAGATAGATATCGATAGAAAATATGCTTCCATCATTGAAAAAGGAAAAACGAATTTGTCCATCCAATACTTGAAAAAGATTTGTGACGGACTTGATATCAAGCTATCTGATTTTTTTAAACATATTGAGGAGTAGGCGCTGAAATTTTTTTAAAAATAATCCCGCTCTAATTTTCTTTTTTTAAAGCTTTTCGCTCCGTTTTTCGTTGTGCCTTTTGATTGATTTTTTGCTCAATAATTCGTGCAGCCTTTAATTTTTCTAATTCCTTCTCATCTAAGGCCTCACGTAACTCTTTTAAATCAGCCTCTCCTATTTGCTCTTGATCTGCAGCTTGAAGTGCAGGATCATCTACACTAAAGCTTGCTTTTTGGGTTTGTTTACGCATGATCTCACGTGCTGCTTTTAGATTGTAATAAAGCCCTGGATCAATCATTTTATTTGCAATGAAATGCTCTTTTTTATTTTTGTCCCAGCGTACAAAGAGAAATCCCCCATTTACTGAATCTAATGTGACACGATATACATGTGCATAATTGGGTAGGGTTTGATAGACTTGAATTTGCTCTGGGACATACCCCGCAATAAATAAAATTTCTTCTACAAAGGCTCTTTGAGTAGCTAAAGAGGGATCGTCATACCGACCCTCTACTTCGAT